>CAZKRE010000282.1:0-3429 GCA_964555075.1 uncultured Phycisphaeraceae bacterium
GTCTGCGCGTGCCGTGCTGACGGTGCCCTGTACTCGAGGCGACTCATTCGCGATGAAGAACAGCGGCGGCAGACCGCTTCACGGGTCCGCAAGCATCGCAGCGGTAACGGAGATGTAACGCATGATGTAACGCAAAAGAAACGCCCTTGTACTGAAGGTGAAGATGAAGTTAGGTCTTCAGGGAAAGGGGGTGTGGGGGAAAGGGCCAAGCCCGACGACGGTTTTGCAGAGTTTTGGGCCGCGTACCCCCGCAAGATCGGCAGGAAAGCCGCGCTCAAGGCGTGGCAGCACGCTGACGACCGGCCGCCCCTGGCCGACATTCTCGCCGCAATCGAGCGGGCAAAGGCATCGGCCGCGTGGCGGAAAGACAACGGGCAGTTCATCCCGCACCCGTCGACCTGGCTGAACCAGGGGCGGTGGGCGGATGAGGCCGGACCCACCACACCCGGCCACGACGGCGACCCCGGCAGCGGCGCGTACGACTACCGGGCTCCCACGGATGACGAGCTTGCCCTGCTCTACCCCGACGCGAAGAAGGGGGACGCGGCATGATCGGAGCACCTGAGATCCGCGAGCGTAAGAGCCGCGGGCAACTCATCCTCGAGCTTCGCGAGGCCGGCGCCAACGTCGACAAGCCGACCGCGATCCGATGCCCCTGGCACGAAGACAACCGGCCGTCCGCCGGCGTCTACGAGCGGCCCGATGGCACGTGGGCGTTCAAGTGCCACGGCTGCGGGATCAACTGGGATTTTCTCGACGTTCGCGCCAAGCGGCAGGGCCGCACGGTCGAAGAGGTGATCACCGAGTACCGCGCCGCGGAGGACACCAGCCGGCCCGGAGGCGGCACCGACTGGGCAAAGGCGGCGGGGCAGGTCACGACCACTCCGACCGGCGAGAAGCCCGTGAGCCTCGACGCTATCGCCCGGAAGTGCCCCGGCAAGGTCGAGGCGACGTACCTCTACGCCGACCCCGAGAATCCCGCGAAGCCGAAGATGGCGGTGTTCCGGTGCGTCACCCCGGACGGTAAGACGTTCCGGCAGGCCCATCGCGAGGGTAAGGGGTACGTCTTCGGGGCGCCGCCGAAGCCCTGGCCGATCTACAACATCGGCCGCGTGCGGGACGCCGAGCGCGTCGTGGTGGTCGAGGGCGAGAAGTGCGTCCACGCCCTGCATGACCTTGGCATCGTGGCAACCACGAGCCCGGCCGGTGCGGGGAAGGCGGCGCACGCCGACTGGACGCCGCTGGCGGGTAAGCGCGTCATCCTCTGGCCCGACCACGATGACAAGGGCGCGGCCCACATGGTCGAGGTTGCGGGCATCCTCGAAAAGCTGCGCCCCGCCCCCGTCGTTTGTTTCGTCAAGCCCGATATGCTCGAGCTTCCGGCGAAGGGTGACGTGGTGGATTTCATCGCCATCGACCCCGAGTCGGCCCATGATTCGGTCGAGACGATCATCGATGCCGCCATGCCCGCGGGACCGGCCGCGGAGTTCGACGCCTACCTCGAAGACGTATTCGCCGGCCGGTACGAGACCGCCGAATGGCCGTGGCCGACGCTGACGAACGCGACGGAAGCCCTGCGGCCGGGATCGGTGACGCTGGTTTGCGGCGAGCCCGAAGCGGGCAAGTCGTTCTTCATGATCCAATGCCTGATGTTCTGGCTGGCGGCCGGCGTCCCCGCGGCGATCTACGAGCTTGAAGAGGACCGGAATAGCTACCTCGCGCGGGCGCTAGCGATCAAGACCGGCGTCTCGGGGCTCACGAAGCCCAAGTGGATGAACGCCCACCGGCCGAAGGCCCGCGCGATGTTCGCGGAACACCGCGATTGGCTCGACGCGCTCGGGCGGTGCATCTGGCACACGCCGAAGGAAATGCTGTCGGCCGATGCGCTCGCCGCCTGGGTCAGGGAACGGGCGGTCGAGGGGCGGCGGGTTATCGCGGTGGACCCGGTGACGGCGATCGAGGGCAGCGCGAAGCCATGGCTGACCGACTTGAAGTTCCTGATGGACGTGAAGCTCGTCGCGGTAGAACACGGGTGCAGCGTGGTTCTCGTGACGCATCCGAAGATCGGCCAGAAAGGAAAGGGCGGAATCACGCTCGATCTTGTCGCGGGCGGTGCGGCTTACACGCGGTTCTCCCAGTGTGTTCTCGTGCTAGCGAAGCATCGGCCGGCGGAAGTGAAGCCTGTCCGGGTCGGATTCGGCGTTCTCGACAAGTCATTCGATCGGTCAATCTTCATCCGCAAGGCCCGGCATAGCTTCGGGGGCGGGTTCCGGTTCGCTTTCAACTTCGATCCGCGGTCGCTGACTTGGGAGGAAGTCGGCGTGGTGAGCGAGGAGAAACAGCAATGACGATCAAGCCCATTGAAACGACCTACCGAGGATATCGTTTTCGTTCACGCCTTGAAGCGAGGTGGGCGGTGTTCTTTGATGCTGTCGCCTTGAAATGGGAGTACGAGCCCGAAGGGTTTGTCCTGCCCGATAAGACGTGGTACTTGCCCGATTTTCGCGTGGTGTCGCCTCAAGGAATGGTGTCCTGGTACGAGATCAAACCCCCGGGGACGCTCGCCTGCCCGAAGATGAAGGCACTAGGCGACTCTCTGGAATCGACTTATCAGGATGACCCCGAAGGCTGGAACGTGGCGAATTGCCAAACATTGGCCGGCGATCCGTACAGCGTGATCATCGAATCCAATACGTTCCGCATGTGCCCGCGTTGCGGAGCGATCGCACAGCCAATGAGTTATGACGGCCCCTCGCAGTGGGACAGTGATATCAATTTCGGCTGCTGGCCCTGCGACATCGATACGCCGTCCCAAGGACCAGTAGAGCAAGGATTGCTTGTTGAGGTCCAGCCGCACAAAGGTTGGCTGATCGTCAGGGACGTGAGGTTCTACACAGACAACCTGCTGCGTGCGTGTAACGCCGCACGTTCCGCCCGCTTCGAGCACGGCGAAAGCGGGGCGGCATGACCCACGAACGCATTATCAATTTCGAGGATCATCGGCAGGTTGCGCAGCTCACCGCCGGCCTGCGGCAGATGAAGGGCCGCTGGCGGATCGACTTCACGAAGTACCGCAAGCGGCGGACCGATCCGCAGAACCGCTATTACTACGGCGTCATCGTCAAAGAGTTTCACCGCTTCCTGCGGGACCAGGGCGAGACGTACACGCGCGACCGTGCCCACCGCATCCTCGCCGCGAAGTTCTTACGCGAGCAGGAGACGGACCCGATCACGGGGAAGCCGCTGGTGGAGACGGTGCGCAGCACGGCGGATCTCAACGTTGAAGAGTTCGGCGAATACATCGAGCTTTGCATCGCGTGGCTGGCCGACTTCTTCGGGATCGTCGTACCGCCGCCGGAAGAGGGGGTGATCCGTGGACGCCGCTAAGCGACTGGATGACGCCTACGGGTGGTGGGTGAGTGAAGAGGT
>CAZKRE010000283.1:0-3426 GCA_964555075.1 uncultured Phycisphaeraceae bacterium
TGCTCGAAGTCGATGTCGATGTCGGGCGGCTCGTCGCGGGCGCGAGAGACGAACCGCTCGAAGAGCACGTCGATCCGCTCGGGGTCCACGCTCGTGACGCCCAGGCAGTAGCACACCGCGGAGTTCGCCGCCGCGCCCCGCCCCTGGCAGAGGATGCCTTGCGAGCGGGCAAAGCGGACGATGTCGTGCACGGTCAGGAAGTAGTGCGGAAACCCCAGCTCCTCAATCAGCGAAAGCTCGTACTCGATCTGGCCGCGGACCTTGTCGGGCACGTGGCTGGGGTAACGCTCCCGCGCACCGGCCCACGTCAGCCCGGCGAGGTGCTGGATCGCCGTGCTCCCGGCGGGCACGACCTCGTCGGGGTACTGGTAGCGCAGCTCGTCCAGCGAGAACGCTCCGGCCCGATGGGCGATCTCCACGCTGCGGGCGACCGCGCGGGGGTAGTCGGCGAACAGCCTCGCCATCTCTTCCGGCGGCTTGAGATGACGGTGCGCGTTCGCGAGCAGCCTCGTGCCCGCCTCATCGAGCGTGCAGCCGAGCCGGATGCAGGTCAGCACGTCCTGCAACGCCTGCCGCCCGGGGCCGTGGTAGTGGACGTCGTTGGTCGCCACCATCGGCGCACGCAGGTGTTCCGCGAGGTCCGCCATCCGGCGGAGGTGGCCGCGGTCGTCGGGGCCGTAGGGGCATGAGGCGGCGACACTGAACCGGTCGCCATCGAACGCCCGCCGCAGGCCCCGCAGCGCGTCGAGCGCATCGTCGTCCACCACCGCCGGCGGGATCGCGACGACGAGCAGCCCCTCCCCGTGCTCCACGAGGTCGCGCAGCGTGATGCTGCACTGGCCCTTCCCGACCCTCCGCTTGCCCCGCGTCAGCAGCCGACAAAGCCGGCCGTAGCTCGGCAGGCCCGTCGGGTACGCCAGCACCTGCACGGCGGTGTCCCGGAAGACGAGCCGGCTGCCCACGACGAAAGGAAGCCCCACCCGCTTCGCCGCCCCGTGCGCCCGCACGATCCCCCCGAGCGTATTCACGTCGGTGACGGCCAGGGCGCGATAGCCCAACTCCGCCGCCCGCACCGCCAGCTCCTCGGCGTGGCTCGCGCCGCGGAGGAACGTGAAGTTGCTGAGCGCCTGCAGCTCCGCGTAGGCGACGCGGCCGCCGCAGCGGATCACCTCGATCGCCGAGCCCTTCGCCGGGTGCGGCCGGACCTTCTTGTAAGGCGCGTCCGGCACGGCTTACCCCCACGTCCCGTGTACGAACCACTTGCGGCTGTGCGTTTCGCGGAATACCCACAGCCACCGGCCCGCCTCGTCCTGCACGCGGTAATAGCTCCGCGAAGGCGACGCCTCGCCCGGCCGGTTGCCCAGCCACCACCGCCCCGAGATCGCCTCTGGCCCGACCGCCGTCACGATCCGACGCGGCTCCCCCCGCCACCGCAGCGAGAGCACCGGGCCCTCGGGCCGCAGCAGCATCACCTCCGCAGGCTCGGGCCGGTCCAGCATGATCGGCGGGCGGGCCTGACCCAGCGGCGGCGGCGGCGCCTCCGCCCGCTGCTGCATGGACCCCGTCGTCACCGGCTCCAGCCGGAACGCCGCCTCCGGCACGTGCGTGTCCACGAGCCGCGGCTGCAACACCGCGTCCTCTCCCAGCCGACCCTTGAGCAGGTCCACCACCCGCCCCAGCCCCGCGGGATCGAAGGGCTCCGGGCCGCCTTCGCCCACCCACCCGAGCTGCCGCGTCGGCAAGGAGGCCGTCCGGCTCGCCGTGAGCGTGATCCGCTCGACGCCCCGGCCGAGGTTGACCCGTTCCACCACCGGCCGCATCACCGACCAGACGTGCTTCGGGTCGCGCTCCGCCGTCGATACCTCGAGCACCTCCCGCACCGGCCCCGCCTCGTAGCGGTCGAGCGCGAGGATCAACTGCAACGCCCCGAGCTTCCGCGCATCCAGCAGGCCGCACAGCGCCTCGACCAGCCCCCGCGCGGCGATCTGGACCGCCTCGAACCCGGTCACCGGGCCGGGGAACTCGCGTTCCACCGACGGGGCCTCGACCCGCTGCACGGGCTCGAGCGGGTCGTCCGCGTGCCCAAGCGCCGCGTCGAGCCGGTGCAGCAGCACGTGCCCGAAGCGGTCCGCCAACTGTTCACGGGGGATCGCGAGCAGGTGCTCGACGCGGTCGATCGCCACCTCGGACAAGGCCTCGCTCGCCGGGGTATCCAGACGCAGCGCCGCGACGGGCAGCGCCGCCACGACGGCCTCGGCGTCGTCCTCCGTGACGATGCGGGACCCCTCGGCGCCGTAGCGGGTGACGGCCCACGCGCACCCGGCCGTCGGACCGATCGCGGCGCGGGCCCCGAAGCCCAGCCGCCGCACCGAGCCGAGCACGAGCCGGAGCAGGTTCGGCAGGCCGTGGTACAGCCGCTCGCAGCCGGTCACGTCCATCAGCAGGCCGTCGGGCGGGTCGGTGCCGACGCGGGGGGTAAACCGCATCGCCCACCGCGCCAGCGCCTGAAGGGCAACCGCGTCACGCTCCGGCTCGTACCGCTCGACCCGTGGTTGGGCAGCGCCGGCAAGAGCCCGCGCGTGGGCCAGCGTCATGCCGACGCGCACGCCGAGCTCCACCGCCCTCTCGCACCGCGCCGCGACGACCCGCTGGCCCCGCCGGTCCTCCACGAGCAGCCACGGGCTGGAGTCAGGCGAGCCGCAGCCGCCCCGCCGGCGTCGCCGCCGGTCGATCGGCCACATCGGCAGGTACAAGGACAACACCCGCTGCATCGGTCTCCTCCAGGGTCCACTTCTGGGGCAGGAGGGCGGGCCGCAGTCCTTTGCAGCGCAAGAGTTCCACGCTCCAGCGTGGTGAAGGGGTGGGCGACGGGGCGGGCTTCACCCGCCACCGCACCGCCGCCGCGGAAAGTTCCCCCAGCTCCGACTCAGGCCGGGCGAGCAGCACGAGGGCGCCGCCCGCCCGCGCGGACAACTGCAGCCGCCGCGTCGCCGCGAGCGTGAAGCCGCTGCCGTCCGCAACCACCGCCGCCACCGCGGGCGACGAGAGGCACAGGCCCACCGCCCACACCCGCGACCCGGTGTCGCGCGGCGAGACGAAGACCGATCGCCGCGTGACGCCGCGTGACAGCCGCGGCGCATAGGGCCAGCACGAGCGGCCGACCCACACGCACGCGCCCGGCGCTGCCCGCTCCACGAGGTGAGTCAGCACCGGCAGCGGCGACCCGGAAGACCCATCGGCATACCACTCCTGGAGCACGCCCACCGGCAGCCGACCGCCGGCGAAAAGCCCGTCGATCTCTCCCCAGCCCGACGCCACCCCACGCCGCTCGACCGCACGCCCCCCGGCACCCTCGATGCGGTCGATCGCCTCTTTGAGCTGCTCCAGCGGCACGTCCCATACTCCGCTCCCCCGCCGATGACAGTA
>CAZKRE010000284.1:0-3398 GCA_964555075.1 uncultured Phycisphaeraceae bacterium
GCTCGCCCCTGGCTGAGAGGCGTGGGGCGGGTTTGGAAAACTTTTTAAGGAGACAGAAGGATGACCACAACGACGGAAGAGACGGCGGGGCTGGGGGCGTTGCTCGACGAGCTCCGCGCCCTGCTCGACCAGAACGACGAGCTCAACGCGGAGCAGGCCCGGCTTCGCAAGCGGCGGACGCAGATCGAGGACGCCATCCGCCGGCACAGCGAGGACACGGGCGTCAACCGGTTCGGCAACGACCACCTGAACGTCACCGTCAGCGAGGACATGGTCGCGTCCTACGACCCCGACCACTGGAACGAGCTCGTCAAGTGGGCGGTTGAGACGGGCAATCTCCAGGTGATTCAGCGGCGTGTATCGACGCGCCCCGTGCTCGACCTCATCGACAGCGGCTCGGAGCTCCCCGAGGGGCTCAAGCTCGAGCCTCAGATCAAAGTCAACGTCCGCCGCCGGTAGTGCGGCGTCACACACCCCTGGGCGACAACCGCCCGCAGAAAGGACAGCGCAGAATGGCAACGAAGAAGAATGACGAGCTCGCAACGCTCACCGGTCAGAACACGGCCGTCGCAACCGCCGACGACTTCGGCGGGGGCCTCGTGGTGCAAGGCATCGACGAGGCGGGGCCGCAGCTTTCCCGCATCGTGCTCTTCCAGGGCACGGCGGAAGAGGCGGAGATGTACGGCGAGCATAAGCGGGGCACGTTCCTCGACGCGCTCGAGAGCCGGGAGCTCGGCGACAAGATCCGCCTCATGCCCGTCGCGGCGTGGGCGACCTGGGCGAAGTTCGTGCCCGGCGGCCGTGTCCCGGAGTACAGCCACACGGACAAGGCCCTCGTGCCCCGCGAGGATCTCGAATGGGGCGAGGACGGGCAGCCCCCGGCGGCCACGATGAGCGTCAACGTCGTAATCGTCGTGGAGGGTGAGGCGTGGCCCTACCTGTTCGTCTTCAAGCGGACGGGGCTCAAGGCATTCAACAAGTGCATCCGCCCGATCGAGGCCCGCCGCGCGTCGATGCGGAAGTGCCCCGGCCTGTACGAGCTCACCAGCGTCGACGACAAGAGCGGCGACGGCAAGCCCTACAAGCGGCTCATCTGCCGCAGCGTCGGCGACCCGACGACCGAGATGGCGGACCTCGCCCGGACCATCTTCACGCAGATCGACGCGGTGAAGAGCAAGGCGGAGGCCATGGTCAACGAGACACACGTCGAGGGCGATACACCCTTCGACGACGACTGCCCCATCTAACCCCCCGTCGCTCCCTGCTTGACGGCGGGGCGCGGCCTTATGTCTCACAAGCCCACCATCACGCTCATGCAGCACCAGCGGCGAGCCGCTGAGATCTGCGCCCGCGAGCCGCGGTTCGGCTTCTGGCTCGCCTGTGGCGTGGGGAAGACGATCACGATGCTCGCCGCGCTCGACGCGAGCAAGGCCGCGAGGGAAGCGAAGGCGGCCGCGGGCGCCCTGGGATTCCCCGAAGCGGAGCCCGAGCACGTCGACGGCCTCCCCCCGATGCCGTACTACAAGACGGTGGTCGTCTGCCCGAAGGCGATCATCCTGAACGCCTGGTGCCGTGATGCCGAGCACTTCCCCGGCCTGCGCGTCGTGCCGTGCTGGGCGTCGACCCCGGCGAAGCGGGCGGGGCTCATCGCGACGCCGGGCGCCGACGTCCTCGTGCTCAACTTCGAGCTCTTCAAGAAGCACCGCAAAGACCTGTGGCTCGCGGGCGTCCGCCGCCTGATCGTGGACGAGTCGAGCAAGATCAAGAATCACGACTCGCAGATCACGAAGATGCTCATCGAGTTCGCGGATCACATGGAATCCGTCTACCTCCTGAGCGGCACGCCCGCGCCGAACGACGCGACGGAATACTGGCCCCAGATGCGGGCGATCGACAAGCGGGTCTTCGGCGAGAGTTTCTATCGGTTCGCGTCGCAATACTTCGCCCCGCAGAAACGGACGATCAACGGCCGGCAGGTGGTGACGGGCTATCGCGCCCTGCCCCAGAAGAACGTCGAGTTCATGAAGCGGCTGCAAGCCCGCTCATGGTCGCTCCGTAAGGAGGACGCGCTCGACCTGCCGGAGCAACTCGACATCATCCGCGAGGTGGAGCTCGCCCCCGAGGAACGCCGCGCCTACTCCGAGGTAGAGGCGTCGCTGCGGGTGGAGCTCGCCGGCGGGACGGTCAACGTCCGGGCCGAGGCGCTCATGACGAAGCTCCGCCAACTCTGCGGCGGGTGGATGTACGACGGCGACCAGGGCGCGGTGAAGACGGGGCAGAGCAAGCTCGACGCGCTCGCCGACATCCTCGACGAGATCGGCAACGAGCAGATCGTCGTCTGGGCCGACTTCCGCGAAGACCTCGCCCGCATCGCCGCGCTGCTCGAGGCCCGCGGCGTCCGCCACGAGCGGCTCGACGGCGGGTTTCGCGGCGACTCTTCCGACGTCGTACGGCGGTTCCAGTCGGGCGAGATCCGCGCCCTCGTCTGCCACCCCGCGAGCGTGGGGCACGGCGTCACGCTGACCGCCGCGAGCTACGCCGTCTTCTACACGCTCCCCTGGAGCTATGAGCTCTACCAGCAGGCGAGGGACCGCATCCATCGCAAGGGGCAGCGGTCGGCGTGCACCTACTTCCACCTGCTCGCCGCGGAGACGCTCGACCGGGGCGTGCTCTGGGCGGTGAAGAACAAGGGGAAGAAGCTCGACGCGGTGATGAAGGCGCTGAGCGGCGAGGGGAGGGCCGCGGCGTGACGTGGACCCGGTGCGACCATTCCGATAACACGATCCGCTACGTCGAAGCATCCGGCGGCAAAGGCCGCATGTACCGCCGACAATGCCTCGTCTGCGGCGAGGGCACGGGTAGCTGGATCAGCAAGGCCGCGGTGCTCGAGGAGTTCCCGTCGCTGCTCATGGTCCCCGCGTGGGACCGCGACCTCGCGGAGAAGTGGGCGGAGGCCCGGCGCCGGGTCCGCGAGGAAGAGCAGTGGGGCCGCGTCGCGTGGAGCTACGACCGCTACCGGTCGTACATCGCTACGTCTCCCGTCTGGAAGAACAAGCGGGAGCGGGTTCTCGAGCGGGATAACCATCTCTGCCAGGCGTGCCGCCGAGCGGCCGCCGAGCAGGTCCACCATCTGACTTATTCGCACCTTTTTGACGAGCCGCTGTTCGAGCTCATCGCGGTGTGTGCGAGGTGCCACAAGCGGCTGCACGACCGCCTGGCACTGGCGCAGGCTGCCGCGGGCGTACTCAACATGGCTAAGGAGTCCGCATGACTGACGCGAGCACGGAGGCTCTAGCCCAATTCCTCGACGCACTGTTCGACCCGACCGACACCGTAGAGATTCGCTTCCTCCCCCCGACGAAGAAGAATCAATGGTGGCTCCTGCCCGGCGAGATCCC
>CAZKRE010000285.1:0-3298 GCA_964555075.1 uncultured Phycisphaeraceae bacterium
GGAGGTGGGGGAGGCCGGCCGCTTCGGGCGCCGCGGCGCCGCTTCGCCCGGCCGGGCCGGACGCACGAGCCGCTCCGCCCGCTCGCCGCTCGCGTCCGCGGGCACCGTCATCAGCGTGCCGCAGTCGAAGCAGCGGCACACGCCGCCGGCGAATCCGGCGTCGAGCTGCAGGTTCTCCTGGCAGCCGGGGCATTCGAGCTCGATCTTCGCTTTCGCCATCGTTCTCTCAGGGCAGGTCGGGTCGCCAGAGGTAAAACGCCCCCACCGGGGCGTCGATCCCCCCAAGCGCGTCGATGTTCAACTGCAGCAGGTTGATGCTGTCGGGCGCATCGCGTCCGGTTGCCAGCCGGGCGTAGGGCGAGCCGACGTAGCGCAGCGGGCGGTGGTAACGCACCACGTCCGCCGCACGGATGCCCGCCCGCGACTTCGCGACGGCGATCGCGTCGTGCAGGTCGCCCATCCGGTCCGCGAGCCCGACCTCCGCCGCCTCGGCGCCCGTCACGACCCGCCCGTCCGTGATCCGGGCGAAGTCCGCCTCCGCCACGCCCGGCCGGCCCTCGCGGACCACTGCAACGAAGCCCGCGTGGAACTCGTCCACGATCCCCCGCAGGATCGCGCGGTGCTCGTCCGTCAGCGTCGAGAGCGGCGAGCCGGCGTCCTTGTTCGGCCCGCTCGTGATCGCCTCCGCCCGCACCCCCCAGCGCTCGAGCGCCGGCTTGAAGCTCACCGTCTGCACGATCACGCCGATGCTGCCCGTGAGGCTCGTGGGGTACGCCACGATCTCGTCCGCCCCGCACGCCACGTAGTAGCCCCCGCTCGCGGCGACGTCCATCAGCAGCGCCACCACCGGCTTGCCCGTCCCCTCGCGGAAGCGGCGGACGTCGCGGTACATCATGTCCGATGCGGTCACGCCCCCGCCGGGCGAGTTGATCCGCAGCACCACCGCCTTCACCTTCGGGTCCGCCGCCGCCGCGGCGAGCTGCTCGTGGAACAGCGACACCGGGTTCTCCCCCTGCTCGAGCAGCGCGAACTTCTCCGCGTTCACGAGCAGCCCCGACACGTCGATCAGCGCGATGCGCCCCTCCGCCCGCCCCGCCGCCTTCCGCACCACCGTCGGCTCGAGCCGCTGGTCCATCGACGACGCCCCGACCACAAACGTGACGGGCCCGCAGCCCGACGCGCTCACGAGCAGGGCCGCCACCATCGCAAAAAGGAGCGTGCGAAGCATGGTCGTATACTACCGCCTTCCCCACCGCGGACGCCCCGGGCGTCACCGGGCCCGTAGCTCAGTGGTTAGAGCTGGGAACTCATAATTCCTTGGTCGCAGGTTCGAATCCTGCCGGGCCCATTCCGTCTCGCCTTCTGAGGGCGACGGACATTCTGAACGCAGATGAACGCGGATAGATGACGCAGATACTGACGGTCGCTCATCTGCGTCGGCATCCGCGCTCATCTGCGTTCTGCTCGACGGCCTGTTCGACGTTAGACTGCCTGCTCCCTCGTGCCAGCCTGCCCGCACGAGGCATCTTTGGCGCCCGGTCATGAGCATCGAGACCCTCGCCAATCGCTTCGTCGAGCTGTGCAACCAAGGCCAGAACTTCGAGGTGATGCGGACGATGTACGCCCCCGGAATTGTCTCCGTGGAGTCGGGCGGCGTCGAGACGGCCGGGCAACAGGCGGTGATCCAGAAATCCGAGCGATGGGCGGAGGTCAACGAGATCCACGGCGACGGGTCCGCGGGCCGTTCTTCGGCGGGCCGAACCAGTTCGCGGTGCACTTCACGTTCGAGGTCACGCCCAAGGCGACGGGGAAGCGCGAGGTAATCGAAGAGGTCGCGGTCTACGCGGTGGAGGATGGCAAGATCACCCGCGAGGAGTTCTTCAACGCGGGGGGGTGGTGAGCGTCAGTTCGCCTCGCTGGGTTGGTGAAAGACCAGCATGGACCCGTCGTCGTCGAGCATAAACACGACGCCACCCGGAATGCCGGTGTAGCGATCGACGCGACGCCCATCGTGCTGACTGGTTGATTCGACAAATACAAGTCCGCGATTCTGCATTTCACCCGGTGGAGGCCACTTGCCCTCGGTGTGCCACGTCGCGGTCATCCGTGCCGCGATGTCTGATGAGTGGTGCACCGCCGATTCCACCATGATTCGAAACGTGAAGCCGCGGAACAGGCGCTCGCCAACCAACACAATGAGCAACAACGCGAGAACCGATGCCAGCACCCATGGAAGACGACAGCTTCGACCGCTCGGTTCCATGTGATGCTCCTCTCTCACGCCTTCGTCAGCTTCCGATACTTGATCCGGTGCGGCTGATCCGCATCATGCCCCAGCCTCCGACGCCGTTCCTCCTCGTAGCTCTGGAAGTTGCCTTCGTGCCAGACGACCTGGCTGTTGCCTTCGAACGCGAGGATGTGCGTCGCGACGCGGTCGAGGAACCAGCGGTCGTGGCTGATGACCACGGCGCAGCCGGCGAAGTTTTCCAGGGCCTCCTCCAGCGCGCGGATCGTGTTGACGTCCAGGTCGTTCGTCGGCTCGTCGAGGAGGATCACGTTCGCGCCCTGCCGGAGCATCCGCGCCAGGTGCACGCGGTTGCGCTCGCCGCCGGAGAGGACGCCGACTTTGCGCTGCTGGTCCTGCCCGGTGAAGCCGAAGCGGGCGACGTAGGCGCGTGAGTTCACGTCCGCGTTGCCCAGGCGGATCGTCTCCGCGCCGTCGCCGATCGCCTGCCAGACGTTGTCGCTGTCCTTGAGCACGTCCCGGTGCTGCTCGACGTAGGCGAGCTTCACCGAGTCGGCCACGCGGAATGCGCCCGCGTCCGGCTGCTCCTGCCCGGTGATGAGCTTGAATAGGGTGGTCTTGCCCGCGCCGTTGGGGCCGATGATGCCGACGATGCCGCCCGCGGGGAGGCTGAAGTTGAGGTCGTCGAAGAGCAGCTTGTCGCCGTAGGCCTTCGCGACGCCCTTCGCCTCGATGACGAGCGTGCCCAGCCGCGGCCCCGGCGGGATGAAGATCTCGATCTGCTTCTCTTTCTCCCGTGCATCCTCGGCCAGCATCGACTCGTACCGCGCGAGCCTCGCCTTGCTCTTCGCCTGCCGGGCGCGGGGCGACTGGCGGACCCACTCCAGCTCGCGCGCGAGCGTCTTCTGCCGCGTGCTCGCCTGCTTCTCCTCCACCGCGAGCCGGGCCTGCTTCTGCTCCAGCCAGCTCGTGTAGTTGCCCTTCCACGGGATGCCCCGGCCGCGGTCGAGCTCGAGGATCCAGCCCGCCACGTTGTCGAGGAAGTAGCGGTCG
>CAZKRE010000286.1:0-3293 GCA_964555075.1 uncultured Phycisphaeraceae bacterium
GCGTCGCCTCGACGACGCCGTCGCCCGCGCCCGCAAGGAGGGCTGGGCGTTCGCCTACCACCCCCACAGCGACGAGCCCGGGCGGCCGGTGCCGGGCGTCCGCGAGGGCGACCTCCTCCACGGCATCTACGAGCGGACCTACAGCGCGTCGCGGGTGGACCGCCTCGGGCACGCGATGGTCGGTCGTGCGACGCTCGAAGGGCTGGTCGGCATGAGCCTCGTCTGGCCCGACTGCGGCAAGCGGCTGGGTCAGCGGGGGCTCCTGCTGTTCCACGCCCAAGGCAAGACCACCTACGTCCTCGGCGCCAACCCCGAACTCGCTGTCGCGGTCAACGCCCTCCGCTACGGCACCCCGGACCGTGGCGTCCATTCGGCGAAACTCATCAAGGCGGTGCTGGGGCTGCCGCGGCAGCCCTCGCGGCGGCTCGGCGACGAGCGGCTGTACGACGCGGCGGAGCAGCTGCACTGGTTGGCCGTCGAAGCCCATTGCCTCTTCGACCGCACGCCGCGCTGCTGCCCCCGTTCGCGGTGGCACGTGGAGGATACGGTCCGCGACCCCATCACCGACCTGCCGGCCTTCGACGGCGACGACGCGAAGGAGGTGGCGTGATGCAATTGCCCAGATGGATGTGCCGGATCGTTGACGATTTCCCCTGCCCGGGATGCGAGGAGCGGTTGACGCCACGGAGCGTGGTCGGGGTCGCGACGCGGCTGATTGGCGTCGGCAACGGGGCGGGCTCGGGGCCGATCACATGGGTCATCGTCCAATGCCGCTCGTGCGGCGCGACGGGGTTCGTTCTTCAGCCGGTCGCGGAGGAAGTCGTCTGCGAGGCGGTGCGGGCGATCTTCGAGGTCGGTCGCGCGTCGCCGCCGCTGGGGCCGGTGGGCGGCGACGTGTACGAGCCATGGGCCGAGGGCGAGGTCGAGCCCTTCCAGATGGGAGACAACTGATGGTGGGCGTGCCATTCTGGATGATTTCGGTGCTCACGGGTCGGCCCTGTCCCACCTGTCAGCGGCCGGTGGAACTCGACGACATCATCGGCGTGGCGGTCCGGTTGGGGGGCAACGGCGACCCGTCGGCGCGGCCGACGGTGGGACCGATCACCTACATCATCACCCAGTGCGGGTGCGGCGCGACCCATACCTGGCTCGCGACGGTCGAACAGAAGAAGGTCAAGGCGGGGGTGGAGTGCATCTTCAAACTCGCGGCCGCGGCACGGGCGGAGCGGCTGCGCGACGCCGGTGACGAGACGTGCGACGGCAACTGCGCGGGTGAGACGCGCGGCTCTCCGTCAGCGAGCGACGACGAGAAGGGAGCGACCGCGCCTCGCCGGCCGCGCCGCCGACCGCCGATGCTTGCGCCGAGCAAAGGCGCCTGCCCCAAGGCGCCGCTGCTCCAGCCGGAGGTGGACTGGTTCCTCAAGCAGCTGCGGATGACGAGCTTCCGGCGGGACACGCTGAGCTTCCGCAACTTCATGAAGCGATTGGGTTACCGCCTGCCGCCGCCGGAATCTTCGCCGCCGGTCGATGACGACGACCCCGACAAGCCGCCGTTCTGAGAGCCATGAAGACGAACCCGCAACAACACGACCTTGACCGTGAGGAAGCCGAGTCGCTGGGCGTGCCTGAGCGATTCGTGGTGAACGACGAGGCGAGCGCCAACTGGGTGGTGCGGCGGATCGTCGAGGCAAGGGCCTACAAGGACCGCGTTGCCGAGTGGGCGCAGCAGGAAGCGGCACGTGCGGAGCGCGAGGAAGCGTTCTTCCTCCGCCGCTACGGCGGTGAACTGGAAGCGTGGCTCCGCCGCCACCTCGCGGCGACGAACGCTCGTCAGCGCAGCGTGCCGCTCCCCGCGGGTCGCGTGGGGCTGCGGCGGTGCCCCGCCAAGCTCGTGGTCGAGGACGAGGCGGCGGTGATCGAATGGGCCACGCGCCACCTGCCAGCCGCGGTGACCACGGCGACCGTGGTGAAGCTCAGTAAGTCTGTGCTGCACGAGCACCTCGAAAGCACCGGCGAACTCCCCGAGCACGGGGCACGGCTGGAGCCGCCGACCGACCGCCTGACCATCCGCTAAAGAAAAATGAAAACCCAAAGAAGGACTCCGTATGGAAAGACGGAATCAGAGGGGGTGTGGGCGCGGCTCCGTTGCGGCCGTCCGCCTAGCCGCGTCTCAGGAAGAGGCGATGGCGATCGAGCGGGCGCTGCAGCGCATGCTGATGGAATGGCTTCATCAGGAGCGCGCCCGCGGGAGAAAGGAGCATGACCAGCCCCACAACCCCAGCTGAGCGCGGACGCGCTCGGCGGTATCTCTGCCTCGTTCGGCAGAGCGACGACAGCTACGGGACGACCAGTACCGAGGCGCAGCTCAGCCTCCTCAAGGCCGAGGGAGAGAAGCGCGGCTGGACCCACGTCGACGACATCGTCCTCAACGGCGTGACAGGCTCGTTGCCGGGCAAACGCGACGACCTGCAGGGCATCCTCGAACGAAAGAGGACCCGCAACGACTTCGACGTCCTGCTTGTTCAGCGGCTGGACCGCCTGACCCGAGGCGGCAGCGACCATGGCATCTGGTTCACCTACGAGGCCGAGCGGCTGGGCGTCGAGGTCGTCATCGTCGCCGACGACCTCCCCGAGGGCGCGTACCGCAACATGATCGCCGCTGCCAAGCTCGACGCCGCCCAGGAGCAGGCGAAGTCGATCGGCCAGCGGTCAGTCCAGGGCTGGGTCCATTCGCTCAACGCCGGGCTCAACTGCGTTTCCTCGAAGCCGCCCTTCGGCTGCGACCGCCTCTACCTCAGCAGCGAAGGCGAACCGCTGTTCGTCATCCGGACCCTCGACGACGGCCGCCAGCAGAAACTTCACCCGGAGACGGGCGAGACGATCGACGTCTATGGAGCCGTCGGCGGCGGCGCGGCGGGTCATTACCGCAAGCAGCGGACCGAACGCCCCACCCTTTGCCCCGGCGCTCCCGAGAGGGTCGAGACCGTCCGCCTCATCTTCGAGCTCCGGTACGCGAGCAACTGGCGGGGCAAGCGCATCGCCGACCAGCTCAACCGCCGGGGCCTGCGTTCGCCGACCGGCAAGCCCTGGGGTCAGCGGCAGGTTGAGAGCATCTACGAGAACCCCAGCTACTGCGGCTTCGCGCTGGGCATGCGGTCGAGCCAGGGCATCTACTACCGCCGGGGCGGAACAGGTCCCGAGGCGATCAACCTCCCCCGCGAGGTCCTCGCGACTTGCCGCTCGGCGCCGAAGCAGCTCCGACCGCCGGAGGACTGGGTCTGGCAGGAGCAGCC
>CAZKRE010000287.1:0-3292 GCA_964555075.1 uncultured Phycisphaeraceae bacterium
GCGTTCCTGCTTTCCTCAGAGGCCCGCGCACGCGCGACGTCTCCCGGCCCCCGGCCCCCGGCCCCGAGGTCAGCGGCGGACGGGTTTGCTCTTGCTCTCGAGCATCGGGAGCGGGGTGCCGAGCGTGTCCATCTTCCGCGTGAGGGTGTGGGCCATCTGTCGGAGCGTGGTGTTCTTGAGGTAGCCGCGAAGCTGCTCGCGGATGGGTTTCCACTGTTCGTGCTGGGGGCAGGGCTGCTTGTCGTCGCACCTGGCCATGCCGACGACGCAGGCTTCGAGGTGGTCGGTGCCGTCGATCACGGCGACGATGTCGAAGAGGGTGATGTCCTCGGGGGAGCGGGCGAGGGCGAAGCCGCCGCCGCGGCCCTTGGCGGAGGTCAGGAGGCCCTTGCGGACGAGGTCCTGGAAGATCTTGGCGACGAAGTGGCGGGGCAGGTCGGAGCCCTCGCAGAGCTCGTCGAGCAGCACGTACCCATCCGGCCGAACGGCGGCGAGGCGCGTCATCGCGCGGATGGCGTAGGCGCAGGCATTGGAATAAATCATGCGGGTCACTCCTGCCGCGGTTCGGGCGTGGAGGCGGGAGTCAGGACAACCGGATGATTTTATCGTAAATGCCGGACATGCGGGATCAGGAACGGGCGGAGCCCGGCTCCCGCGCCGCGTGCGGCGGTTCCGGGAGCAGCACCCCCGCGACGAGAATCCCTGCCGCGAGGGTGGCGATCGCGAGGGAGAGCGTGTCGCCCGAGGCGAGGAAGCTGGCGCCCGCGAGGAGGGGGGCGAGGAGGAGGGCGGCGACGCGGCGCTTGTTCCGCCACGTGGTGGCGAGGAGGACGGCCGCGGCGAGAGGGAGGCCGTAGGCGAGGGTGCGGAGGGCGCCGGTCGCGGCGGTCTCGTGGAAGCGGCTGCCGATGAGGTGGGCGATCGACTGGATCGAGAGGAACAGGAGCAGCACCGCCGGGATGAGCCAGGCGGCGTGGAGGGGGATTCGGCGGCGGGCGTGGACGGCGCAGCCCCACGCGGCGACGGCGAAGAGCATCGCGGGCGGGGTGGTGGTGAAGTTCCCCCAGTTCGGCCGGAACCCGTCCTCGGCGATGAGGATGGCCAGCGCCAGCAGCGGCGGGGTGGCGACGAGCGCGGCGAGCGCCACGATGCCCAACGCGCCCGTCAGGTCGTCGAGCCGCTGGCGGACGGTCCGTCCGAGCGTCCGGCCGGCCCGGATGACGGCGAGCAGGAGCAGCGCCATGCCGGTCAGTTCCGTCCCTTCCTCGATGACGACGCGGATGGGCAGGAGGGAGTCGGGCCAGTCGAGCTTGTGCTCGATGACCTCCTGGCCGAAGACGCTGCCGAAGAGGGCGAAGGCGATGGCGATGAGGGGCACGACGCCCGGGAAGGCGTGGCGGCGTCGCCAGAGCAGGGTGAGGGAGGCGGCGAGGACGACGGCGCCCGCGGCGGCGGGGAAGGCGAGGGCCTGGATCGGGTCGCCGGGGAAGATGAGGCTGGCCCGTTCGTGGAGCGAGCCGATCTCATCGATGCAGAGGCCGAAGGTGAGGAAGGCGATGCCGGCGAAGGCGAGGGAGGCCCGGCGATCGCTGCGCCAGAGGGGCAGGGCGACGGAGCACGCCACGACGCAGCTCGCGAGCAGCGACATGCCGCTCCACCAGGCGCCGATGTTGTTCTCCTGCGACAGGACCAGGGGCGTGATGGCCTCCGCGCCCGGGTAGCCGGCCTTCTCCCAGTAGGTCGCGGCGAGGAGGGCGGCGGAGATGGCGCCGAAGGCGTACCAGCCGCGGTTGGAGGGCGGCGCTTCGCCGGTTACCGGAGAGACCGGGGTTTCCGGGGTTTCCGGGGGGGCGGGGGTCGGGCGGGGCGTCGTCGTCAAGGGGTGCTCCCGGCGGTTGGGGCGGGGGTTGGTGGAGGGGCTCCGTTTCCCTTATCGAACCCTGCGACCCGTCGCCTTGACCGGCGGGGTGCGGGCGGGTCCGGCGCCGGGTTATCATGGCCGCGTGCCGGGCACCCTCATCATCGTCGGAGAATCGACCCGTGCCGCCGCCCGATCGGCGGTCGAGGCGGGTTATACGCCCTGGTGCGTCGATCTGCGGGGCGACCGGGACCTGCGGGAGATCGCGGGCGCCACCCGCACCCTCGCGCCCGACGCGTTCCCCGCGGCGCTGCTCGCGCGGCTGGAGGACGCGCCGCGGAACGCGCCGGTGCTGCTCACCGCGCCGATGGAGAACCACCCGGACGTGGTGCGGGCGATCGCGTTCCAGCGGCCGCTGCTGGGCGGGTCGGCGGACGCGATTGTCGCCTCGCGCTCGCCGGAGGCCATCCCGTCGCTCCAGCCGCTGCCCGGCATCCGCTACCCCCGGTCGGGCAGCCGGCTCTCCCTCTCGCGCCGGATCGGGCAGATGCTGCTGGGCGGGTTCGTCAAGGGGGCGAAGCACCTGCTCAAGCCCCGCCTCTCCAGCCACGGCGCGGGCATCGAGTGGTACGCGCCCGGCCGCCGCGTCGACGACGCCCACTACGTGCAGCAGTACGTCCGGGGCGAGCCGCACACGGCGGTCTTCTCCGCGGACGGGTGGTCGGCGTTCCTGCTCGGGGTCACCGAGAAGATCGTGGGCGACCCCGCCTTCGGCGCGACGTCCCCCTTCCAGACCCTGGGCGACCTGGGCCCGGTGAAGCTGAGCGAGGAGACGCGGGCGTCGCTGTCGCGGCTGGCGGTGCAGATCTCGCAGAAGTACGACGTGCGCGGCGTGTTCGGCGTGGACCTCATCATGGATCACGGCGGCCGGCTCTGGCCGATCGAGATCAACCCCCGCTACCCCTCGGCGACCGAGGTCCTCGAGCGGGCCGAGGGGGTCGTCGCGCTCCTGGGGACCGGGGCGTCGGCCCGCGCGGGGAAGGGGTCGCGCGGGCTGACGATGGGGCGGGTGTCGGTGCTGGCGACGAGCGACGTGACGGTGGGGGACCTGTACGAGCCGTTGCCCGCGGCGCAGGTGTGCGACGTGCCGCCGGTCGGGGCGCGGATCGCGAAGGGGCGGCCGATCTGCTCGGTGCTCGCGAGCGCGCCCGGGAGAGAGGCGGTGCTCAGGCAACTCCGTGAGCGGGCGGGGAAGGTGTACGCGGCGGTGGCGGCGACCTGATCCGTCCCCCGCGGCCCCCGGGCGGCGCGGGGCCTAACCCGTTATCGGGCGATTTGCCCGTACGGGCACGTGGCGCGCCCGTACAGGCAAGCGACGTGCCCGTACAGGCAAGCGACGTGCCCGTACAGGCAAGCGGCGTGCCCGAAGAGTTG
>CAZKRE010000288.1:0-1936 GCA_964555075.1 uncultured Phycisphaeraceae bacterium
TCGCCCGGCCGACCGGCGACCGCGTCACGTTCGAGCCGGTCGTGCTGGAGTAGGCGGCGGGGCTTAGAACATCGTGTACCGCGCGGGCGCCACGCCGGTGAGGATGTAGTAGACCAGCCCGACGCAGATCCACAGCACGCCGCTGACGAGCCCCCCCGCGATGATGCCGCACATCATCGGCAGCACGGCGTAGTACGCGCGGGCGCCGCCGATCCTCATCACCGACGTCTTGACGATCCACCCGAGCAGGAACGAGGCGCCGAAGGTCACGAGGCCCCAGTTGCCCAGCAGGACGAACAGCACGGGGTGGATCGACCACCAGGGCAGGCGGAGGCGGGCCGCGGTGCAGAGGGCGAAGAGCAGGAAGCCCGCGAGGGTCCAGCCGACGACCCAGCCGTCGAACTCGAACGCCGCCAGCCGCTCCCACCACGCCGCCTCGATCGCGGCGTGGACGCCCTCGGCGGGGAGGTCGGAGAGCATCCGCGACGCCTGGCTGATCGGGCCGATGGATCGCTGCGTGTAGGTGCCCGACGGCGACGACAGCAGGCCGAACTGGTGCTGCACGACCAGCGTCGCGACGATCGCCACGACCAGGCCCAGGAGGGCGCTGGTGGCGATCGCGGGGACGACGCGGCGCTCCGGCTCCCCCGCCCGCCGCGTCGCCTGGAGGCCGGTGACCATGAAGGTCATCGGCGACTCCCACAGGTCGGTGACGAGCACCACGCTGACGGCGGTGAGGATGATGAGGTTGGTCGGGCCGATGCCCTCGGGCGCGAGGAACGCGCTGGCGATGGACATGGGCATCGCGATCTGGCCGTACCGCAGCAGCCCGGTCTCGCTGACGATCCGGGCGGAGATGAGCCACAGGGCCAGGACCATGGCGACCGCGAAGATCGCGAAGAGCGGCGACAGGCCGCTGGCGCCGAGGTGGAGCACCGTCAGCGGCGCGAGGACGACCAGCGCGCGGAACGCCCAGACGACGGTGGGTGAGCGTGCCGCCTCGATGCCGCTGCGCCGAAACGTCAGCGCGTTGATCGCGACGCGGGCGTAGTACTGGCGGCCGGTGTAGAGCATCGCGCCGATCATGGCGACCGCGGCGCCGAAGTTGAGCAGTTCGAGCCAGTACCCCCGCCGGGCCGCGCCGCCGACGCCCAGCCCGATGGACGTCATGTACCCCGCCAGCGCGAGGAAGATGAGGTTGCCGACGCCGAACGTCAGCGTGACCGACGTGGGCAGGAGGAACGCGAAGGCGACGACGGTGAGGAACAGCGTCGGCTCGAAGACGCCGCTCGCCTGCCAGGCGCGGGACGCGTTGGGGAAGAGTTCCCGCAGCGGGCTGAAGATGAACTTCAGGGGCACGTGCGGCAGCTCGGGGAACCAGGCGTGCAGCCCGTTGACCAGGTGCAGCCCGACGACGCCGAACCCGACCCAGAACAGCTTCGACCGCGCGATGTCGGGCAGCCCGTGGCCGCCCGTGCGCTCGGTCATGAGCTCGACGAACCGCACGAGCGGGAACGCCAGCCGCTCGTGGTCGGCCCACTGCGGCCGCACGACGACCGACAGGCAGATCGTCATGAGCACCAGCAGCGCCATGAGCCCGCCCCACAGCCGCAGCACCGGCCACCACGCGTCCCAGGGGATCTCCGCGGCGATCGTCCGCACGTCCCGGTCGCTCGGGAGCAGGATCGCGTCCGTCACCCGCGGGACGTACGCGCCGTCGTTGAGCAGCAGCCCGCCGCCCGCCGGCGGGGGCAGGAAGAGGTCGGGCATCTCCGCTTGCAGCCACCGCCGACCCGCGGCGACCCGCTCGGCGCTGGAGAGGTCGCCCCCGCCCCCGATCCCCGGGACGCCCCGGGTCAGCGCCGGGTCGTCCAGGATCGCGTTGACCAGCCGCGTCAGCCCCGCCCGGGCCTCGTCGGGGCTACCGGGGGGGCCG
>CAZKRE010000288.1:2036-3286 GCA_964555075.1 uncultured Phycisphaeraceae bacterium
GATCGTTTCGCCCGCGTCACTGGGTTGATGGCCGCGGCCTGCTTCGCGCCCGCGGCGATGGGGAACCTCATCGTCAACGGCGACTTCGAGGCCGGCAACACCGGTTTCAGCACCGAGTTCACCCACAGCCCAGGCCAACTCACCGCCGCCGCGACGTACGACGTGCTGGCCAACCCAAGCTCGGCACACGGCAGCGCCGCGTCCTACGGCGACCACACGACGGGCGACGGGCTGATGATGGCCGTCAACGGCTCGACCGACGGGAACCGTGTCGTCTGGTCGCAGGACGTGACGGTTGCCGCCAACACCCCCTACACCTTCGGCGTCTGGACCTCGACCTGGGTCAGCAATGCGGGGCTGCGGTTGCTGATCAACGGGGCGGAGGTGGGCGGCGTCTTCGCAACGCCCAGCACCCGGGGCATCTGGGAGCAGACCACCCGCGGCTGGGACTCCGGCGCGGCGACGACGGCCTCCCTCTCGCTGGTGAATGTCACCAACGCTTACGCGGGCAACGACTTCGCGATCGATGACCTGACCTTCATCGCGGTCCCCGAGCCCGCCTCCCTCGCACTCCTCGCCCTCGCCGGCCTCGCCACGCTGACCCGCCGAAACCGGTAGCTCAACCCGCAGACGGCCGGGTCGGACCCATGATGGCCGTACGGCCGCACGCGGCAGGGGTGCGCGTTCCCGGGCGGGTGGCACTGACAAGGCGGAGTCTTCGGAGGCTTGTCAGTGGGCTTCCGGGGGACCGGGGGACCGGGGGCTTGAACGGGTTGGGGCGGGGGGTATATTGATCGCCACAGACTTTGCCCCCGGAAGGGCTCGGCTGGGAGTTTCTCCCGCCGGGCCTTTTTTCTTGTCCGGGGGAGGCCGCTCACCGGGGGCTCCGGGGGAGGGTCCCGGGCCGGGGGCGGGTCGACTCGGGTCCGGGGCGCGTCGATGCTTATTCAACCAGAGTCGACGCGCATCGGATGCGCGTCGACGCGCATCCGATGTCGCGGGGTGGTGGGCGGCGGGTTCTCGGAACGGGGGCGGCGGGCGCGGAACGGGCCGGGGGGGGGTCCCCCGGGGGCGGGGGCAAGCCGTGATGGGCGGCCAATGACGTTCGGCACGGTTTGGCCTCGCTTCACTCGGCACAAGCCGTGGCACCCGGGATCGGCACACACGTTCTGACCCCGTGGGCGTCCGGAGGCAAGCAGGAACCCAGGAAACCAGGAGAGGATTAGAGGCCGGATCGCTTTCGGTCCATC
>CAZKRE010000289.1:0-3266 GCA_964555075.1 uncultured Phycisphaeraceae bacterium
TGGAGTGGGCGTCCATCACCCCCGAGACCCGCCCCTTCGGCGTCGCGACGCGGCAGTTCTTCCGGCTCAACGGCGCCTCCCGCATCGACGCCGCCACCCCCGCCGCCTACAACCCCGCGAGCAACTCGACCGGCCTCGCGCTCGTCGCGACCAACGGCACCGCCGCCGACTCCATCGGGGTCTACAGCAGCAGCGCCCTCTTTGCCGACGCCTACGCCGGCATGGGCGCCGATCCCGCGACCGCGATCAAAGTCGCCGCCACCGCACAGTTCGGCGGCTCGAAGAACTCGCTGAGGCTGCCGCTCTCATTCGACAGCATCGTCCGGCCGACTCACCCGGGTCAACCGATCGCGGGGACGTTCCCCGTCAACGGGACGACGCCCTTCGTCGTCCCCCCCACCACCTACGACATGGTCAACTTCATCGTGACGGGCAACGGCACCTTGCAGATGGGCGGCCACGTCATCGCCCGCTGCAGCGGCGAACTCATCCTCGATCAGAGCGTCAAGGTCGACGTCCCCGCGGGCACCTCGCTCACGATCTATGCGAAGAAGCTCACGATCCGAGGCACCTCGAACATGAACATGCTTACGCCCGGGAGCATCAGTTCCGGCCGCGTCAATCTGTACATGGATGGCACCAACCCCCTCCGCATCGAGGGCGGCGCCGAGGTCGCCGCGTCGGTTCACGGCCCGAACTCGCCGATGCAGGTCGCCGGCTCGTCCCGCTTCTTCGGCCGGTTCGTCGGGCAGCAGCTCGAGATGTACGACACCGCCCGCTACACGCAGGACCTGTCCCTCGGCCAGCCCTCCGCCGGCACCGGCGGCGCGACGCTCGCCACGACCTACCGCTACGTCGCGCGATGGTCCGACCAGCGGTAGCCGCGGGGATCAGTAGGCCTGCAGCGTGTCGTTCGTCGACGCCGGCAGCGCTCCGCCGGGGGCAATCTCGTACGTCTCGCCGCTCGACAGCAGCGACGCGAGCGTCCCTTCGCCTCGGGCCTTCGTGGCCTGCGCGATCTGCGCGTCGAGCAGATCCTCGTAGCTCTGGTCCGTCACGCGGTAATAGACGCCCACCGGCTCGGGGAAGTGCGGGTGCCGCAGCCGCGACAGCGCGAACGCCAGCGCTTCGTCCGTCTCGTCGTGGAACAGCAGGTCGTCCTCCGTGATGCCCTTCCCGAGCTCGACCTTCTCGATCTTCGAGCCGTTCAGCCGCAACCCCTTGTCCCGGTTCTTGCCGAAGACCAGCGGCTTGCCGTGCTCGAGCCGCAGGATGTTGTCCTCCTTCACGTCCTTGTTCGTGGCGTACTCGAACGCGAAGTGATTGAAGACGTTGCAGTCCTGGTAGATCTCGACGAACGCCGCCCCGTGGTGGGCCGCGGCCTGTTCGAGGGTCTTGGGCAGGTCCGGATCGACGTCGATCCCACGGGCCACGAAGCTCGCCTCCGCCGCCAGCGCGATCGACAGCGGCGACAGCGGGTAGTCCAGCGACCCCATCGGCGACGACGACGTCTTCTTCCCCTGCTCGCTCGTGGGCGAGTACTGGCCCTTCGTCAGCCCGTAGATCCGGTTGTTGAACAGCATCAGCTTGATGCCGACGTTCCGCCGCAGCACGTGCATCAGGTGGTTGCCGCCGATCGACAGCCCGTCCCCGTCGCCGGTCACGAGCCACACGTCCAGCCCAGGGTTGGCGAGCTTGATGCCCGTCGCGAACGCTGGGGCCCGGCCGTGAATCGAGTGGAGCCCGTAGGTCTCCATGTAGTAGGGGAACCGGCTCGAGCAGCCGATGCCGGCCACGAACACGGTGTTCTCCTTCGACGCCCCGATCTTCGCGAGCACCTTCCGCATCTGCGTCAGGATCGCGTAGTCCCCGCAGCCCGGGCACCACCGCACGTCCTGATCCGACGCGAAGTCCTTCGGCTTGAGCACGACGAGGCTGGGACCGCTGTTCGTTGCCGTCATAATCACACCATCTCCGGCGCCACGCGGACGCCCGCTAAAGCTCCACGACCTCGAGTTCCCGCCCCACCGCCGCGCCCAGCTTGCCCAGGTACGGGTCCGCCAGTTCGGAGAACTCTTCCCACGCCATCTCCGGCGAGAGCGTCACCACGATGCCCTGCCGGATCTGCCGCACGGTGGCGACCACGTCGTACGCCTCGACCCGCGCTCCCGCCGCGTCGTCGGGCTCGCCGCGCACCTCGAGCGGCGACACCAGCCGCCGGATCTCCTCGCCCGTCATCCGCAGCGGCTCGCCGTCCTTGCCCCGCAGGAGGAACGCGTGCCTCGGGTTCGTCGCCACGCCCTTGTGCGTCTCCACCATCGCTCACCGCCCCCCGCCGACGCCCGCGCCCGCCGGTTCGGCGATCGCCTCGGCCTGTGTCACGATCCGGCCGTCACGCGGGATCAGCGACTCCTCGTCGCCCCACTCGCCCGACAGCATCCGTTCGATCGCCTGACCGATCTCCTCCACCAGGAACGGCTTGCCCTGCACCTTGTTGAGCCCCCGCGCGTCCACGAGGTACTTCCCCCGGAGCAGCAGCCGCAGTTGCCCGGTGTTCAGCTCCGGCACCAGCACCCGCTTGAACCGCTTGAGCACCTCGCCCAGGTTCCGCGGCAGCGGGTTCAGGTGCCGCAGGTGCAGCGACGACACGCTCCGGCCCCGGTCGCGGGCCTGGTTCACCGCCGTCACGATCGACCCGTACGTCCCGCCCCACCCCACGACCAGCAGGTCCCCCGACGCGTCGCCGTGCGGCTCGACCGGCGGGATGAACTCCGCCACCTTGTCGACCTTCGCCTTGCGGATGTAGGTCATGACCTGGTGGTTGTCCGGCTCGTAGTTCACCGTCCCGGTGATGTTCGCCTTCTCCAGGCCGCCGATGCGGTGCTCGAGGCCCGGCGTCCCGGGGATCGCCCACGGCCGGGCGAGCTTCTCGTCCCGGTCGTAGGTCTGGTAGCTCTCCTTGTCGGTCGGGTGGGTGACCCGGATCTTCTCGTACTGCGCCGGGTCGGGGATCAGCCACGGCTCGCTGCCGTTGCCCAGGTACCCGTCGCTGAGGATGATCACCGGCACCATGTGCCGCATCGCGATGCGGCAGGCCTCGATCGCGATGTCAAAGCAGTCCGCCGGGCTCTGCGGGGCCACGAGCACCACCGGGCAGTCGCCGTTGCGCCCGAACGCCGCCTGCAGCAGGTCGCTCTGCTCCGTCTTCGTCGGCAGGCCGGTCGACGGGCCGCCCCGCTGCACGTCGATGACGACCAGCGGCAGCT
>CAZKRE010000290.1:0-3264 GCA_964555075.1 uncultured Phycisphaeraceae bacterium
GGCTCGGGCTTGGGCTTGGGGTTGCTCGGCGGCGGCGCGGGGGTGGAGGACCGGCTCGACGCCAGCAGCCGCGCGATCAGCTCCCGCTCCTTGGCGGTGGGCGTGTCGCCGTCGAGGAAGTTCTCGAGGCTCTTGACCGCGAGCGCCGACTCGCCCTTGCCGTTCTTGAGGCCGAGGATGGCTTCGACGGCGCTGACGTCGTTGAAGCCCTTGCCGATGTTGCTGACCTTCTGCACGTCGGACGAGCGGAAGGCGCGGCTGGTGTCGTCGACGAGCACGCCGCGGGCGTCGTGGACCGCGGCCTGGTTGCCGCCGGGCACGCTGTTCTTCGCGAGGATGAAGTTCTTCAGCGTCTCCTTGCGGGTCGGGTTGTCGGCGCCGATCGCGGCGGTGTACCCGGTCTTGTCGTTGACCTCGTTGCCGACGATGGCGACGTTGCGGAGCGTGCCGCTGCCGTTCATGGCGGTGCGGAGCTTGACGGCCATCTCGGCGTCGCTGCCGACGAACTCGTTGTTGGCGATCACGGCGCCGACGACGTCGGAGATGAAGTAGACCTGGTGGTTCTGCTGGCGGCCGTTGTCGATGAAGCGGTTGCCGACGACCGCGATGTCCGAGAGCTTCGCGCCGCTGAGGCCGCTGCTGTTGGAGCCGACGATGTCGCAGTTCAGCAGTTGGATGTTGTCGCCGATGATGTCGATCGCGGTGTGCGAGCGGCTCACGGCGCGGGTGGAGTCGAGCTTGAGGTCCTGGATGGTGACGTTGCCGCTCCGCACGCCGATGAGGGCGTCCTGGTTGGCGGTGGTGTAGAGGCTGGTCTTATCCCGGCCTGCGCCGCGGATGGAGAGGTGCTCGTCGTTGCTGCCGAGCCAGAGGCGGGCGGTGCCGAGGTCGTAGCGCCCCGACTCCAGGTAGATGTTCCGCTCACCCGCGTTGAGGGCGGCCCGGAGGCCCCACATGGAGTTGACGGCGACTTCGTTGGCGGCCGGGCCGTTGCCGAGGGCTGGCTGTCCCAGAGCCAGGATACCCATCGCGACGGCGAGGGCTCCGGGCACAGACACAGCTGTGTCGCGGTGATGCATACTCATCCTTTCAGTGTTCTTCCGATCAGGGTGCTAGGTACTTCGCTAGCAAGGGGGGGCAGGTAACGTCTTAGAAGATCGGCGGCGTGTCAACCCACTAATCACAAAATCGGGCCGAAAAACGCTCCTGACCCGGAAATCGCGCGCCCCGCAGGTCGTGGAAATCCTGCGGAAAATGGCTCCCTGATCCCCGGCTACTGCAACGCGTCTTCCGCTCCTCCGGGCCCCCGTGCCGCCTCAACCCGCTCCCAAACCAGCACTTGGCGGGCGCGGCCAAAATTCGGCCCCGCACCCGGCGGGGCAACGGGATCAGTGCGAAAGTTGCCTTGTGGAACCCCCGGAGATTCCCCCGCGTGTCGGAAAAAAATCCCTTGCAGATGCCGCGTCGAGCACCATTCACCGCGCGGAGCGTCACCGTTCGAGCGGGACGAACCCCGAGATGGACAGTCCGAACCCGCCGAGAGCGGTGGGCATGAAGGGGTGATCGGTGATCAGTCGGATCTGGCGGACGCCCAGGTCCCGCAGGATTTGCGCCCCGATGCCGTAGGCCCCCTTGTTCGCGGGGGGCATGATGCCGGGCGTGGCGTGGGTTTCGCCGAGGCGGACGCGCTCGTCCAGCCCCGCGAGGGCGTGATCGGTGGGGAGCTGGGCCGTCTGCAGCCGCTTGAGCAGCCCGCTGCCCATCCGCTCGTGGCGGAGGTACACGACGGCGCCTCGCCCCTCGCGCTGGATCATCCGCATCGCGGAGCGGAGCGTCTCGCCGCTGGGCTGCGACGTGTCGCCGAAGACGTCGCCCAGGAGGTTCTGGCTGTGCATCCGCACGAGGACCGGCTCGTCGATGGGGACGGGCATCCCGCGGGCGTCGAGCGTGCCCACGCCGCCGCACACCATCGCGACGTGCGGGAAGGGATCGACGTCGCTCTCGTAGGCGATGAGGGTGAACGAGCCCAAGTCGTTTTCGAACGGGGACTCGGCGACGCGTCGGACGAGCTGCTCGCGTTCGAGCCGGTGCTGGATGACGTCGGCGACGCTGCACATCTTGAGGCCGTGTTTGGCGCAGAAGGTGGCGAGGTCGCCCGCACGGGCCATCGTGCCGTCGTCGTTCATGATCTCGATGATGATCGCCGCGGGTCGGAGGCCGGCGAGTCGGCAGAGGTCGACGCTGCCCTCGGTCTGCCCGGCTCGGACGAGCGTGCCGCCGTCTCGGGCCCGCAGGGGCGGGACGTGGCCCGGGCGGACGAAGTCCTCGGGGCGGGCGGTGTCGTCGGCGAGGAGGCGGATGGTGCGGGCGCGGTCGGCGGCGCTGACGCCGGTGGTGATGCCGAAACGCTCGGCGGCGTCGACGGTGACGGTGTAGGCCGTGCCCCGCAGCGACGTCGCGCCGCCGGCTTGCGGCCTGAGGTCCAGGCGGTCGCAGACCGCCCCGCCCAGTGCAACGCAGAGCATGCCCCGCGCCTCGCGGAGCATGAAGTTGACGGCTTCGGGCGTCGCGGACTCCGCGGCCAGCACGAGGTCGCCTTCGTTCTCGCGGCGCTCGTCGTCGACGAGCACGACCATGCGACCGGCGCGGAGTTCGTCCAGGATCTCGGGGATGGGGTGCACGGCACCATCCTACTGCTTCAAGGGGCGGTCACATCCGGTGTTCGCCGTCCATCTCGTCGGGGACGCCGTCGTCGTCGCTCTCGTTGAAGGACTCTTCATCCTCCATCGTGCCGTGGACGACGACGCCCGCGTCGGCCTGGGCCTGGGCCTTCATCGCTTCCCACTCGTCCTTGCCGATGAGCACCTCGCGGGCCTGCGAGCCCTTGTAGGTGCCGAGGATGCCGTACTCCGCCATCTGCTCGATGAGGCGGGACGCGCGGCTGTACCCGATGGCGAGGCGGCGCTGCAGCAGCGACACGCTGCCGCGCTGCGTCTCGAGCAGGATCTCCACCGCGTCGTCGAACATCTCGTCCTTCTCGGAGAGCTCGCCGTCGCCCGCGGCGCCGGGGCCCTTGATCTGCACGAGGGAGGGCTCGAAGTTCTGCTGCGAGACGTTCTTGAGGAACTTGACGGTTCGGCGGATCTCGATGTCGTCGATGAGCGAGCCCTGTGCCCGCGTGAGCTTCGATGACCGCGGCGAGAGGAAGAGCATGTCGCCGTGGCCCAGCAGCAGCTCGCCGCCCTTCTGGTCGAGCACGATGCG
>CAZKRE010000291.1:0-3236 GCA_964555075.1 uncultured Phycisphaeraceae bacterium
CAGTCGGGGTGGAAGCCCTTTCGCGGGTCCGCGTGCTCGTAGAGGTGTGTGCCGTCGAAGTACTTCAGGGCGTGCTCGTCCTCCGGGAAGTGGGACGGGACCCAGTCGAAGATCACGCCGATGCCGCGCTGGTGCAGGACGTCGATGAGGTACATCAGGTCCTGCGGCGTGCCGTAGCGGCTGGTGGGGGCGAAGTAGCCGGTCGTCTGGTACCCCCACGACCCGTAGAACGGGTGCTCCATGACGGGGAGGAACTCGACGTGGGTGAACGCGCGGTCGTAGAGGTAATCCGCCAGGCGAGGCGCAAGTTCCCGGTAGCTCAGCGCCCGCTCCCCCTCACGCATCCACGAACCGATGTGCAGCTCGTAGATGCTCATCGGCTTGTCGAGCTTCTGACGGGCCTCGCGCGACGCGAGCCACTCCGCGTCGTTCCATTCATAGTCGAGCTTGTGGACGATCGACTCCTTCCGCGGGGCCTCGCCGTGGAGGAAGCCGAAGGGGTCGATCTTGTCGACGGTGTAGCCGTTCTGCCGGGAGGCGATGTGAAACTTGTAGTGCGAGCCTTCGCGGGCCTCGGGCACGACGCCCTCCCAGATCCCCGACGACCCCCGCTGCCGCAGCGGGTGGCTGTCCTTGTCCCAGCCGTTGAAGTCGCCGATCACCGCGAGGTACTGCGCATTGGGGGCCCACACCGCGAAGTGCACCCCGCCGCCCGGGAGCGGGTGCGCGCCGAACTTGTTGTAGAGCCGGCTGTGCGTCCCCTCGTTGAAGAGGTAGACGTCGTGGTCGCCCAGCGGCGGCCCGGCGGTTTCCGGCGGCCGTGCCGAGGTTGCGGCGGCGGTGGATCGATCCGTGGCACCCGTCATTGGCTTCATTCCTTCACGCTGACACCGTCTGGGCCCCGCGAACCGTCGTCGCCGCTTTCGGCGGCGGTGACCCCGTCCCCCACCACGCCCCGCCGCGCATCGCTCAGAACCGTGAGCACCCCCCGGAGCGGGATGTCGGCCCACGCCGGCCGCGCGTTCACCTCGTACCGAACCTCGTAAAGCGCCTTCTCCAGCACCCACGAACGGAGCACCAGCTCCGTGTCCGCGGGATCGGCCGGGGCGAGTTCCGGCCGCAGCTCGCGCACCCGCACCATGTACGCCCGCACAAACTCACGAGCCAGCCACGAGCCCCACACCCGCGCCCCACGCACGTCGCGCTCCCGCGCCGCCTTGACGTCGGCAGGGAGCAACTCCCAGTGCTGCCGCAGCGCGGTCCACGCCGCGTAGTCGAAGCTCCGCACCATCCCGGCAACGTCCTTCATCGGCGACCGCTTCAACCGCCGCTCCCCCACCGACCGCAGCGGCTCGCCCTCGAAGTCGATGATGACGAAGTCCTTGCCCGTCCACAGCACCTGCCCCAGGTGGTAGTCGCCATGGACGCGGATCCGCGGCGTGTGGATCGGGCGGCTTGTCAACTCGCGGAAGAGGCCCAGCAGTTCCCCTTCCCGCGCGAGCAGGTCATCGGCGAGCGTCTGCCCCTCGGGGCTCAGCGTGTCGATCCCCCGCTGCAGCGTCTGGATCGCGCTGCGGGTCATGTTCCGCATCGACTGCAGCAGCGACCGCTGGTACACCGCGCTGTAGGGCTCGGGTCGAAACGCCGCGTCCCCGCGGTCGTCCGCCAACGCCACGTGCATCTCCGCCGTCCGCCGACCCAGCAGCCGCGCGTGCTCGAGCGGCTCGGCGATGAGCGTCGTCACGTCCTGCGGCGGCATCCCGTCCGCGGCGGTGCAGCCGGTGTCCGCCGGCAGGCACAGCGACGCCGCCTGCTCCTCCGTCAGCGCGTCCAGTTCCTCGAAGAACCGCTGCCCATGGTCAAGGAACGTCGACCACGCGTCGCCTTGGTTGGGCATGAATGGCATCGCGACTGCCAGCGTCCGCCGGCCTCCCCCGCGGGTCACCTCGATCGCGCCCATCAGTTCCGCCGTGTTCGCAAACCCGACACGGGACAGGTGCTCGCCGATCTCGAGCTCCGGGTTCACGCCGTCGCCGAGGCGGCGATAGAGCTTGAACACCAGTTCATCGCCGAAGACCACGTTCGTGTTGCTCTGTTCCCGCTCGGGGAGTTTGACCTCGAGCTCCGACAGGTCGAGGACCGCATCCCCCCGGCCCACGCGGCGGCCGATCAGCCGGGTGTGCTCGCCCTCGATGACCCGCCCCTGCATCATCGTCTCGAGCATCAGACGCGCAAAGCTCGCATCGGCCATGGCATCGCGAAGGTCCCACGCCCGCCCCTCCCCGTCGATGACGCGTGCCAGCAGGCTCGAAGGCTCGTCGTCGACCGCTTCCGCCGGCGCGGCGGGCGTGGCGATCAGCGGCAACGCGTAGGTCACCGCCTCCCCCTCGGTGAACTCGACCTGCACCAGGAAGATCGTCTGCTGCGACCCCGCCGCGCCGTTCCCCGCCACGGGCTCGATCGGGATGCGGTCCGTGATGTGAACGGCGCGAACGGTCTTCGACTTCGAGACGAACCATCGCCGCCCCTGCAGCAGCCGCGGCGCCGTGCGCTCGAGCGCCCGGGCCAGCCCGTCCGCTCGCAACAGCGACTCGCCGGGCACGTGCACGCGGATCTCGGACGTTGCCGCCGCGCCCGGCACTCGCGTCCGGGCCGCGGCTTCCATCATGAACCAGTAGAACCCGTGGGGCCCGACCGCCAGCGAGACGTTCCCCTCCGCCGACACCGCCGGGAACCGCACGTTGCCGAACATCTCCACCGGCGTCGCGCCCGCGAGGTCGGGCATGTGCAGCTCCACCGGCTGCGCAAACCGCGACAGGTTCGCCACCACCAGCACGGTGTGCTCGTCGTCCGTTCGGAGGAACGCCAGGACCTTGGGGTTGTCCGGCGTCAGGAAGTGGATCTCCCCCTTGCCGAACACCGGGTACTGCTTCCGCAGCGCGATCAGCCGCCGCATCCACCACAGCATCGACGACGGGTTCGTCAACTGCGCCTCGACGTTGATGGTCTCGTAGTGGTATTCGGGATCGATGATCACGGGCAGGAACAGCCGCTGCGGGTTCGCCCGCGAGAAGCCCGCGTTGCGGTCGGCGGACCACTGCATCGGCGTCCGCACGCCGTTGCGGTCGCCCAGGAAGATGTTGTCGCCCATCCCGATCTCGTCGCCGTAGTACACCACCGGCGTGCCGGGCATCGAGAAGAGCAGCGCGTTCATCAGCTCGATCTTCCGCCGGCTG
>CAZKRE010000292.1:0-3219 GCA_964555075.1 uncultured Phycisphaeraceae bacterium
AGGCGGCCTCGAGCCCGTGCATCCGGCGGATGCGGGTGGCGGCCGTGTGTCGCAGCTGGTTCGGCGCCCACCGCTCGACGCCGGCTTTCCGGCACGCCTCGATGATGATCTTCCCGTACCGCCGCTGGTTGACCTGGAAGAGCAGCTCGCCGGCCTGCCGCCGGGCGGAGACCCGGGCGAGGATCTGCTGGGCCCGGGGGCCGAAGTAGATCGTCCTGGTCTTCCCCTTCCACGCCATCTTGTGGCGATCGAGCGTGACGGCCCAGACGTCGCCGCGGGGAACGACGTCGCCGCGGCGGATGGCGAATATCTCCCCAGGGCGGGCGCCGCTGAGGAGCTGTAGCGCGATGATCTCCCGGACCTCCCGCTTCACGAGCCGCCGTATCGCCCGCACAGACGCGCGTGGGGCGGGCGGGACCTTCCGGCCCTCCCGTACCCCTCCCTCGCCCGCACGGAGAGCGGAGACGGTCAGCAGGGCCGAAGGGACGCTGGCGGGGATGAACTGCTGAGAGGCGGCCCAGGCGAAGCAGCGGACGACGATCCGGACCCGCTTGTTCACCGTGTCGCGGCCCCAGCCGTGCGTGGCGATCATGTGCTGGCGGACGGCCTGGAGCGCGAGGGGGCCGAACTCGTCGGCGTACGTGCGGCCGTAGAGTTCCCGGAGCGGCCGGAGCGACTGGCGGATGTTCACCATGTGCGAGGACTGCAGCCCGCCGGCGGGCTGGAACTTGGAGCGGGAGTGCCGCCAGTACGCCAGGATGACCTCGGAGACCCGCAGGCGCTGGGGCCTGTCCATCGCCAAGGCCCGGCCGCTGGCCTCCCACTCGGCGAGGAGGCGGGCGTGCCGCTGGCGGGACTCGCGGGAGCCGAAGGGGCCCAGGTAGATGCTCCGCCCGTTGAGGACCACGCGGGCCTGCCCGGTGCCCTTATGATGGCCGTACTTTGGCGGTCGGCTCTTGCGTGGCATGGTGTCTTCCGGCGATTCTGGTGCACTACCAGCTTACCGCCCGGCCTCCCGCCCTTGCGGGCCGATCGTAACTCTCGGGTTGCATTGAAGATGTGTTCATTCGTCCGTGAATCCGGGGCCTCTCGTCACTTTCTGGGTTGGCAAGTTCGAGAGGTGGGGCAGCAGTCCAAGCTGCCAAAACCAGCATAGAAACGCTGGTCCGGGTTTGCAAGGTTTGCGGCTCAGGCGGGGGAATTGGGCGGTTTGCTGGTAGCCTACCACTGCTGCAGTGGCCTGTGCGTCATCCGTGACAGCCGCGGCCCGCGAAGCCTCGCGCCAAGCTGTGCCGAACCGTGGTGCCTGGGCGCGGGCGAGGATGTGCCGCCCACGATAGCAGGCAGGTTGCGGCCTCACGCCCCGCCCACGACGGCGATATCTCGGGCGCCGATGGCGTGGCTGCTCACGCCCACACGCCCTTGAGCACGGCGCCAAAGAATCCGCTACTGCCGCCGTCGAACGTGGCGACCACGGTGCCGGACGGGTTGAGCATCCAATAGCTCGCCGCGGTCCCCGGCCCGGGGGTGTCCGCTGCATCGGCGTCCCATGCGGTGGTGCGGTAGCCGACGACGTGGACGTTACCGCTCGCGTCGACGTGGACCTGTAGCGGGGACACCGGCCCGTCCCACGCCCACTGGAGGCTGCCAGACGTGTCGAGGGCCCAAAGGGTCTTGTTGGACGCCCTCGCCCCGCCGACGACGACACGGCCCGCCCCGGCCCCCAGGGCGGTGCATCCGGCCCCGGTGTCGTAGGTCCAGACGACGCCCCCGGCCGACGTGAGCCGCATCACCGAATGGGTCACCTCCACGGGGTCTTCCGGGTCTTCGCCGGCCACGGTAAGCCGGTGCTGCGTCACCCGCGGCCCGCAGGCGTAGAGCGCCCCGCCGGTGGTGGCGATCGCCGCGCCGACCGCGCCGGACAGGCTCCATTGCAGGGCGCCGTCGGCGAACGAGTATTTCCGCCCGTTGACGTAGACGTAGCCGCCGTCGTACAGGAGTTGGTCGTCGGAGCCCGGCGAGCCCCCGGCCGTCACGCTATCGAGCACGCTCCCGTCGGCCGGGTCGATCGCGTACACGGTGAGCGGACTTCCGAGGTCGAACGCGTAGAGCGTCCCGCCGGATAGCTGAATGTGCAGGATGCCGTGAGCGGAGACCTGGACGGCCCATAGGACGGTTCCGCTCGGGTCGAGCTTCCAGAGGTCGGCCGGGGTGCCGGGGCCGGGGGTGTCGTTCGCGTCGGCCTTCCACGCGGTGGAGCTAGAGCCGGCGGCGTAGACGTTGCCCGCGCTGTCTGAGAGTACGGAGTCGGTGCCAAAGATCGCCACGCCCGAGTCCCACGCCCACTGAGCCCCCTCGACGCGGTTCCAAACGCTCTTCGGGTCGCCGGTGGTGCCAGCCCAGTTGGTGGTGCGCATGCCGCAGACGACGGGGAAGACTGAGAACGGCCCCCGCGCGTTGAACACGTTGCCGATGAACCCGCCGTAGGCGTCACCATAGAAGCTGTTGTGGCGAACGCTCATACCACCCTCGTCCACATGTGCGGCCCGACGATGATGTGTGAGCAGAGCACGTCCGCATCGTCGTCATCGTTCGGGACGTGCATCGGCATCGGCAGGCACAGGAGCGGCGGCGCGTCGGTGGTGTCGGTGTCGAGCCACGGGATGACGCGCTGGGCGATAACGCTGCCGTTGTCGGCGTCGCGGGCCTGCGGGCCGGTGCGGGTGAACGTCACCTCGTTCGAGCCGTCGAGCGGGTCCGTCTGCGTCACGCCGTCCCAGAACTGCCGCTGAATGTCGAGCGGTAGCGCAACGTTGAACGTGTGAGCCGTATCGATCGCCCAGGTGTACCGGCCCGTGCCGGTGTCGAGCGCCTGCCGCCACCGATGCGCCTCGGCGTAGTTATCGTGCAGGACTGTTACCTTGACGATCGCGGGCGTGTATGCCGGAGCCCGTCGCGCGGTGGGGCGATACTTGAGCCCGGTTTCATCACGCGGCGTCATTTCCACGCGCAGCACGGCGCTATTGATCCGCTTCACCGATTGCGCGTCGTATCCGTAGGCAATCGCCATTGGATCAATCCTCCACTTCGCGGGCGTCATCCGCCGCGTCGAGCGCGGCGGCCCAGTCGATGTCCCGCGATTCGGCGAACGCTTGCAGCCCGCGTAGCGCCGTCGCCACGGCCGCACGGTTACGCTCGGCCTCATCTTTCGGCGGGTCG
>CAZKRE010000293.1:0-3199 GCA_964555075.1 uncultured Phycisphaeraceae bacterium
ACTGCGCGGGCGAGCCCTTCGACCACCCGCCGCCGTGGATCAGCAGCACCGCGGGTCGGGGTTCGCCCGCGGCTCCGCTTCCGGGGGCGGGGGTTCCGGGGGCGGGGGTTCCGGGGGTTCCGGGGGCGGGAGGGAGGAAGAGGTCGAGCGTCAGCGGCCGCTGCGGCGTGGTGGCGACCGTCACGGTGCGGCGCACGATGGCATCGGGGTCGGGTGTCACGTCGCGGATGGTAACCCGCCGGGGCGGCGCGGCAAGATCGGCGACGTCCGCCTGCCAACGCTCCGCCCTCGCATTACGGTGGATGAGGCTTCGCGAGTAGCCTGCGTTCTTGTCGTGCGGGATTGGTCCCGCCGTCTTTCCGGAATCGGGGCCGGGGCAACTGAGGCAGGGAATGGCGGGATGAATGCCCGGCCTACTCACGATGAACGAGATATTCCAACACCATGTCGAATCGCTTCATCCGTCCTTTAAGAAGCTCATAGCGATGGACGCGGTCAAGGTCTGCACCTTGCCACGGGAGATGCCCGACCGTGGCATCTATCTCTTTTCGGAGGGCGACAACCATCTTTACGTTGCGCGTACGAATCGTCTGCGGCAGCGACTGTCCGAACACTGTCGCAGGAGTTCAAGTCACAACAGCGCGCCCTTCGCCTTCCTGCTCGCACGTGAGGCATGCGGAATGAAGTCTGCAAGCTACAAGGCGGAAGGCTCTCGCGCAGCCCTGGAGAAACATGATTTATTTAACCCAGCATTCGTGGCGGCCAAGTCTCGCGTTGGCGCGATGGACGTGCGATTCGTAGAGGAAGCGCATCCGCTTCGCCAGGCGCTGCTGGAGATGTATGTGGCGATCTCTCTCGGCACGCCCCACAACAGTTTCGCCAACCACTGAGAGGCCACAAGCACACGCTTGAATGGGCCAGAGAGCTTGTCTGCTACCTGAAATCAGAAGTCCGCATCCAGCACCACGCGGTACCGGGCCTTCCCTTCGGCGACGTGCGCGAACGCCTCGTTGATCCGGCTCATGGGGAAGTGCTCGGTCTGCGGGGCGATCCGGTGCCGGGCGGCGAAGTCGAGCATGGTCGCGATGTCGACCGGCGAGCCGGTGGGCGAGGCGCCGACGCTGGCCTGGCGCATCAGGAGCGCGAAGACCGGGACGGGGATCGGCTCGAGCACGGCCCCGACCACGTGCATCCGGCCATTGGGTGCGAGCGTGCCGAGGAGCGCTTCCCAGTCGAGCGGAACGTTGACAGTCACGATCAGCAGGTCGAGGGAGTTCGCGAGCTTCCCGATCGCGGCGGGGTCGCGGGAGGAGACGGCGTGGTGGGCGCCGAAGCCGCGGGCCTCGTCGAACTTGTTCGGGCTGGAGGTGAAGGCGGTGACTTCGCAGCCCCAGGCGGCGGCGAACTTGACCGCCATGTGCCCCAGCCCGCCGATGCCCACGACGCCGACGCGGCCGGTGGGCTTCGCGAACATCGCAATGGGGTTGAAGACGGTGATGCCGCCGCAGAGGAGCGGGCCGGCGTCGGGAACGTCGAGCTTCTCCGGAAGGGGAATGGCCCAGGCCCAGTGGGAGCGGACGGAGTTGGCGAAGCCGCCGAAGTGGCCGGTGATGGTGGCCTGGGTGTCGGGGCAGAGGTGCTGCTGGCCGGCGAGGCACTGGCGGCAGTGCATGCAGCTGCCCGCGTTCCACCCGACGCCGACGCGCTGGCCGACGGCGAGGCCCTTGGCGGCGTCGCCGAGCGCGGCGACCGTGCCGACGACCTCGTGCCCGAGCACGGCGGGGTAGGTCGAGTTGCCCCACTCGTTCTGGTGGACGGAGAGGTCGGAGTGGCAGATGCCGCAATGCTCGACGGCGATCTCGACCTCCTCGGCGCCGAGCGGCGGGCGCTCGGGGGATTGCTTGACGAACGGTTCACCCTTGCCGGGCGCGACCCAGGCTTGGTAGTCCATGGAAGCTCCTCGTGCTCGCCAGACGCGATCGGCAGGCGAGACCGCGCGGGCGAGCGCGAATGGTAGGCGGGAGGGGCTTCCGACGTACAATCCCTGCATGAGCACGGAGAAGCGGGAGATCGTTGAGCTTGTCGAGCAGTTACCTGAAGGCAAGCGTCTGGCCGTCGCGGATTTCGCGCGCTTCCTGTTGGCGCAGCAGGATGACGAGCGGTGGGAGCGGATCGTCGCAGAGCCGACACCGCGGCCGAAGTTTGAGGCGTTCCTGAAGGCGTCGAGGGCGGAGGGCTCGCAGCCTTTGGATCCGGAACGACTGTGACCTCACGCGCTCGCCCAAGTTTCTGGCGTCTGTAGGCGGCATTCACGCGATGAGAGGCGCGGCTTGGGGCGCCCTCGCGGAGGCGGTTTGTGGAACGATGGCGTCGTCCCGAAGGACCGGCAAGGCCTGACTGCGTTGACCCGATCTCCGAGCTAGACTGCCGCGTATCCCCCGCCCCGCTCCACCCCGCATCCCAAACCCCCCGGAACCCATGGCCGAAGAATCCCAGAAAATCATCTACTCGATGATCGGCGTCTCCAAGCGGTACGACCGCAAGGTCCTCCTCGAGAACATCCACCTCTCCTACTTCTACGGCGCGAAGATCGGCGTGCTGGGCCTCAACGGGGCCGGGAAGTCGACGCTGCTGCGCATCCTCGCGGGGGAGGACAAGGACTTCGAGGGGCAGGTCTCGCTGCAGTCGGGCTACACCACGGGCTTCCTCCCGCAGGAGCCGCGGCTCGACCCGACGAAGACGGTGAGGGAGATCGTGGAAGAGGGCATGGGCGAGCAGGCGAAGATCCTCGCCGAGTACCACGCGATCGGCGACCGGTTCGCCGACCCCGACCTCTCGCCGGAGGAGATGGAGAAGCTGCTGGAGAAGCAGGGGAACCTGCAGGAGCAGATCGACGCGCAGAACCTGTGGGACATCGACAGCCAGCTCGAGATGGCGATGGATGCGCTGCGGTGCCCCCCGCCGGAGCAGCTCGTGGAGTCCCTTTCCGGGGGCGAGCAGCGGCGGGTGGCGCTGTGCCGGCTGCTGCTGCGGAAGCCGGACGTGCTGATCCTCGACGAGCCGACGAACCACCTCGACGCCGAGAGCATCGCCTGGCTCGAGCAGCACTTGCAGCGGTACGAGGGGACGGTCATCGCGGTGACGCACGACCGCTACTTCCTCGACAACGTGGCGGGCTGGATCCTCGAGCTCGACCGCG
>CAZKRE010000294.1:0-3127 GCA_964555075.1 uncultured Phycisphaeraceae bacterium
CCACAGGTCGTTCGCGGCCTGCTCGACCAGGATTTCGGCCCGACTCTCTGGGTCCCGAAGAGCCTCGATGAGGTCGGCGCGGCGGGGGTTCGGATCGCTGCGGAAGATCGCCGGCAGCTTCTGGGAGAAGCCGCCGTGCTTTAAAGCGTTGAGTCGCGACGAGGCTTTGCCGGCCCGTGTGACCGGGCCCCGGCTTTTCCGCCCGTTGGCCCGGCTGGCCTCGGCGCGTGCCGCGGACACCGGCGTTCCGGCTTCCGCCGGCGGCGTCGCGGACGCGCGCCCGGTGCCGTCGCAGCGATCGCGGAGCCGGCGCAGAGCCTGCTGCGCGGCGTCGAACACCGGCCGCTCGGCGACCGGCGGGACCGGGGAGAACGCGTCATCCCCCCTCTCGAAAATCCGCGTGTGCATCCCGGCCAGCGGTTCGAGTTGCCGCAGATCGGCCTCGACCGCCGCCGCCTCGTCCGGCGGCAACCCCGGGAGTCGCCGCGTGATCACCGGCTGGAGCAGGCGGTGCGCGTGCTGCGCGATCGCCCAGTGCAGGTCCGGCGCGGTCAGCCGTGCCCAGAGGACCGCCTCGAAGTCCGCGGGCGCCGCCTCGTGCGCGGCCTCGAGGGCGTCGCAGAAGGACTCCCCGTCGGCCTCGTCGTGCGGGATCGACAGAAAGAGTTCGTCGATGGCCCGCCGTCGCCGCGCCTCATCGGGGGCGGCGCGAACGGCCTCGACGCGTCCCGCCCGGAATCCCGCCTCCGGGGTGGAGGCCAAGGGCAGGGGGGCGCCGCTCGTCGCATCGTGTGGCGTGTCCATAGTTCTTACACCTTCGAGCAGATCGCGTGGTACCGGACCGCGGCCTCGATGGCCGTCAGGTCGATGGTGGCGACGACGTGCCACTCATGATCCATATAGCTGCTGTCTGCCAGCCGTAGGTCCGGGAGGGTGAGCGGCCCCCAATCCAACGGCGCGTGCCGCAGCGTCGGGACGTGGAGGGACAAAAACGCGGCGCCTTCGACCTCGATGAGCCAGGGCCGGCGCTTCACCTTGGCGTAGAGCGGTTCGCCGGGTTGGCGGGGACGCCACGTAGCACCGGCGGCGTGGTGAAACTCGGATGACCTCCCCGCGTCCACCACGCAGCGCTCGCAGTAGAGCGCGGCGCGGCAGGCCAGCTCGCGGGGAAGCGATGCGGCCATGAGGGCGGCCGCAACCAGCACCCGCGTGCCTTCGTCCACCGAAAAGAGCCGGTGACGCCCCTGCCGCTGACCCGGCGGAAGCTCGAGAAGACCCGGTCGCCGCAAGAGATAATCCAGGCCGCGCGCCGGGATCGTGGTGACGGCCGCAAGGTCTCGTCGGTTGAGCGACCTGAAGATGGGTTGCTGGCGGGGCATTTAAACGGAATTTTACGTTTATGGGGCGGCAAGTCAAGCGCGGCGGTGCAGAACACCGAAATGACCCGCAGTTCCCCCCTTCGATCCGCTGGACCGCGAATGGCTCCGCGCGGCGTCGGCCGTCGTGAGTGGCGACGAGGACACCCCCACCGGCACGGTTCCCGGCGTTCGCGATGTGGGGGACGCGGGTCCCGCGGGCGGGTTTCGCTTTGATCCAACAGAAGGTCTTCGGATCTGGCTCCACCCGCGCCTCGCACGCGCCCAGCGGGAGCCTATGGCTAGGCCATCGCCAGTGGGCCTGCCGTTTCTCGAACCTCTGCCTCGACGCGTCGGCGCCTCCCCCCTTTCGGACCGATCAATGCGGGATCAGCCGGCCTCCCCGACGCCGACTCGAGCACGGTCCACTTCGCGACCCCGCGGTGGTAGCGATCGAGCGTCTTCTCCATCTCTCGCGACCGGGCGCGCCGACTCCCGGATCGGCGGGCCTTGATGCAGTCGACGTACTCGGCCGCGTACCGGAAGAGCGGCCGCCGGTCCGCAAACGGGGCGAGCACGAACGGGACCACCCGATCGATCTTGTCGAGGATTTCGATCTCTTCGGGTGGCAGCACCCAGTGCCTGCGCTCGGCGGACACCAGCAGGTCGATGGTCCAGGCGCCCATGAAACGGCCGATCCACCTCCACTGGTCCCGCCGGGAGGGCGCATCGGCCCACTCAGATCGCAGCACCACGAGGGCGATCCAGTCCTGCGCGTTCGCCCGGTCCCGGACGTCAAAAAAGAGCGCCTCGTAGATTCGGACCAGGTCCGGGTCGACTGCCGTCAGCACCGCGATGGTCTCAGTCGACTGGCCCGCCAGCACCCGCGCCTCGATCTCCCGCGCGCCGGGGCGATCCTCCAGCCAGAGCGCACGCGCCTCCGCCACCAGCGGCTCCAGGAGGGCCGCGGCCTCTTCCCCCATCCGCCACCGGCACTGGTAGCGCCAAGCGGACATGAGCGCGGAGTCGTCGTGCCACCGCCGTGGCGGTCGGGGGCCCCAACACGTTGTCGCGAGCTCCCACCGCCAGTGAACTGTGCGGCACGGGTCGTACTTGCGATGTCGGGCCATGGTGCTCAGCATGGTGTTCCTGCCCTCGCGGAGCGCGGGCGATTCGGCCGGTAACTCCTCACGCGGCGATCAGCCTCTCACGCGACCGACTGCGCCTTGTCGTCGCTCACCGTGCGACGGTTCCGGACCGGCGGCCTACCCCCTCATAATAGGTCGACTTCGATCGGCAATGCAGCGCGGCACGGCCTATCCGTTCAAAGTGCCCGCAACCTCCACCGTGGTCGGCACCCCACCCGACCGGCTGCGGGGCATCTTTCCATGAACTGCGGAGGTCGGTAGCGGCTGTTTAGCGCGAGATGGGGGACAAGCGGCTGCTCCGAGCAGTGCGGAAACGAGGCTTCGCCGGCTCACGCAGCGTTCACGCATGGTCAGGACAACACCGTCGACGTCACGCTTGGTGGCGAGACCGCGACATTCATGTGGCAAGAGCCGAGCTCGCCCTGGTTCACTTGGCAGCCGCTGGTCCGGATCACGACCTCCCGGACCGCCAAGACGATTTTGCCTCGCGCCGTCCAGTTCGGTGGCGATGGCATCCGCGCGGGGCGCGGTCCCACAAGAGCAGCCTGACCCGTTCGCCACGCTTGCCGCGGGATACGGAGGTGACCCGACAACGGGTCCTGCCCCGTTACCGCCTCAGCCAGC
>CAZKRE010000295.1:0-3105 GCA_964555075.1 uncultured Phycisphaeraceae bacterium
AGAAGGTGGTGGGCAAGTGATCGCCCGCGCGGGTCGTCCCGGCCGGGTGCCGCGGGGCGCGTTGCGAGGGGGGGAGGGGGGGAGGGGGGAGGTTGCCGGGCTCGCTTCTCCTGCCTGTTCTGAGGATGGGAATCTTCGAACCAGCCCGGCTCATGCCGCGGCGGCGTCTCCCCGATAGTTGATGCGGAGGCCGCGCGTGAGCGATCCGGGACGAACGATCATCCTCTCCGACACCCACCTGGGCCGGCCGAACCTCGGCGGCCAGTCGCCGGAGTCGTTGCGCCCGCTCTGGCAGGGGGCGAGCCGGCTGATCTTCAACGGCGACACCGCGGAGCTGCACATCCCGGAGTACCGCGTCGACGCGGCGCGGCAGGTGATCGCGATCCAGCAGATGTGCGACGAGGACGGCGTCGAGATGACGCTGCTCCCCGGCAACCACGACCCGATGGTCTCCGAGCGACGCCACCTCGCCCTCTGCAACGGCGAGGTCTTCGTCACCCACGGCGATGCGCTGCACCCGGCGATCTCGCCCTGGACCGCTCACCGCGGGGACCTGCGGCGGTTCCACGACTACGCGCTGCGCTCGCTGGAAGAGCAGGCGACGGCGCTCGACGCCCGGCTCGACGCCGCGGCCTACGCCTCGCACCTCACGTGGGACGACCAGTACTGGCACGAACACCACGGCCCCGCCGGGCGTCTCCGCCAGCGGATGGCGTACGCGGTCAAGGTCGCGCGGGTCCTGTGGTACTGGCAGACGCTGCCGCAGCGGGCGGCGGAGTTCGCCCGGCGGTTCGCCCCGGAGGCGCGGTTCTTCGTGTTCGGCCACATCCACCGGGCCGGGATCTGGCGACGCGGGTCGCACACCCTGATCAACACCGGCTCGTACGACTTCCCGATCAACCCGCGGGCGGTCGTGATCGAAAAGGGCGAGCTTCGGGTGCACCGCGTCGAGTGGCACGCGGCCTATCGGCTGTCGCCCGCACCGGTCGCGACGTTCGCGCTCCGCGCCGCGTGAGGCGTGCCAGACGCGGCGGATGCGTCTACTCGTGGTCCAGCGCCCACTTCACCGCGTGGCGCACCAGCTCGCTGCTGGTCGAGAGGTTCAGCTTGCTCTTGATGTTGTCGCGGTAGGTCTCCACCGTCTTGGGCGACAGGTGCAGCCGCTGGGCGATCTGGCGGGTGGTCAGGCCCTGGCCGATGAGCTCGAAGACCTCGAGCTCGCGGTCGGTCAGCGTGTCGATCGACCAGCCCTCACGCTTCTTCTGCCCGAGGAACACGCGCTCGAGCAGCCGCTCGGACATCTTGTTCGACAGGTACACCCGACCCTCGAGGGCCTGGCGGATGGCGCTCACCAGCGTCTCGGTCGCCTCGTTCTTGTTGATGTAGCCCATCGCGCCGGCACGGAGGGCACGCTCGGCGTAGAGCGTCTCGTCGTGCATCGACGACACGAGCATCTTGATCTCTTCGTTGCGACTCTTGATCTGCTTGATCAGCTCGAGCCCGTTCATCCCTTTGAGCGAGATGTCCACCAGCACGAGGTCGGGCGGGTTCTCGTCGAGCATCTGGAGCGCATCACCCGCGTCATCGGCTTCGCCGCTGACGACCAGGTCCGCCTGCTCCTCGATCAACTCGACCAGGCCCCGACGGACGATCGGGTGGTCATCGACGATGAGGATCTTCCACTTGCGGGTGCTCAGCTTGCCCATAGATCCAACCGTTTCCAGCCTCGACGCCTCCCGGTCCCGTCCGAATGGGAACCCAACGCTCCCCGTCCGGGGCCCCCGGGGCGTGGGCGGAGTATAGCAATGGTGGGGGGGCTACGCTGGCGTGACCCGTCTCGCGGAGCGCCCCGACGGGCGGTGCATCAGGTGTGGTCCCGGTACGCCGCCACGATCCGGTCGAGATACGCCTCCTGGTCCAGTGCCCAGTACTCGGTCGAGAAGATCTCGACCTCGTTGAGGCCGCGGAACCCGGCGGCCTCGACCCAGCCGCGGATCGTCCGCAGCGGGATGCACCCCTGGCCCATCAGGCCCCGGTCGTTGAGCAGGTCCCGGGTGGGCAGCCGCCAGTCGCAGACATGGAAGCCGAAGAGCGTCCGCTGCTCGGCCGCGAGGTCGATCTCCCGCTTGAGGTCGGGGTCCCACCAGACGTGGTAGACGTCGCAGGCGATGCCGACGAGCGACCCGCCGGGCGCGTCGCGGAGCTGCTCGCAGACGGCGCGGGCCTCGGCCATGCGGTTGATGCAGGAGCGGTCGCCGGCGTACATCGGGTGCAGCGGCTCGATGGCGAGCTTCACCCCCGCCTCCGTCGCCGCCTGCGCGTGGGGGAGGCACGCGGCGATCCCCTCGGTCACCTGCTTGCGGGCGTCCTCCAGCGGCATCCCCGGGACGGCGCCCACGACCAGGACCACCATCTCGGCGCCGATGGCGGCGGCCTCGTCGATGCACCGGCGGTTGTCGTCGAGCGCCGCCTGCCGCTGCGCCGGATCGATCGCGGGGAAGAACCCGCCGCGGACGAGCGACGGGACGCGCATGCCGGCGTCGCGGAGCATCCGGCCGGCTTCGTCGGGACTCACGCCCCCTTGCGCCGGGTCGATGACGTTTCGCCAGACGCCGATGCCGCGGATATCCCGCTTCGAGAAGGCGTCGATGCACTGGCGCAGCGACCAGGGCTTGTGCGTCATCGTGTGGATCGCGAGGCGTGAGAGGTCGGTGAGGGGGGCGGCGCTCATGGCGCCAGTGTAAAGTCGCCGACCCCCGACGCGGCGGACGACTGCGTTTGCGAAACGCGTCACGGGTCGCCCGACAAGCGGATGCCCTGCCATCGCACCGGACGCCTACAGGCGAGGCAGTCCGCGATGGATCATGCAGAGAGCCCCGCGCGGTCGCACGGGGCTCTCTTGCTGTGTTCGCGTGAACGGGCGAGGCGTTAAAGCTTCGGCACGTCGACCCACTTCTTCTCGCGCCAGCTCTGCATGCCCAGTTCCGCGAGCTGCACGCCCTTGGCGCCCTCGCGCAGGGTCCAGCGGAAGGGCTCGTCCAGCGCCACGTGCCGCAGGAACAGCTCACACTGGTTCTTGAACGCGTTGTCGTACTCGAGGTTGTT
>CAZKRE010000296.1:0-3102 GCA_964555075.1 uncultured Phycisphaeraceae bacterium
CAAGGGCCGCAAGAAGGCAGCGGCGAAGAAGTCGACGGCCAAGAAGGCAGCCAAGAAGACCACCAAGAAGGCGACGAAGAAGGCCGCCAAGAAGAAGAAGTAAGCTTCTCGAAAGTCGACCACTCGATCACCCGCGGCGAAAGCCGCAAGACCGCAACGGACTGAAACGCTCGCCGCTCCGAAAACTGGCGGGCACATCGACGGAAACGATCCGAACCAGACGTTGGAGCTTGAGGCGGTCCCGGAAGGGACCGCTTTTTCGTTGGTCACAGGAAGCGGTGCGAGGCGGCATCGTCTCGCCGGCGCCGGCTGCCGCCGCGCCGCCCGGCGCCGCCGCTCAGCGCAGCAGTTGCTGCACCGTGTCGGCGGCGGTGTCGGTGAAGCGGACGCCCTCGAACGCGCCGTGGATCGCCTCGAACAGTTCGAGCTGCCGCGCGCGGGGAGCGGAGTCCACCAGCAGCGGCGCCAGCGCCTCGACCACCGGCTTGGGATCCCCGAAGTGGGGAACGAACTCGGGCACGCGCCGCCCGCCCTCATCGAGCCCCAGCTCCGCGCCGATCAGGTTGGGCAGGGTGAACGTCCGCGTCGAGACCAGCCATCGGCCCAGCGCGTGCCACATGAACCGCGAGGCGTTGTAGAGGATCACCATCGGCTTGCGGTGCGCCGCGACCTGAAGCGTGGCCGTGCCGGAGCAGACCAGCACGCCGTCCGCCCAGCGGAGCACCGCATCGGTTCGACCCACCACGCGGTGGACGATCACGCCCGCGCCCGAGGGGTTCGCGTCGACCATCTGCCGGATCAGCCGATCCCGCGCGTCGTCGCTCCCGGCGATCACCACCGTCAGCCGACCGACGCGGTCGCGAAGCGGCGCCAGCACCCGCAGCATCGTGGGCAGGTTCTTCATCACCTCCGACGACCGCGACCCCGGCAGCAGCGCCAGCTTCGTCCCGACCGACCACTCCGCGATCTGCGGGTCGGGCTGGGGCGGCGAGTCGCGGAAGCGGTCGAAGATCGGGTGCCCCACGAACGTCGCGTCCACGCCCCGCTCGCGGAACCAGGTCGGCTCGAACGGCAGGAGGCACAGCGCGTGATCGGACAGCCGTCGCATCCGCCGGATCCGCCACGTGCCCCACGCCCAGAGCTGCGGCGCGACGAGGTGGATGATCCTGGCGTTGGGGTGGAGCTCGCGCGTCTGGGCGCAGACGCTCCAGTTCGCGGCGGGGCTGTCGGTGGGCAGCAGGGCGTCGAGCGTCCGCCCGCTCATCCATTCACGCAGCCGCTTGAGGCGGGCCTTGTGCTCGAACACCTTCCCGAGCGACCCGGCGAGCATCACCGCGTCGGCGGTGGTCTCCTCGAGCAGCTCGGCGCCGGCTTCCGCCATCCGCGGCCCGCCGAGGGCGTACACCGTGAGCGACGGGTCGCGGCGCTTGAGTTCGGCGATGAGCGGCGCCGCGACCTGGTCGCCGCTGGGCTCGAATGCCGTGACCAGAAGGGTCCGCCCGCTCATGCATGCGATCCTAGCGATTCTCGCCCCGCGTCACCGCCGCGGCCGTCATCTTTCCCGCCGCCGACCGTGCATCCGACGCGTGCCCCCGCCCGCCGGGAGCCGTCGCGCGGAAGGTCGCGGGAGAATATAGAATCCCCCCAACAGCCGGTGTGGCGGAATTGGCAGACGCGGCGGATTCAAAATCCGCTTCCAGTGAAATGGAGTGTGGGTTCGAGTCCCTCCACCGGCATTTGAGACCTCCGCTGGTCCCGTGCGTTCGCGCAGGCCACGCGACTGCACGGCCTCTTGATGGATCAAACAGCGCCCCGCGGTCCGCGACGGCAAGCCGCAGTTCGTCACGCCCGAGAGCGTGCGGCGGCGGAGCGCGCTGATCGAGCACTCCCACGCGGCGCCGGTTCAGCAGACGGTCAGGTGAGGGCCGCGCGGGCCGCCGGGCGACGTTGCGGCATCGGGGCGACCTCGCGGCGTCAGCGCGCGAGGTTGTACTTCAGGATGCAGACGATCGCCCGCACGCCGTCTTTCCAGTTGATCTTCTTGCCCTCGGCGTACGTGCGGCCGGAGTAGGAGATGCCCACCTCGTAGATCCGGCAGCCCAGCTTCGCGACCTTCGCCGTGATCTCCGGCTCGAACCCGAACCGGTCCTCCTCGATGGTGATCCGCTCCAGGATCTCCCGCCGGAACACCTTGTACCCGACCTCCATGTCCGTGAGGTTCAGGTTCGTCAACATGTTCGACAGCAGCGTCAGCACGCGGTTCCCGACCGAGTGCCAGTAGTACAGCACGCGGTGGACCTCGCCGCCGATGAACCGCGAGCCGAAGACCACGTCGGCCCGGCCGTCGAGGATCGGGGCGATCAGCTTCGGGTACTCGTTCGGGTCGTACTCCAGATCCGCGTCCTGGATGATGATCAGGTCCCCCGTCGCGTGCCCGAACCCCGTGCGGAGCGCGGCGCCCTTGCCCCGATTGGTCTCGTGGTAGTACACCTTCGCCCGGCCGGCGTCGGCAAACGCCTGGAGCCGGTCCCGGGTCCCGTCCGTGGAGCAGTCGTCCACCAGCACGATCTCCCGCTCGACCTCGCCCAGATCGACCCGCTCGACCCGCTCGAGGACGAGGGGGATCGTGTCGCGCTCGTTGTAGACCGGGATGACGACGCTGAGCTTCATCCGCTTCCGGTGGGGGTGGTTGTCCTCGGGCGCCCTCGCCACCCGCTGGGCCCCGCACGCTGCTCGAAAAGATAGCCGAACACCGCCACCACGGCGGCCGCGTCGATCGCGGCGGCGAGCGACGGCGATCGCTGGGGAAGTGACGGCAACGAATGCGTCGCCGCCGCCTCGGTTGGCGTACGCCACACACCCCCTCCCCCATACGGCTCGAAACGTGCGTAACCCAAGCCGCGATATCGGGTTACAGCCTGGCGTCCGCGTTGGCGTAAGGACAGGGACCGGATCCGCGTGGATCGCCCGCAAGTCTTGTTGCGTCAAGCGTTTGCAGCGAATCATGCTCCCCGGCGGCCGTGTCCTAAAGGACACAAAACGCCAGCCGCTACGCCACCAGCCCCCGGCGTCGGCTTGGCCGGCGGGTTCGATCGCTGTGTA
>CAZKRE010000297.1:0-3090 GCA_964555075.1 uncultured Phycisphaeraceae bacterium
ACATGATCGGCCACCTCCAGCGGAACAAGGTCAAGCAGGTCGTCCCGCTCGTGCAGCTCATCCACAGCGTCGACTCGCTCCGCCTCGCGGAGGAGCTGCACAACTACGGCTCCCGCATCGACGCGACGATCGACGTGCTGCTGCAGGTCAACGTCTCGGGCGAGACCAGCAAGGCCGGCGTCGCGCCGCCCGCCGTCGTCCACCTGGCCGAGCAGATCGACACGATGATGCACCTGCGGCTGCGCGGGCTGATGACCATGGCGCCCTACACCGAGAAGCCCGAAGAGGTGCGCGGCGTGTTCGCCCGCACGGCGGAGATCTTCCAGGACATCCGCACCGAAAAGGCCGCGGGCCCGGACTTCAACGTCCTCTCGATGGGCATGTCCAACGACTTCGAGGTCGCCATCGAGGAAGGGGCCAACGTCGTCCGCGTGGGCAGCGCGATCTTCGGCGAACGCGAAGACTCGGAAGACGGCGACGACGCGCGCGACACGGCGGAGGATTGAGCCCCCGAAAGCCGCCGCCGGCCCCGGCTCGCAGCGGGGCGACGGCGTCGAGGCCGCGCGTGGTTATTGCGCCCGCGGGAGCGTGAAGTAGAACGTGCTGCCCTGGCCGACCTCGGACTCGAGCCAGATCGCGCCGCCGTGGCGTTCGATGATCTTCCGCACGATGGGCAGCCCCACGCCGGAGCCGGCGCCGAAGTCGTTGCCGCTGACCCGGGTGAAGATCTGGAACACGCGGTCGCGGTCGTGCTCGCCGATGCCGATGCCGTTGTCGCGGACGTAGAGCAGGTGCAGGTGGGGCCCGAGGCCGTACGCCGCGGCCGGCTCCTGCCCGACCTCGACGCGCTTCCGCGGCTTGTCGTTGTACTTCACCGCGTTGAGGATCAGGTTGAAGAGCACCTGCTTCAGTTGCACCGAGTCCGCCAGCACGGTGGGCAGCGGGCCGTGGACCCGCAGCTCGGCGTTTTTCTGCTCGAGCGTCACCCGCAGCAGTTCCTCGGCCTCGCTCGCCATGGCGTTCAGGTCCGTCGGGCGGAACGCGAGCCCGATGTTCCCGACGCGTGCGAACTCCATGAGCCCGGTGACGAGGTTCTCCATCTGCTGGGCCAGCGCCCCGATCGTCTCGATCTTCGACTCGACCTTGGTCACGCCGCGGATCTCGGGCATCCGCTGGAGCAGCGACTTGTACAGCTTGATGCCCGCCAGCGGCTCCCGCAGGTCGTGCGAGACGATCGAGCTGAACGACTCGAGCGACTCGTTGCTCCGCCGCAACGCCTCGACCTCGACCCGCTCCTCGGCCCGCCGCAGCGCGGTCGCCATCAGCGCCAGCCGCAGCTCGGCCGCCGCTCTGACATCCGCGGCGGACCACGCCTCGCTCCCGCCGCGCACCGTTTCCTGCCACGCCTCGAACGAGCGCCGCGGGTGCAGGCGGTCCGGGCCGCGGCCCACGACCTTCCGCGGGTCGCCCGCCCACGTGACCGTCCGCACGAACTCCGGGCGGAACCACAGCACGTAGCAAGGCTGCGTGTGCGAGAGCCGCATCGAGAGCAGCCCCGCCCCCGTGTCGATGAACGCTTGCGCTTCCGGGTACGCCTCCGCCAGCCGGGATGTCGCCACGAGCGGCTCGCGCTCCTCGACGTCGAGCCACTCGAGCAGCCGGCGCATCTGCGGCTCGGGCGGGACATCGCCCGCCCACCGCAGCTCCGTGCCCTCGAGCACCGCGACGCCGCCGGCGCCCAGGAAGCCGTGCAGCTCCGACAGGTGCGTGACCAGCGGCTCACCGGCCGCCACCGCGTCCACGAGGGCCGCGCGCACCCCGTGCCGCCGCGCGTGCTCCGCCAGCTGCGCGACCCGCTCCTGCGATTCGATCTGCAGCGACACCACCTGCGCCAGGAGTTCCCCCGTCGTCAGGACGTCGAAGGGCAGCACGCGCGGCGTGCGGTGGTGGCACGCGATCAGGCCCCAGAGCTTGCCCCCCACGAGGATCGACAGCGACATCGACGCCGCCACCCCCATGTTCTTCAGGTACTCGACGTGCACCGACGACACGCTCCGCAGCACCGCCAGCGACAGGTCCAGCGGCTCCGGCGTCGGCGGGATCGCCGCCGATACGAGCGACACGGGCGCGTAGCCCACATCCGGGATGATCCGCAGGGGGCTCCGGCGGTAGAGCTCGCGCGCCTGGGCCGGGATGTCCGACGCGGGATACCGCAGCCCGAGGTACGCCTCCATCTCCTCGGCCGCCAGCCACTCCGCGATCACCTCCCCGTCGCCCTCGGGCCCGAAGCGGTAGACCATCACCCGGTCGAAGCCCGTGAGTTCCGCGATGCGCCGCGTCACCGCCCGGCCGAGCGTCGAAAGGTCCCCCGCCTCCCGCAACTCCGCGATCGCGTCGCGCGCGAGCAGCGCCACGGCGCCCGCACCGGCCTCGCCCGCATCCCCCGCCGGCTGCAACTCGAGCAGCGTCAGCTCTCCCGACGTGTGTACGATCGAATCGAACGCCCCCGCGTCCTCCCGCCCCGCGAGCCGCACGCGGTAGAGCGGCGAAGCCACCCCCGGCCGCGAACACGCCCGCCGCACCCGCGCGACGTCCTCCGGCGAGAGCAGGTCGTGCAGCGACCGTCCCAGCAATGCCGCGGGCTCCACGCCGAGGATCGCCGCCGTGTTCGCGCTGACCCGCACGATCGCCGCATCGGGCGACGGGCTCGCCACGATCAGCGCCCCGTGCGGCTGGATCGATCCCGGGACGTGGATCGGCTCGGACGCGCACCCCTCGGGGTCGATGGCGTCACAAGCCGCTGGTTCAGAATGGGCAGTCACAGGGCCACCTTAAGTGATCCACTTGGCCGTCGCCACCGGGCTTTCGGGCGCCCCTCCGGGGCGTACGGCATCAGGGGCACGCGTCCCCGGGGCGGCCTCACAGCAGCGCGACCGGGTCGACGTCGACCGCGGTGTGGAGGTCGCTGATGAGCAGCTTCGTCTGCCGGAGGGCGGCGAGGAGGCGCTGGAGGTTGACGGCGCCGCCGGCCCCCGGGGCGCCGGTCGCGGCGGGGGCGGCGATGAGCTCGATCTGGTGCCGGTGGTAGTC
>CAZKRE010000298.1:0-3070 GCA_964555075.1 uncultured Phycisphaeraceae bacterium
CCTTCGCAGCAGCATCGACAACTTCGCGAACGACATCGACACGGCGACGCTGATGGGTGATAGCGAAATCGAAACACTCGATGGCTCCGGAACCTTCGACCTCGGTGGAGCATCGCACCAGAACCTGACCGGAACCACTTCCTTCCGGTTGTATTTCGTGACCAATGTCGCCGGGTCTTCACCCGACAGCAGCTATGTGCGCGTCACCCCCAACGTCGTCCTCAACGGCACCGTCGCCCCCATCCCCGAGCCGGCCACGCTCGGTCTCGCGATGCTGGGCGGACTCGTGATGCTCGGCCGTCGCCGGTGATGTCGATGACGCTTGTGGGAAGCCTCTGCCGGGGCCGCCGGTTTTTGCCGCGAACTTTCGATAGGAATGCAATCGATGCGATCTCTCGTTGCCATCATGCTGATCGGGCTCCTCGTGGTCGCGGCACAGCCCGCATTCGCCGCCGAGGTGGTTGTGCTCGACGGGCCCCGCGCCGATGCGTGGCGTCAGGCCCTCGCGGAGCACGCCACGGTCAGCGACGTGACCACCCTCGAGCGGGTGCCCGAGGGGGCGACGGTGATCGTCCCGGATCGGCTGCTGACGAAGGCGGAACTCGATCAGCTCGAGAAGCTGCCTGAAAACGTGAGGGTGCTGTCACTCGGGCGGAGCGCTTACGTCGAGGGCGGCTCCAGCGCCGCCAGCGTCCTGGGCGTCGGGAAGCACTACCAGTACATCCCCCTGCTCTACCCGGCCTGGCTCGACTACGACATGCAGCGGTACGAGAAGATCGCGCGCTGGGCCGCCGAGCAGGGCGCCCAGGGGATGGGTGTGTTCTCCTATGTCCACACGCTCCCCGACCGCTCAGACAAGGCGAACTTCGAGGGCGTCCGCGAGGTTTTTGGCTCGTTCGAAAGTTGGAAGACGCCCGAGGCGATGGCCTCGCCCCGATCCCCCGGCCTGAAGCAGACGCCGCTGGTGCTGTTCATGCATAAGAACGACACCCTCCGCGCCGGACCGGAGGAGGCGGTGGCGTGGGCGCAGGAACTCAACGCGAACACGATCTCGGTTGAGGTCAGCCGGGTGCGTCAGCGGAGCGTGTATCCCGGCCAGTTCACTTATCACGAACCGCTGGAGTTCAAGGGCAAGATGGTCATGCCCAAGAACGAGCTGGATTACCTGCCCCGGATGCTCGCCGCCGCCGCGGAAGCCGACATCGCGGTGCATGCCAACCTCATGACCAAGCAGAGCCCGCGGACTACCGAGCCGCACGAGCGGCAGGTCATGTCGAGCGACTTCCAGTCGGGTGAGGCGCCCCCGCGCGAGGCCCCCTGCCCGATCTCCGGCGCCCGGCACTACGACGACATGGCGGCCATCGCCGAGGAACTGCTGCGGCTGTACCCGCAGATCGCCGCGATCGAACTGGACGAGCCCCGCATCTACAACAGCAAGTGGATTGACTGGGCCTGCTTCTGCGACGGCTGCGGCGCGGTCTTCAAGGAGCGGTACGGCTACGAACTCACGCCCGCGAACGTGATCGACTACCCGCAGTTCGAGGACTCCGAGCCCGCCGAGCGCCGCAAGCACACCACCGAGGGTGGCCGGCAGAGCATCAACGCCGACTTCCAGGAGTTCCGCACCTGGATGATGAACGAGCTGTTCCTCGAGAAGTTCCGCCGGGCGATGAACCGCGTCAACCCCGCCACCGCCCTCGTCGTCTGGCAGCCCCGGACCTATGAGGCGTTCGGTTTCTCGCCTGGGGCGATCAACTACGGCGTCAGCGTGTTCGGGCCCGAGTACATGGACGGCCCCGGCTCCCCCCGCTACCTCAACCACCCCGATGATTTCATCCCGCGGCACGAGCCGATCGTTCGCCTGGTGAACGTGGAGAGCGACGAGGAGCAGCCGCTCGAGGCCGAGATCGTCCGCGTGGACCTCTTCGACCGTGCCCAGCCACTGCTGTGGGGCGAAGCCGCCGATGAAAGCCGCTGGGTTCTGCTGTCGTCCGCCGACGAAGGCCGCATCCTCTACGCCGCGTTCGATCCGCTTCGCGACGGCGATCCGAGCAACGCGGTCCTTGACCGCGTCCTCGAGTGGGTGAAGGAGTGACATCAATGGTGCCCAGCCTCACGTCAGGTCGTGCCGGGGCCACTTCGAAGGGTTCAGAGATGTTCAGCCGAATCCGAAACCACGTCCGACTCACGCAGCGTCGGGGTCACAGCGGCTCGAGCGGCGGGCCCGCGGCCCCTCGCGCTCCACGCGCGTTCACCCTCATCGAGCTCCTGGTGGTGATCAGCATCATCGCGCTCCTCGTCGCGATCCTGCTCCCCGCCCTCGCCGCGGCCCGGACGACCGCGCGGACCGCCGGCTGCCTCAGCAATATCCGGCAACTTGGCCTGACGTTCCACGCCTACGCGATGGACAACAGCGGCTACTTCCCGCGCAGGCGGTGGGGCGACATTCCCGGCGTCACGGGCTACACCTGGCCCGCCGAGCTGTGGGGTCGCGGCTACGTCCGGGACGTCCGCATCTACTCTTGCCCGGAGATGGAGCAACTCGGCGCCCGCGCGAACTTCAACGACCGGCGGGAGTGGCTCGCGACGCGGTCGCCCACCGCCGCCATCCTGGGGCAGGACTTCTGGCTCGAATCGCACTACGGGTACAACGTCCGCAATATCGGGGCTAATTTCCGCGAGGATTCCGCCTCGGGCTGGAACGGCCCCTCCGCCCGGGTGGAGGAGATCAAAGCACCGACACGGACCCTGCTCCTCGCGGACTCGGTCAACCCGCTGCGGTTCTACGGCCAGAGCCGGTACTACGGGGCCTTCGATCTGTACGACTCGTTCGGGACCACGCGGCACGGCGGCGGCCTCCATGCCCGCCACGCGAGCGCCGTCAGCATCGCCTGGGCCGACGGCCACGCGACCAACGAACGCACCGACCCGATCGATCCCTACTCCACGCTAGGCTCGTGGAGCGCCACTGAGCCGAACATCTGGTCGCGATGATGGGTCACACGGCACCAAAGGGCTAATCATGCACAAGACATATCGGATCGGCACCGTCGGCTGCGGCGGAATGGGC
>CAZKRE010000299.1:0-3061 GCA_964555075.1 uncultured Phycisphaeraceae bacterium
CGAAGCACGCCGCCTGGCCCCACTCGACCGGCCCGTGTTCGGATCGCAGCCACCTCACCCCTTCGTCGGACATCACCGCCACCGCCACGACATACGCGGCGAGCATCAGCAACGGAAGCCCCAGCCACCACCAGGGGGACAGCTCCCGCTCACGGGTTTCGATCATGGTTGCAGGGCCAAGGTTTCCCACGTCTATCCTCTCGCCGCCGCTGGCGTGGCCGTAAACGAGCCGGACCATACCCCGAACGGCGAACCTCCGTCAGCGGGTAAACGCGCCGGTGGTGAGGCGGCGTTGCCGTCGACCGCGGGGCCGGATAGACTCGCGCCCGGTGGGGATGGGGAAACTCCACGAATGCGTAGACTTGCATGGATCGTCGTCGGGATCGGGTTGGTGGGCGCGGGCGGTTGCCAGCGTCCGGCGGTATCGCTGCCCCCGTTCGGGATGACCAACGATTTCAGGGTGCTTTCGGGCCAGCCGGGCCCGGGGCTGGTGCTGGCGGAAACGTCGCCCATCCCCGACGTCCCCCTGCCCATCGGCTTCCGCCCGCTCCCGGAGCTGTGTTCGGCCTCGGTTGAGGGCGCCGATGGCGCCCGCCGCGTCCGTCACGTGTACCAGGGGATGGGCAACGCTGGCGAGGTGGTGGCGTTCTACCGCCAGCACCTGCCTTCGCGGGGCTGGCAACTGGCGGGCATCCGTGGCGGCAACGAGGCGGACGCCGTGCTGAGCTACTCCAAGGGCCCGGAACAGCTCGAGGCCCGCATCCGCGGCGGCGGCGTCTCCACCATCACCCTCGACATCTACCCGACCGGCTCGTCCCCGGCCCCGATGACGGCCGAGGAACGCCGCGGCTGACCCTCGCCGCCGCCGGCCGGTCCGCCTCCCGGCGTCCACGAAATCCGCTACGTTATCCCGTCGCGCTTCCGAATCGCCCGCTCGAACAGACACGCCTATGGACAGTCAGCACCGGCACGAGCTCGAACAGAACGACCTGGCGGAGGCCCTCTCCGGCTTCGGGAAGTGGTGGAGCAAGTGGGGTAACGCGGTGCTGCTGGTGGTGCTCGCGGCGGCCGTGAGCTTTACCGTCTACCGCTACCTGAGCGTCCGCGCCATCGACGCGCACGAACGGGCGTGGTTCGATCTCGCCGCTGAAACCAGCCCCCAGGCGCTGCAGGATGTGGCGAGGAACCACAGCGATCCGACCATCAAGGCGATGGCGTACCTCCGTGGGGGCGACCTGCAGCTCGCCCTGGCGCTGACGCCCGAGTCGGCGCTGGCCCCGCCCGTGGGCGATGATGCGGACGGCGCCGCCGCTGACGCCCAGCCCGCGGTCGACCCCGCCACCGCCCTCGAAGACGCCGGCACGATGTATGAGCAGGCGGCGGGATTCGCGCCCAACGCCACGATCAAAGCGAACGCCCTGCTCGGCCTGGCGAGCGTCGCCGAGTCGAAGCGGGAGTTCGATGCGGCTCGGGGCCACTACGAGGGCGTGCTGAGCCTCGTGGGTGACCGGCAGCCGATGCTCGCCGCGATGGCGCAGGCGCGGCTGGACCGGCTCGACGAACTCAAGACCCCCGTCCGCTTCGCGCCCGCGGCCCCGGCCGCCCCCGCGACACCCGTCGAACCCACCGACACCCCCGCCGACGACGCGGCACCCGCGGCCGCGGAAACCGCCGAGAGCGGCTCCGCCCAGCCGGACGCACCGGGCGATGGGGCGACGGACGCCCCGCCCGCGGAGTCGGCCGAGCCCGCCTCGCCATGAGCGGGGCGTACGAATCCGAGGAGGAGTCGCCGCTCGATTCGGCGCTCTCACCGGAGGAGCTCTCCGACGAGGGCGGTCAGCACCTGAGGTGGACCGTCACGAAGGACGCGAAGTTCCGCCTCGACAAGTGGCTGCAGCAGAACATCTCCGGCGCCAGCCGCAACCAGATCCAGAAGCTCATCGACCTCGGCGGCGTGACGGTGAACGGCAAGCCGTCCAAGGCCAGCTACAAGCTCCGCGAGGGCGAAGTCGTCGACGCCATGCTCCCCCCCCGCCCCGCCGTCGACATGCGCGGCGAGGACATCCCCCTCGACATCCTCTACGAGGACGAGGACCTCATCGTCATCAACAAGCAGGCGGGGCTGATCGTCCACCCCGCGCGCTCCCGCCTGTCCGGGACGCTGCTCAACGCGCTCGTCCACCACTTCCAGCAGACCGGGCAGATGGGCAGGCTTTCGGACGTCGGCAAGGACGACGCCCGCCCCGGCGTCGTCCACCGGCTCGACATGAACACGACCGGCGTGATCATCCTCGCCAAGCGGGACGAGACGCACTGGATGCTCGCCCGCCAGTTCGAGCAGCGCACCAACCTCAAGGTCTACCTCGCCGTCTGTCACGGCTGCCCGGAGCCCGCGGGCGGGGCGCTGGATCAGCCCATCGGCAAGCACCCGACGTACCGCGAGGCGATGGCCGTCCGCTACGACTCGCAGGGCCGCGACTCGCTCACGCTCTATCGCGTCCGCGAGCGGTACCAGGGGTATTCGCTCGTCGAGATGGAACTCAAGAGCGGTCGGACGCACCAGATCCGCGTCCACATGCAGTACGCCGGCTGCCCGCTCGTGGGGGATCTCGTCTACGGCGGCGAGATCGTCGGCGACAAGGAACTCGCGACCCCGCCCCGTCCCGCCGGCGCCCGGACGCACCTGGTCTTCGCCCGCGACAAGGAGTCGGGCCAGCGGCTCTACGCCGAGGGCGAGGCCCGCGCCGCGACCGGGGAACTGGTGATGTACACGCCCGCGCTGCACGCCGCGCTGCTGCGGATCGAGCACCCGCGGACGAAGGAGCAGATGACCTTCACCGCGCCGGTCCATTCTCCCCTGCGGGAGATGATCGGCGCGCTGAGGCAGCGTCCAGCCCCGGGCGACGTCGTCACCGAGGGCACCCACCTCGACCTGTCGCTCGCGATCCCGCCGGCGTGAGAGCGTGCAAACGAGCCGCGACCGTGAGGGAGCGGTCCGGCGACCGGTGCGGTCCCCCGCTCCCTCACGGTCGCGGCTCGTGGGAGAGCGCCGCGCGAGCTA
>CAZKRE010000300.1:0-3057 GCA_964555075.1 uncultured Phycisphaeraceae bacterium
TGCCCACGCTCTTGATCGTCTCGCGCGCGATGATCTTCCCGCCGATCGCCGCCTGCAGCGGGATCTCGAAGAGGTGGCGGTCGATCTCGTTCTTCAGCCGCACCAGCAGCGCCCGCCCGCGCTGCTCCGCCTTGTCCCGGTGCACGATGACCGACAGCGCGTCCACCGGGTCGCCGTTGACGAGGATGTCCATCTTCACCAGGTTGTCCGCGCGGAACCCCTTGACCTGGTAGTCCATGGTCCCGTACCCGCGGGTCATCGACTTCAGCTTGTCGTAGAAGTCGTAGATGATCTCCGCCAGCGGCAGCTCGTAGTGCATGATCTGCCGCGATTCGTTGAGGAACTTCTGGCTCTTGTACTGGCCCCGCCGGTTCTCGCAGAGCTTCATCAGGTCCCCGATGCACTCCGTCGGCGTGATGATCTCCACGTCGAGGATCGGCTCGCGGACCTCCGCGATCTGCGACGGGTCGGGCAGGTCCGCCGGGTTCGTGATCTGCACCACCTCGCCGGGGGAGCCGGTCTTCTGCACCTCGTACGTCACCGTCGGCGCCGTCTGCACGATCGACACGCCGCCCTCGCGCTCCAGCCGCTCCTGGATGATGTCCATGTGGAGCATGCCGAGGAACCCGCAGCGGAACCCGAAGCCCAGCGCGTCGGAGCTGGTCGGCTCGTAGGTGAAGCTCGCGTCGTTGAGGTGCAGCCGCGTCACCGCGTCGCGCAGCTCTTCGAACTCGGTGTCGCCCGAGGGGTAGAAGTCGCAGAACACCATCTGCTGCGGCTCGCGGTACCCGGGCAGCGGCTCGTCCGCGGGGTCGAGGTCGCGGGTGATCGTGTCCCCGATCCGCACGTCGTCGAGCGTCTTGATGTTGGCGACCATGTAGCCCGCCTCGCCGGAGCCGAACGGCTCCCTGAAGCGGGTCATCTTGGGCGTGAACTTGCCCATCTCGGTGACGGAGAACGTCCGCCCGGTGCCCATCATCCGGATCTTGTCCCCGGTCTGGAGCCGGCCGTTGAACATCCGGAAGTAGACGATCACGCCCCGGTAGTCGTCGTACTCGGAGTCGAAGATCAGGGCCTGGGTCTTGCGGTCCGGCTCGCCGGTCGGCGCGGGCAGCCGCTCGCAGATCGCCGCCAGCAGCTCCTCGAGCCCCTCGCCGGTCTTGGCGCTGGTGAAGATGCACCCGTCCGCGGGGATGCCCAGGGTCTGCTCGACCTCCAGCGCGACCTCCTCCGGCCGGGCGGAGGGCAGGTCGATCTTGTTGATCACCGGGATGATCTCGAGGTCGGCGTCGATCGCCATGTAGGCGTTGGCGACCGTCTGGGCCTCGACGCCCTGCGTCGCGTCGACCACCAGCAGGGCGCCCTCGCACGCCATCAGGGCGCGGGACACCTCGTAGTGGAAGTCCACGTGACCGGGGGTGTCGATGAAGTTCAGCAGGTACGGCTCGCCCTTGTGCAGGTGCTTGACCGACACGGCGGAGGCCTTGATCGTGATGCCGCGCTCCCGCTCGAGGTCCATGTCGTCGAGCGTCTGCTCGCGGGCCTCGCGGTCGGTCACCGCCCCGGTCTTCTGGAGCAGCCGGTCAGCCAGCGTGCTCTTGCCGTGGTCGATGTGCGCAATGATGCAGAAGTTGCGGATGTTCATGGTGTTATTCGGGGAGTCCCGCATTCTAACAGGAGCCGCTTCCGCCCGCGTGGCGTCACGCCCGCCACCCCCTCCCCCCGGGCGTGGCTTTTCGCGCCTAACTCCGTGCCTGGTCCGCGGTTACGCGCCTGTCGCAGCGGTGGCGTTACGCCAGGCGCGGGGGGCGGTTCCAGTCGCTGCAAACGCTGGCGAGAACGGTGCTTACGCGATTTCTCGCCAGCGGCGGCCGTGGCGTAAACGCCAGCGTCCGCCAGCTTGCGTCGCCACAGCGCGGGTCGGGCTCGTGAGGGCGGGGACATGTCGCCATTATACGTCTCGCGGTTTGTCCAATCAATAGTGAACAGCCTCGGCGCCTACCCTCCGCCATGGCCCCGGCCGCCGGTTCCGAAACCTGTCCCCCGCCCGTCGGCGCTCCGCGCGGCGCCGCCCGGCTCCGCCTCGGCTACGCGTGCATGAACCTCACGCTCGGGCTGACCACCAGCCACACCACCCGCCTCGCCACGCTCGCCGCGCCCGGCGGGGCGGCGAAGCTCCGCGGCCTCGTCGAGCGGAACCTCTGCGAGCTGCAGGCGATCCTCGCGTGGAACGCCGCCGCGGGCTACGACCTCTTCCGGCTCGGCTCGTCGCTCGTCCCCTTCGCCAGCCACGCCGACTTCCCGTACGACTGGGCCGCCGAGCACGCCCCCCGCCTCAGGGAGGTCGGCCGGTTCGCGCAGAAGCTCGGCCTGCGCCTCTCGATGCACCCGGGCCAGTACTGCAACCCCGGCAGCCCGGATGACCGGGTCGTCGCCGACAGCCTGCGGGAACTCGCCTACGCGGCGCGGGTGATGGACCTGCTCGGGGCGAGGGACGGGGTCGTCGTCATCCACCTGGGCGGGGTGTACGGCGACCGCGACGCGAGCGTCGGCCGGTTCGTCGACGTCCTGTCCCGCGAGAAGCGGATCCTCCGGTACCTCGCGGTCGAGAACGACGAGCGGTGCCACCACGCGGGGCAGGTGTACGACGCCGCGACCCGGCTGGGTGTGCCGATGATCTTCGACCTGCTGCACCATCGGCTGAACCCCGGCGGCCTGTCGGAGCCGGACGCGGTGGCGCTGGCGTTCGACGCCTGGCCCGCGGAACGGGGCCGGCCGAAGTTCCACCTCTCGACGCAGGCGGCGGGGGGGAAGCCCGGCACCCACGCGGACTGCATCGACGCGGCGGACCTGTCGCGGATGGTGGAGCTGTTCGCGGGGCGGGAAGCCGACCTGATGCTGGAGGCGAAGTGGAAGGACCGTTGCCTCCCGCTCGAGGCGGTGCAGCAACTCCGCCACGGCGCGCCGATCGCGCCGAAAGTTAGCCGCGGGGCTTGCCCCGCGCGGGGCGCCGAATGACCTCGTGCGCCGCCCGCGGGGCGCCGGATGACCTCGTGC
>CAZKRE010000301.1:0-2993 GCA_964555075.1 uncultured Phycisphaeraceae bacterium
TCGGTGATCGCGTCTGCGCGCCGCTGTGCATCGGCGAGGTCGCGGGTTGCGGCTTCGGCCCGCTTCGCCGCTTCCGCCTGCTCCCGCAGCGTCTCGCTCGCCACGGTCGGAACCTTGAGCCGTTCGGCCAACTGATCGGCGGCGCGGTTGAACTGCTCCTGCGAAATCCGGCCCGCGTCCAGGTGCGCCTTGAGATTCTGGATCTCCGAGTCGTATCGCTCGAAGTTCGTCATCGTGCTGAGGATGATCGCCTCGGCGTCCTTCTGCGCCGCCGCCGACGCTTCCACCGCGGATCGCTGCTGCATCGCGGCCTGCGCCGCCTTCAGCACTTCCTCGGACGCCCCGCGCTGCGCGAGCCCGTACAGCCGCGCCTCGTCCCGGTTCATCCCGAACGTGGCCGCCTGCTGCTCAATGCGCTTGGTAAAGCGTTCGGCCGTGACGGTCGCCCGATTCGCGTCCGCCGCGAACCCCGTGGTGTTCATCGACAGGCCAACGGCGAGGTTTGCAATCGTCGCCATGTGCTACGCCTTCACCTTCACGCCGTTGATCTTCCCGCCGGCCTTGGCGACGAACGCCATCATGGCGCGTCGCATCGTGGCCGTGTCCTGCTCGGGCTTGACCACCGGCGCCTTCGCCTTCCCGATCAGCGCCCGCAAGTCATCGAGCGATGGGGCCTTGGAGCCCTTCTTGCGCGGCAACTGCGCGCACACCGCCCACGCCGTCAGCGTGATCAGCTCGTCCCACCGCTCGGGGCCGAGCCGCCCGCCTACTTGCTCGTAGGCTTGCCACTCTGCGAGTTCGCGGGAGTCGCATCGGTTGAGGACTTCGCGGAGGCTGCATCCGAGGTGCCCGGCGAGGCGGAAGTAGAACTGGCGCTCGGGCCGGGCTCGGAGTTTCCCACGAGTTCATCCACGTCCGACTTCGTCAGCCCGTTGAGGGGCGCGGCCACGTCAAAGATCCGCTGCAACGCAACGGCGCTCTTCTCGCCCAGCGCCTCGGCGTCGCCCGCCTCGAAGATCTGGTTGCCGTCTTTGTCAACCACCGTCGACACCGCGACCTGAGCGCGGAAGCCACGCATGGATTCGGCGTTGCCGGCCTTGCGACCGCCCTGCGCCTTGAGCCAGCGGGCCTCGAACTCGTCGCGCTCGCTGCCGGTCATGGTCTTGACGTAGACGGTCGCGCCCCAGTCGGGGATGGTCACCGGGACGCGCTTGAGGTCGCCGGCCTTGAGGATCTTGTCGCGTAGTGCGTTCATCATGGACTCCAATGGAGGTTCAGGGGTTCGGGTTCAGGGGTGATCAGGCTTCGTCGGTGCCGGCGGTGAACTCGGGCGGGCCGCTCACCTTGATCGTGGCCGACGCCATCAGGATGTCTTCGTGGTCCACCGTGCCGCCGAGCCCCTTGAGGTGGCCGTTAAAGGTCAGCACGCCCGCGGTCGTATGGCCCGTTTCGACCGGCAGGGTGATCTGCCACCCGCGCGAACTGCCGACGATCCCCAGCAGCGTCGCGTATTCGTCCTCGGTGAAGATGAGTTCCACGTCCAACTCGCCGCCGTCCTTCCAGCCCGACACCCATTCGCGGTATTGGTCGGTGCTGGTGAGGTGCGAGGCGTCGAGGTCTTCCGTCTCGATCTCGGGAAAGGGGAAGCTGCGAACCTTGGCGATCACCGTGTAGGTTGTCGGCGCCGCGGTCGTGTTGTAGCCGATGGTTGTTCCGTGGCTGAAAGTGCCCATATCGAAGCTCCTATGCAAAAGAGGGAACGGCCTGGGTGAACCAGGCTTCGTATTCCTGCTGAATCCCGAAGTAGTGCGAATCGCTCGCGTCGTCCGGTGTCGTGGGTTCGTCGCGTTCGGCCGTCAGCCGGATGCCCTGAACGCGGACGCCGCCGGCCGTGCCCGCGTAGCCGCTCAGGGCGAGACGTCCCGCGTCGGCCAGAGCCTTTACCCTCGCGTACCCGCCCCGGCCGCGGTCCTGATAGTTGACCTGCACGCGGGCCATGTGTGCCCCGCTCTCGCCGCCCAGCGTGTTGAACGGCTGCCCGCCGATCCGCTGGTAGGTGATGAATGGGAACGCATCACCCTGCGCCGCGTGGATCGGGTAGACCCGCCCGCCGGTCGCGGTTGCGATCGCTGCACTGGCCGACAGTCGAGCGTAGAAAGCCTGCTCAATCATGCGAGCCTCGCCCCCTCTCGCTCGATTTCGGACCGCACCGTCTCGGCCATCGCCGCCTCTGCTGCGCCGCGGGCCTCATCGAATGCCGGGTGCAGCCACGGATTCGCGGGCATCGAGCCGGTCGTCGTCACCATGCGGATCGAGCCATCAGGGAACCGCACGCGGCGGGGCTTGCCGTCCTTCGATGCGGGACGTGGGCCGGTGCCGAACTCCACGAGGTGCGCGTGGGGGGCGTTGCTGCCGACGATGGCAACCGAGGCGTTGCTGTATTTGCGGTAGACCGCCTGCACCGACGCGCGGAGATTGCCGGTCGGCCCCACGGGCGCCCGCCGCTGGGCCGCGTCGATCACGGGCATGGAAGCGGCCTTAACCGCCTTACCCGCGATGGTCTTCGCCGCGGTTTCGCTCAGTTGCCGGAACGCCTTGGCGAGTTCCTTGTGGCCGTCGAGCCCGAATTGTGCGGTGCGTCGCGCCATTACTTCTCTTCCACCACGTGCACAATCTGCCCCCGCTTCGCCGTCCGATCGTCCTGCCCCAGCACGGCCGACACGTTGAACGTCCGCTCGCCGTAGGTGATCCGGTGTCGCTCGTTCAGTCCCGCGAACCGCTCCCGCAGCGTGATCACCGCAGAGATCGACGGGTCGACCTGGCGGACCCGCACAAGCTCACGGCCGCTGCCGTCCTCGATCTTGGCCCACCGCTGCCCCGCACTCGCCCACGTCACCGACGCCGGCTCGCCGTAGCTGTTGCGTGCGCCGTCGGTCGCCGCCTCGATCGTCACCAGCTTGTCGTAGTCGCCGGCGGGCATTACGCGACCTCCA
>CAZKRE010000302.1:0-2978 GCA_964555075.1 uncultured Phycisphaeraceae bacterium
GCTCGATGGTCTTCCCGAAGCCGATGCCCGGGTCGAGGACGATCTGCCCCCGCGGGACACCCGCCCGCTCGGCCGCGGCCGCACGCTCGAGGAGGAACGCCTCGACCTCGGCGGCGACGTCCCCGTAGCGCGGGGCCGCCTGCATCGTCGCGGGCTCGCCGAGCATGTGCATCAGCACGATCGGTGCGCCTCGACTCGCGGCAAGCTCGAGCATCCCGGGGTCTTCCCGGCCGGCGGAGATGTCGTTGAGCACCAGGGCCCCGGCGTCGAGCGCCGCCTCGGCGACGGGGGCGCGGGTCGTGTCAATGCTGAGGACGGCTGTGGGATGGGCCGCGAGGATGCGTCCGATGATCGGGACGACCCGCGCCGCCTGCTCCGCCGCGGGCACCCGCCGCGATCCGGGCCGTGTCGACTCGCCCCCGATGTCCAGCAGGTCCGCCCCCTCGGTCAGCATTCGGCCGGCGTGAGCAACGGCGGCATCCGGGGCGAGGAACCGCCCGCCGTCGGAAAAGCTGTCGGGCGTGACGTTCAGGATCCCCATGATCCGCGGCCGATCAAGCGGGAGGGTCCGGCCATCCGGGAGGCGGAGTTGCATGAGACAAAGGGTAGCACCGCCCAGCCGCGGGAGGTCCTGAGGCGGTCTCGATCCGGCTACACTGGCACGGCATGGCCAAAGGCGAACCGAACATCGAGAAGCTCCGTTACGAGGAGGCGGTCGAGCGACTCGAAAGCCTCATCGAGCGGATCGAGTCGGGCGAGATCGGGCTCGAGGAGTCCCTCACGCAGTACGAGGCGGGCATGGCCCTGATCCGACGCTGCCGCGTGATCCTCACGCAGGCGGAGCAGAAGATCGCGGAGCTCACCATCGACGAGGCCGGCGAGGTCGCGGCGCCGGAGGCCGAGGGGGACGCGGAACCCGATGGCGAGGCGTAGGGAATGCACGAAGGGACGAATGCTCGAATGCACGAAGGAACGGCGAATGAACAAGGTCGAATAGAGGTGAGTATTCGGATCTTTGAGTTTCGTCAGTCGGTCGTGCATTCATCCCTTCGTGCATTCGAGCATTAACCCATGATCATCGTCTGGCTCATTTTCGTGTTCGCCGTCGGCTGCTGCGTCGGCAGCTTCTTGAACGTGGTGATCTTCCGCCTGCCGGAGGGGCGGAGCGTGGTGCACCCGCCGTCGCACGACCCATCGACGGGGCGGCGGCTCTCGTGGTGGGAGAACATCCCGCTTGTCAGTTGGGTCGTGCTGGGTGGGAAGGACCGCGTGACGCGGGCGCCGATCAGCCCGCAATACCCGCTCGTCGAACTGGTGACGGGGCTGATGTTCGCGGGGCTGTTCGTGGCGTACTACCTGTCGCCGCTGCGGCCGGGGATGCTGCGGTTGGCCGCGGACGACCCGCTGGCGGCGTTCGGGCAGACGTGGCCGGTGTTCCTGGTGCACTGCGTGCTGCTGGCGGCGCTGCTGGCGTCGACGGTGATCGACGCGCGGCTGTTCATCATCCCGCTGCAGATCCCGTGGTTCGCGACGGCGGTGGCGGTGCTGGCCTACCCGATCGGGGCGTCTGTCCCCTCGGGCGGCCACGGGCTGCCGCTGCTGGACGCCGCGCCCTACTTCGTGCCCGCGGGGCACTGGCGCGAACTCGGCGCGGGGCTGGGCGCGACGGCCGGGCTGCTGCTGTCGCTGGCGCTGCTGCGGTTCCGCCTGCTGCCCCGCAGCTTCGACGAGGTCGCGGAGGCGCTCCACGAGACGCAGCCGACCGACGCGCTGGCGTCGGGGCCGACGCCGGACGGGCCGGAGCAGTGGCTGGCGCACCCGCACCCGCGGCGGGAGGTGATGAAGGAGGTGGCGTTCCTCGCGCTGCCGATCTGCGGCGCACTCATCGGGGCGTGGCTCTGCCGCGACTTCGTGGCGCCGGTGCGGACGGAGGAGGGGCTGTTGTCGAGCTTCCATCACCCGATCCACCCGGCCCTCGCGGCGCTCGGGGGCGTGCTGTGCGGCTACTTCGTTGGCGCGGGGCTGGTGTGGGGCGTCCGCATCCTCGGGACGCTCGCGTTCGGCAAGGAGGCGATGGGGCTGGGAGACGTCCACCTCGTCGGCGCGATCGGGGCGTGCCTGGGCGCGATGTCGGCGACGCTCGCGTTCTTCATCGCGCCGTTCTTCGGGCTGCTTGCCGCGGCGGTGATGCTCGGGGCGTCGGCGCTCCTGAAGGAGCGGTGGCGGCCGATCCCATACGGCCCGTATCTCGCCGGCGGCGCCGTGGTGGTCATGCTCTTCCACGACCCGATCCGGGCGTGGCTGGCGATCTGAGCACCGTGGAGCAGGGGCCGGGAGTCGGGTGCGGCGGGCGGGGGTTTGTGATTGAATGGGGGGATGCCGAAGTTTCACCAACGCACGCTTCCGAACGGGCTGACCGTCATCGCCGAGACGTCTGACACCGCGCACACCGCGGCCGTGGGGTTCTTTGTCAAGGCGGGCGCTCGGGACGAGACGCCGGACGTCATGGGCGTGTCCCACTTCCTCGAGCACATGATGTTCAAGGGCACCGCCCGGCGGACCGCGGACGACGTGAACCGCGAGTTCGACGAGATGGGGGCCGACTACAACGCCTTCACCTCCCACGAGCAGACGGTCTACTACGCCCACGTGCTGCCCGAGTACCTCCCGCGCGCGGTCGACCTGATGGGCGACATGCTCCGCCCGGCCCTGCGGAAGCAGGACTTCGACATGGAGAAGAACGTCATCCTCGAGGAGATCGGGATGTACGACGACCGCCCGCAGTGGCGGCTGCAGGACACGCTGCTGGAGCGGTACTACGGCGACCACCCGATGGGCTTCCGTGTGCTCGGGACCGCGGACACCATCCGGGCGCTCGATGATGCGCAGATGCGGGCCTACTTCGAGCAGCGTTACAGCGCGGACAACACGGTGGTCGCGGCGAGCGGCCGGCTCGACTTCGACGCGCTCTGCGGCGA
>CAZKRE010000303.1:0-2968 GCA_964555075.1 uncultured Phycisphaeraceae bacterium
CCCACGCGGCGTATGCGTCGATCCCGGGGTGGCGGGCGAACTTTTCCCAGTTCGAGATCGCCGTGTTGCCGACGGTCTTGGGGGGCTTGCCCTTGGTCGGAAACGCCTTGAGCCGCTCGGTCACACGTTGGGCGACCTCCTCCTGCGTGAGCTTGAGTCGCTCACGCTGGGCGCGAAGCCGCCTGCGTAGCGTCTTGCTGTAGCTGGTCTCTTCTGCGACCTGGCGCTGCTCGCGCGCGTCCTCTTCTTCGCTCATTTGCGGGTCTAACACGCCCATGGTTCCGCACCTTTCCACCAATCGTGGAGTTGAGGGTTGACGGCGCCGGGGGGTTCTGACTACCTAGTTCCACGGAATGTGAAGCGCCAACACTTCGGTACGAGGATCCCCAATGAGTCACGGCCACTTCGGAGACCTGCTGTCCGAGCGGATCAAAGCGCTCGGACATGACAAGCACGAAGACACGCTCGCCTACCTTCGCCGCCGCGGGGTCGACATGAGCGACTCGTGCCTCTCGTCCTACCTCCACGGTGCTCGGCGCCCTCGGCCGGGCCGTATGGAGGCGATTCTCGATGCGTTCGACGTTCACGGTGACGACCGCCTGACCGCGTACCGCCTCGCGGCCGGATCGCAGTCTGACGACGAGGGGGCGTGATGGTGCCGCGCATCGATCCCGAGTTCAAGGCTCTGATCCCGCCCCTTCGTGCCGACGAGCGCGCCGCGCTGGAGGAGAGCATCGCCCGCGAGGGCTGCCGCGATCCGCTGGTCACGTGGAACGGCGTGCTGATCGACGGCCACAACAGGCTGGAGATCTGCGATCGGCTGGGCGTGCCGTACCAGACCATCGCCGTCGAGGGCGTCGAGGACCGGATCGACGCCCGGGATTGGATCCGCCAGAACCAGGTGTCCCGCCGGAACCTCATGGACGACCAGCGGGCCATGAACGCGGCCGGGCTGGCGGAGGACCTGAGCGAGCAGGCGAAGCGGGATCGGGCGAGGGCGGCAGTCCAGTCGCGGGAGTGGCGCCCCACGAAGGAAGCTGAAGAATCAATCTTGTCGGACACGTTGGCCGACAAGATAGAGCCCGAACCCGGGCCGCTCACCAGCGATCAGCGGGCACTGAGCGCCTCCGACTGGACCCTCGACGACAGCCCCACCGCCGACCCGATCCCCGTTGCTGACATGCTGCCGCCGGGTGGCGTGACCGAGCCGCCCCACCGGGCGATCCTCGTCCAACGCACCCGCGTGGCTGACCTTCCCCCAGCCGAGCGCCCCAAGCCCCAGCAGAAGCGAGACACCCGCAAGGAAGCCGCTAAGGCCGCCAACGTCTCGGAGCGCAAGGTCCGCACGGCGCTGGAGGTCAAGCGCAAGGCCCCCGATCTGGCCGCGAAGGTCGAGGCCGGCGATCTGACCCTTGCCGCGGCCCGCCGAGAGATGAAGCGCGCCGAGACGGTCGCCAACCTCACCAGCGTGGAGGCGGTCGAGGCGAAGGAGGCGGCGGGCGTCTACGACGTGCTCGTCATCGATCCGCCGTGGCCGATGAAGAAGATCGAGCGCGACGAGCGGCCGAACCAGGTCGAGTTCGACTACCCGACCATGAGCGAGGAGGAGTTGGCGGCGCTCACGTTGCCGGCCGCGGACGACTGCCACGTCTGGCTCTGGACCACCCACAAATTCCTGCCCATGGCGCTCCGCCTGCTCGATGCGTGGGGGCTCAAGTACGTCTGCACCTTTGTCTGGCACAAGCCCGGCGGGTTCCAGCCGATCGGCCTGCCTCAGTACAACTGCGAGTTCGCGATCTACGCCCGGAAGGGCTCCCCGAAGTTCGTCGACACCAAGGCGTTCCCCGTCTGCTTCGACGCGCAGCGCGGCGCCCACAGCGAGAAGCCGGAGGACTTCTACGAGGTCCTCCGCCGCGTCACCGCGGGTCGGCGGCTCGACATGTTCAACCGACGCCTGATCGACGGCTTCGATGGCTGGGGCAAGGAGGCCGCATGAGTTGGCAGAGGGACAAGCGCTGGTCCGACCAGTACATCCCGGCGATCACGCGAGCCATTGCCCCGCACCTTGTGGTCCCGGCCCCGCTGGAGTTGGACGCGAAGGAGGCGACGGACCTGCTCGTGTTCCATGCGCGGGACATGCGGATCGCCGCACGCATCCGTAAGCACCAGTACCTCGCGACCTATGGTGACGAGTTCACGATCCGGAGCCGTCGGGACAGCGGCGCGAAGACCGAGCTGCGGAAGATCGTGGAGGGGTGGGGCGACTGGATGCTCTACGGATTCGCGGCCGTCGACGGACCCGACCTCGCCGCGTGGCGCCTGCTGGACCTATCGGTGCTTCGGTCGTGGATCTGCGAACACGGCTACCGCGCCAAGGACGGCAGGCTGCCGGGTTCCGAGCGCGGCAACGGCGACGGGACGTTCTTCTGTTCGTTCCGTCCTGACCAGTGCCCGATCCCCGGGCTCGTCATCGCAAGCGATGGGCACGCGCGGGCGGTGGCAGCATGAGCTCCGCCGCCTCAGTCGCAGTGCCCCGGCTCGCTGAGCCGCGCCTCCCGGCCGGCTCGCCCCGCCGTCGCCCTCCCGGTGCGGCGGTGGGGCATGGCGGGGTGGTGTCGTGAGCCCCTACGCGAGCGGCGAGGGCTGGACGCTGTACGCGGGCGACTGCCTCGACGTGCTGCGGCGACTGGAGCCCGGCAGCGTCGACGCGGTGGTGACGGATCCGCCGTACATCATCGGCGCAACCAGCATCGGCAACGCCCGGTCCAAGTCGGGGACGTGGGCGGACATGGAGAACTCGGCGTTCTGGTTCGCCGAGGTCTACCGGCGGGCGGCGTTCGTGCTCCGGAAGTCTGGTCACCTCGCGTCCTGCTGCAACTGGCGGACGCTGCCGACCCTGATGCGCGCGTGCTCCCTCTGCGAACTCACGCCCGCGTCCTGCATGGTCTGGGACAAGCTTTGGATCGGC
>CAZKRE010000304.1:0-2955 GCA_964555075.1 uncultured Phycisphaeraceae bacterium
GACGCCGGGCGCGGTCGTCTCCTGTCGCTCAGGCGCGTTGTTGCGGTGGGGCGGGCGTGCGGGCTGTGCGTTCTGCAGCGCGCCCGGTCCGGCCATCGGTGCGGCGGCGGTGCGGGCAGTGGCGCTCGCGACCCCGCTGCCGGCGGTGCCCGTGGCCGTGCCTGTGCCGGCGGGCGCGAAGCCCTCGCCCCAGAGCGCGGTGGGGACGAACTCGCGGAGGTCCTCGAAGCGGCCGGGCCAGGCGAAGTTGAGCCCGTCCACGGAGAGCTGGATGCGGCCCTCGATGAGCCCGTTGTCGAGCAGGAGCTCCAGCGACTGCGGCGCGAGCGGACCCCACAAACGGCCCTTGTCGTTGCGCACGAAGACCTGTGGGGGTGAGACGTCCTGCATGCCAGGTCGGGAGGTTAACGCTTCTCAGCGCGCTGAGGAACGTTTGCCCCCGACGCGTGCCCGCCTGCTCCTCGTTCTTCGTCGTGGTTGCCGGGCTCAGGCCTGCGCGTGGGCGCAAGGGTTCTCGATCCCACGCACGTGCAGCTCGCCACAGGGACGGCAGGGCTCGAAGCGGGCTTCGACGCTGGCGGGCGGCTCACCGGCGGTGAGGAGGAACGCGCGCATGCAGCCGGCAGAGCAGAGGCGTTTCCACTCGGCGGGGGTTCCATGCAGCAGCCGCTCGAGCTCGCCGAGGATGGTCGAGGGTTCCGCCTCCCGACCACGCGCCGGCAGCCGCGCCAGCTCCCAGCGTGGGTGGGTGTTCGGGCTCCGCTGCAGCTCGAGGAACAGGCCGCCTCGCGCGCGGTACGCATCGCCGCACTGCTGGCAGCGGACGCGGTAGGCGCCGGTGGTCAGCGCTTCGATCTTCAGCGTCAGGGAGGTGGGCGCCACAGTGAGCGGACCGCGCGTCCGGGCGAGCTGGAGCACGAAGAACACGCAGGCCACCGCTGCGATCAGCCCGACCCACTCGGCGCGCGAGAGGTCGGCGTTGCCCAGCCTGGCCAGCACTGCGTAGGTCATAACCGCTCCCGTTGGCGCTGAAATTCTCCACCGGGAACGGACATGGCTCAACCTCCTGGAGGTCGCGGCGGCGCAGTTGTGTGAACTGGCCCTGCGTTCGCGGGAGGTGGGGGCGCCCGGGCGGGAGGGCAATCCGGCCCGGGGGAAGGGGGCTGCCTTCAGCCCTGGAGGTTAGAGGACCACCGTCTCCTTGTGCTCGCCGAAGACGTCGCGCATCGCGTCGCTGATCTCGCCGAGCGTGGCCTCGACCTTCACCGCATCGAGGATCAGCGGGACCAGGTTCTCCTTCTCGTCCTTCGCCGCGCGGCGGATGGCGTCGAGCGCGCCCTGCACCGGGCCGTTGTGGCGCTCGCTGCGGAGGAGCTTCAGCCGCTCGCGCTGGCGCTCACCGACCGACTCGTCCACCCGCAGCAACCCCGTGGGCGGCGGCTCGGGCGTGACGTACTCGTTGACGCCCACGACGACCGAGCGCTTCTCCTCGAGGTCCCGCTGCGCCTGGTACGACGCGTCCTGGATCTCCTGCTGCGGGAAGCCCTTGCGGATGGCCTCGACCATGCCGCCCATGTCGTCGATGCGGCGGATGTAGTCGAGCGCGCGGGCCTCGAGCTCGTCGGTGAGGTGCTCGATGGCGAAGGAGCCGCCGAAGGGATCCGCGATGTCCGCGATGCCCGACTCGTTGGCGATGATCTGCTGCGTGCGCAGCGCGATGCGGGCCGCGTCCTGGGAGGGGAGGGCGAGCGCCTCGTCCCGCGAGTTGGTGTGCAGCGACTGCGCGCCGCCCGCCACCGCCGCGAACGCCTGCAGCGCCACGCGGACCACGTTGTTGTCCACCTGCTGAGCGGTGAGCGTGCTGCCCGCCGTCTGCGCGTGGAAGCGGAGCATCATCGAGCGCGGGTCCTTGGCCTTGAACCGCTCCTTCATGATGCGCGCCCACATCCGGCGGGCGGCGCGGAACTTGGCCACCTCCTCGAGGAAGTGGTTGTGCACGTTGAAGAAGAAGGAGAGCCGGCCGGCGAACGCGTCGACGTCGAGACCCGCGTCGAGGGCGGCCTGCACGTACGCAATCCCGTCCGCGAGCGTGAAGGCGATCTCCTGGGCGGCCGTCGAGCCCGCCTCGCGGATGTGGTAGCCGGAGACGGAGATCGTATTCCAGCGCGACAGGTGCTCGGCGCAGTAGGCGAAGGTATCGGTCACCAGCCGCATCGACGGCTTCGGAGGGTAGATATAGGTACCGCGCGCGGCGTACTCCTTGAGGATGTCGTTCTGGATCGTGCCGCCGAGCTTGGCCGGATCCTCGCCGCGCTCCTCGGCGACGATCTGGTACATCAGCAACAGCAGCGACGCCGGCGCGTTGATCGTCATCGACGTCGACACGGCCTCCTGGTCGATGCCGTCGAACAGCGTGCGCATATCGTCGAGCGTCGAGATTGCCACGCCGACGCGGCCAACCTCGCCGAAGGCGCGAGGATCGTCGGAGTCGAGTCCGAGCTGGGTCGGGAGATCGAAGGCGACGCTCAGGCCTGTGGTGCCGCGCTCCAGCAGCAGCCGGTAGCGACGGTTGCTGTCCTCGGCCGAGGAGAACCCCGCGTACTGCCGCATCGTCCACCGGCGCGAGCGGTACATCCCGGAGTGAATGCCGCGCGTATAGGGGTACTCGCCCGGCAGCGGCAGCTGCACCGGCGTATCAGGCGCGGTATACACCGGCTCAATGGTTATGCCGGAATCGGTCGTGATCGAGGTATCGCGGTCGGTCATCAGGCTTCCTGGCTAGGCAATGGGGCGCAACCACAGGACCAGGCGGTCTATCCAATGGTACCCCTGCATCCCCCCGGCGGCACGCCGGCGCCTATGTCCGCCGGATCAGTCCCCGACGATGCTGGACCTCGATGATCTCCAGCATCCGTTCCCACAACACCGGGTAGTCGGCGATGTAAGGTCGTTTCC
>CAZKRE010000305.1:0-2930 GCA_964555075.1 uncultured Phycisphaeraceae bacterium
GCCCGAGATCGAGATCGTGTTCCACTTCGGCACCTGCTTCGTGCTGTAGGCGAAGTTGTCGCTGATGATCCGCAGCGACGGCCCGGCCGGGAACCGGTAGGTCCCGCGGGCGATGTACTCCTTGAGGATGTCGTTCTGGATCGTCCCCTCGAGCTTGTCCGCCGGGACGCCCTGCTTCTCCCCGACCGCGATGTACATCGCGAGCAGGATCGCCGCCGTCGCGTTGATCGTCATCGACGTCGAGACCTTGTCGAGCGGGATCCCGGCGAAGAGGGTCTCCATGTCGGCGAGCGTGTCGATCGCCACGCCCACCTTCCCGACCTCGCCGACCGCCATCGCGTCGTCGCTGTCGTAACCGATCTGCGTCGGCAGGTCGAACGCGACCGACAGGCCCGTCGAGCCCTGCTCGAGCAGGTAGCGGTACCGCTGGTTCGACTCCTCCGCGGTCGAGAACCCCGCGTACATCCGCATGGTCCAGAACCGCCCGCGATACATCGTCGGCTGCACGCCCCGCGTGTACGGGTACGCCCCGGGGAAGCCGAGCTTCTCCACGTACCGCTCCGCCTGCTCATCCGAAAGCCCCTCGGGCAGGTAGAGCCGGTCCACCGGCTTGCCCGACACCGTGACGAACGCCTGCCGTCGCTCGGGGAACCGTGCGGTCGCCTTGGCGATGACGGCGTCATACTTGGCTTTGGATTCGGCGAGCCGGGGGCTCATCCTCTCGGTCGTGCTGGTCATGTCACCTTCCTTCAAAAGCCGGACCTTGGACGGAATCGTCTCGTGCGGTCATCCGCAGCACTTCGTCGGCGATCTGCTCGATGGTGGCGGCGCCCGAGAGCAGGCGGCTCACCACCGCCTCCATGCCGCCGTTGGTCCCGAGCGTCCGCTCGAGTCGCCCGCGCCCCGCCTCGAGGATCGCCTCGCGGACCTCCTCGTGCAGCGCGCGGTCCCGTCGCTCGGCCCACGTCGACTGCTTGACGACGCGCTGGTTCTCGAGGCTGTCGAGCAGCGGTTCGATCCCCGTCCCCTCCTGCGCCGAGACGAGGTGCACCTCGATGCCCGGCCGCGCCTGCATCGCCAGGTCGTCCACCGCCGTCGCGGTGTCGACGTGGCAGCCGGCGATCGGCAGCGCCACGCCCGCCTTGAGCTTCGCCGGGTCGCGAGCGGCCAGCACCGGCCGCTCGCCGAGTTGCAGGCTCGCCAGCAGCTGCGCGTAGAGCGCGGCCGCGCCGTCGCGGTCGGCCTTGTTGATCACAAAAAAATCGCCGGCCTCCATCAGGCCGGCTTTGAGCATCTGCACGCTGTCCCCCTGCCCGGGGGCCATGACCACGAGCGTGATATCGGCGACGCGGACCACCTCCACCTCGCTCTGCCCGACGCCCACCGTCTCGAGCAGCACGAGGTCGCAGCCGGCCAGCGCCATCGCGCGGATGACGCCCTTGACCCCCAGCGACAGCCCGCCGAGCCGGCCCCGCGACGCGAGGGAGCGCACGAACACGTTCGGGTCGGTCGCGTGCCGCATCATGCGGACGCGGTCGCCCAGCACCGCCCCGCCGGTGAACGGCGACGACGGGTCCACCGCCACCACGCCGATGCGCCGCTCGGGGAACCGGGCGCGGTAGGCGGTGACGACGGCATCGGTGAGCGTGCTCTTGCCGCTGCCCGGAGCGCCGGTGATGCCGACGAGCATGCCCGGCTGAAGCCGGTCCGCCGAGGCCCCGGCCGCGCTCGCCGCCCGGTACAGCTCCGGCAGGCGCTGGGGCTCGTTCTCGAGCAGGGTCATCAGCCGCCCCGCGGCGCGAACGCGGACGGCGGGCGACGCGTCGGGGTCGGCGTCGAGCAGCGGCCGGGCGAGTTGGTCGACACTGAAGCGCATGAGGGAGCCGGGGGATCGATGGTCGGGGGAGGGCCCGCCGCCCGTCCTTCGGGGGAGGGTAGCGCGCGGGCGGGTGGGCGTTGGTGGCGGGTCGTCGTTACGAGGCGGCCGCCTCCAGGAGGAGGCTGTCGAGCGTCTCGACGATGGTCTTGGCGGGCGTGCCGGGAGTGAAGACCGCGCGGATGCCCATGGCCTTCAGGCCGGGGATGTCACTCACCGGGATCACCCCGCCGCCGAACACCGCGATGTCTTCGGCGCCGCGCTCCTTGAGCAGGTCGAGGACCCGCTTGAAGAGCACGTTGTGGGCGCCCGAGAGCAGCGACAGGCCGATGGCCGCGGCGTCCTCCTGGATCGCCGCGTCGACGATCTGTTCGGGGCTGCGGCGGATGCCGGTGTAGATGACCTCGTACCCGGCGTCGCGGAGGACGTGGGCGACATACTTCGCGCCCCGGTCGTGGCCGTCGAGGCCGGGCTTGCCGAGGAGGATGCGGGGCTTGCGGGGGGGGCTTGCGTAGCTGGTCATCGTCAGCTTCTCCTGCCGGCGGGTCGGGGTGCCGGATTCACGAGACTATTGTATCCTTTGATTCGCGCCCTGTAAAGACAAGCCGTTTCCTTTGATTTGGTTGCACCGCGGCGGCAGTCGGCTAGAGTCACCCGCCGCCCCGCAGGAGTCTAGACCGTATGCCGCCACGCTCACGGATCCACCTCATCGATTGTTCCCTTCGCGACGGCCACCAGTCGCTCCTCGCGACGCGGATGTCCACCGAGCAGTGCCTCCGCGTCCTGCCGCTGGTCGTCCGGGCCGGGCACTCGATCATCGAACTCTGGGGTGGCGCGACGCTCGACTCCGCCCTCCGCTTCACCAGCGACGACCCGTTCGAACGCCTCGACAAGTTCCGCGACACGATCCGCACCGAGGTCGCGCGGACCCAGTGGCAGGCCGGTCGCGACGACAACGCTGGCGGCGGCAAGGTGCAGATCCGCTCGCTCTGCCGCGGGCAGAACCTCTTCGGCTACAACCCCTACCCCGACAACGTCGTCGTCGCCTTCCTCA
>CAZKRE010000306.1:0-2915 GCA_964555075.1 uncultured Phycisphaeraceae bacterium
CGAATGCTCGAAGGAAGGCGGAAAGCCGAATGTCGAATGGCGAGGATCACACCGTAGCGATCGCCGCCATTCGACCTTCGCCCTTCGCTCTTCGTCATTCCTTCGCGCATTCGTGCATTCGTGCATTCGTGCATTCCCTCCCGCTATCGCTGGAAGATCGGCAGCAACCGATTCGGGACCTGGAGGATGAGCAGGGACATCGAGGTACCGTAGGGGTCGCCGTGGTTGCTGTTCCACGAGCCGTCGCCGACCTGGGAGCCGAGGAGCTGCTCGCGGATGCGGGGGAAGTAGCCGGCCCAGTAGTCGCCGCCGGCGAGGAACATGGCCTGGACGGCGTAGTAGTGGCCGTACTCGTAGTGGCCGCCGCCCTGGTTGGTGAGGTTGGCGTTGTCGCGCAGGAGGTAGTCGAGGCCGTCGGTGAGGGCCTGGTCCTCGTAGACGCCGGCGTAATAGAGGGCGGCGACGCCGGCGGCGGACCGGGGGAACGCGCTGCCGCCGGGGTTGAGCATGTAGCGGAACCCGCCGTCGCCGGGGTTCTGGCACGCCTTGACGTACCGGATCGCGCGGTCGATGGTCTCCTTGGGGACCGAGAGCCCCGCGTTGCGGGCGCTGCGGAGGGCCATGACCTGGCAGATGGTGACGGAGACGTCGGCATCGAAGGGGACGGGGTGGTACCGCCAGCCGCCCTCGTGGTTCTGGGTGTTGACGATGAGGCGGACGGCCTTGAGGAGGACCTCGCGGGTGCGCTCGTCGCCGGTCTGCCCGTAGATCTCGCCGAGGAAGAGCGTGGCGAACCCGTGGCCGTACATCGGGCCGTGCGACGTGTCGGCGGCGATGAGGCCGGACTCGGTCGCGTTCCGGAGGACGAAGTCGAGCGCGCGGGCGACGTTCTCGCCGTAGGGCCCGCGACCGGGGAGGTTGCCGTCCGCCATGAACGCCAGCGCGGCGAGGGAGGTGATGCCGACGTGCTTGCCGTAACGGTCACCCCCCCACGCGCCGTCGGTCGACTGCTGCGCCGCGAGGTAGCGGAACCCGCGCTCGACGGCCTGCCGGAGCTCGGGCGTGATCTCGACGAAGCCGACGGCCTCGCTGCCCCGCGCCGCGTCGGCGAAGAGTGTCGAAGCAGGAATCCATGAAGCCAGGAGGATGGATAGACAGGCAGCAAACCGCTTCAACCGCATGGGCTCTCCCGCTCCTGGTCTCATGGGTCCCTGCTTCATCATTCATCTTCCGCAAGCGCCCGGTAGTACTGCTCGGTGAGTTCGCGGTAGGCGGGGCTGAACTCTTCGCTGAGGCCTTCGGTCAGCTCGTCGCGGAGACGGGGCGGGAGGTTGCCCCACTCCTTGCGGATCTCTTCGAGCGGCTCGGTGCGCGGGTCGCCGGGCGGCCGACCGCCGACGCCGGTTTCGCCGCGATTCTCGCCCGCCCCGGCCTGCTCCGCACCGCTTTGCTCCGCGCCGGGCTGGCCCTGGCTGCCCGCCTGCTGGGCGGCGACCGACCGGCCGCCGATGTCCTGCTGCCGCGGCTGCTGACCGCCCCCGCCGCTGCCGCTCGAACTGCTGGAGTTGCTCTCCTGCTGCTGGCGGGCGGCGGCGATGACCTGGTCGAGCTTGCGGAGGATCGACTCCTGCTCGCGCTGCGTGTCGAGCCCCGCGTCCAGCCGCTCCCCAAGCCGCGCGGAGACGTCCTCCATCTGACGCAGCGCCGCGTCGAGCATGTCGGCCGCGTCGCCCTCTTCCACCAGCCGGCGGACGCCCGGCTGCAACTGCTCCCCGCCCGCCGCCTCGTCGCCGTTCGCGGCTTCGCGGGGGGCCTCCTCCGCGGGCGGCGCCGGCGTCTGCCGCGTCGGGATGTTCAGCAGCTCATCCAGCGCCGCATCGTCCTGCCCCATCGCCGGCGGGGCCACCAGAAGCAGCGCCGCCAGCGCAACCCCCAGCGCGCGGGCCCTCACCACCCGACATCCGTCCGGCTCCCTCTCCCCCCGGGAGTGGGTCGGGGTGAGCGCGGCCGGGGTGAGCGCGGCCGATGAGTCAGCGCGTGAATATCGCCAGGTGACGCCGCGGCCACCCTCTCCCGGACGCGGCTGAAGCCGCGGGGAGGGGGAGCTGAGGCGCGGGCCTGCGCCGAACGTGTCGCGTTGTCTTGGGCGGGTGGGGTGGTTCCGTTGCGGGTTCATGGCTGCTGCTCCCCTTCCGCTTCCGGCTGAACGTCGGGTGCGCCCGTGGGCGGGCCCTGCTGCTCCTGCAACTGCTCGACCATCCGCCGGCCCAGCTCCGCCGCCTCGCGCTGCTCCGCGGCGAGCTCGCGCAGCCGGGCCTGGGCGTCGGCGGCCCCTCCCTCGTGTACGCCGCGGGTGGCCTCGTAGATCGCTTCCTGCACGCCCCGGAGCAGCCTCAGCTCCGCCGCGGGCGGGACCGCCTCGCTGCCCCCCCCGCCGCCGCCACCCCCGCCCTCTCCGCTACCCGTCTCGCCGGCGAAAGGTTCGCTCGTCGGGTCGTCCGCCAGCGCCGCCGCCATCCGCCGGAGCGTCGCGGCGGCGTCGCCCTGGCTGCGCATGAGCCCGGCATCCGCATCGCCCCGCCTGAGCCGGTCCGCCACCCCCCGCAGCGACTCATCCAGCCGGTCGTGCAGGTGACGGAACACCGTCGCGCCGCCCGCCTCGGCGACGGCGTCGCCCAGCGTCGCGGCCTCGTCGCGGACCCCGGCCTGCGACTCACCGAGCGGGAGGATCGCCGCCCGCTGCTGCCGCGTTAGCCCCCCGGCCGGCGCGGGATCGCCCACGACCTCGCGGACCCCCGCCGCCAGTTCCTCCTGCCGCGCCGCCAGCGCTTCGTACTGCTCGCGGAGCTTCGCCCGCTCCTCGCGGGCCTGCTCCTCCGCCGCCCGCCGCTCCATCGCGCGCACCGCCTCGAGCG
>CAZKRE010000307.1:0-2906 GCA_964555075.1 uncultured Phycisphaeraceae bacterium
GGCAAGGTCGGCACGGACGACGCCCGGCTGTCGGATGCGCGCACGCCGACGGCGCACTCGCACTCGGCCAGCCAGATATCCGATTCCACCGGCGCCGGGCGTACACTCCTGACGGCGGTGGACGCCGCTGCTCAGCGTACCGCGCTCGGGACCACAGCCTACACCCAGGGCGAGAAGGACAAGCTCGCCGGGCTGGAAAGCTCGCGCTTCCTCGGCACCTTCGTGAACCTCGCCGCGCTCGTGGCGGCGCACCCGTCGCCCCGGCCGGGTTCCTATGCCCACGTCGACGCGGGCGCCGGGGCCGAGGTCCAGGCCTACATCTGGGACGCCGACGACGGCGAGTTCGTCGCGCAGGCCGGCTCCGGGACCGAGGAGACGGCCGCTTCGGTCAAGGCGAAGTACGAGAGCAACCCCGATACGAACGCCTTCACCGACGCGGAGAAGACGGTGGTGGCGACGGCAGGCACGGCAGTCCAGCCTACTACCCCAGACATTGTGGTTGGCGTGGGGCCAGGAGGCGATTTCCCGACACTGAACCAGGCCATCTCCTACCTGAGCCAGACCAGGCCGACCTACAGGCCCGGGGGGCTTAACGCCACGATCCTCATGCTTTCCGGTTTCGAGATGGTCGAGCAGGTCTTGGTCCGGGACGTGAACCTCTCGTGGATCACGCTGGCTTCTGAAAACGACGCCGTAGTCCCCATCGTGCGGGAGGCGATCACTCAAGCGTGGCTGAGTGCCGAAATTTATAAGCCCGCATTCGGCGGGGATAATGCGGGCCTTCCGATATTCAACTGCAAGTTCGAATTCGACGGTTCGGGCGTGCCGGATTACGTCAACGGCATCTACATCGACCGCAACTCGCGCCTGTACATGCGGCCGTTCGCCGCAATGCGGAACGCCGGGACGCGCAATCTCCATGTCGCCGGGGGTTCGCAGTTCGTGGCCCGGCTCTGCGACTTCACGGGGGCCGGAGAGTACGGGGCGCGGATTTCGAACGGCAGCTTTGGGCAACTGAGGGAGTCGACCCTTCAGGGCGCCGTTGCGGGCCTGGCGATTGCTCAGGCGCGAGTCAACATGCTCGACGGTACGGTCAGCGGGAGTGGGCGCGGTGTCCAGAGCTATGAATCATTCCTGACCGCCGTCGGGCTTAAGGCCAACGATTGCGAGCAGGCCCTCTTCATCGAGTCCGGTGTGTTCGCTGGCCCGTCCGGTCAGTACGACAACGCATCGGGTTCCCGTGCCATTGAGGCGCGTAACGGCGCGGTTGTGCAGATCAATTCGTCGTCAGTCAAGAACGCTACCGGCACTCCCCTGTATGCGACAACTGCTTACGTCAATGCGTTCGGCCTCGATGTGACCGGGTACTTGGGCGCGCGGGCAATCAGCGCTCAGTCTGGTTCCAGGGTAAACGCGGTATCGAGCAGCATCACCCGAGATCAGGTGGTCTCTGCAGGCGGCTCGGAAGTATACCTGACAGGCGCATCAACTTTCTCCAACACTTTGATGCCCGCGGCGGACAACGCCTTTGATATTGGCGCGACCGATCGCAGGGTCGCCAACGTTTATGTGCGAGACTTGCACGTTTCCGGTACGGTGAACGGCGGAACGGGTGGAAGTGCCGGCACCGACCTCGGCTACACCCCTCTGACCCGCGTGCTCACGTCCTCGACGGGCGCGGACGTTGAACTTCCGATCGCGCTGGCCGCCATCCCCGGCGGGCAGGAGGGGTATGCGGGCCTGATGGCCGCCGCCGACAAGGGGCACTTCGACGGCCACCCCCTTCCGCTGCCGGTGAACTTCGACCTGTTCGGGGCCACGCCGCTGCAGCGCAACCGCTGGTATTCGATCACCGGGGCGAGCGGCACGGTCCTGAACCTGCCCGCGCCGGTGTTCGGACTGCTATACGTCTTCGGGCGTACGGACTCGGCGCACGCATTCCCCCGCGTCAGCTACATATTCACTGAGCAGGGCTCGTCCGGTGCTCCGCGACAGTGGATCGCGACCAAGACCGATGCCGGGTGGGGCGCCTGGGCGCGGATGCTGAACTCAGTCGACATCGGCGCCACCATCGAGAGGGCCATCACTCCGATCACCCGGACCGAGGCGGCGGTCACGCTTCCGGCGACCTACGACCGGCACAAGCTGCGCCTGACCAACGCTGCGCCGACGCTCACCATCGCGGCCCAGGGAAGCCAGGTTTACCCGGCCAACATGATGCTGGTCGGGTCGGCATCGCATGGCGCGACGATCGCCGGCGCGGCGGGCGTCACGGTGAACGGCGAGGTGGCCGGAAGCGTCACCATCGGCCCGGAGACGGCCGGCGCGGCGTTCGGGATCAGCCGGCTTGGGGCTGACGACTGGCTCGTGACCGGAGGTGGAACAGGAACGGGAACGGGCGGTGGTGGAACACCCGTCCCGGAGAACCGCCTGATCCCCAACGACGAGGGTGACGGCTACGTTCGGATTGACGGCGGCATACCGAGCGTCGAGCAGGAACTCAGCCTCGATCACCCGGAGGGCTATGACGAGGCGGTGGTAACTTGGCGGCGCTCGGAAGAGCCCGGCGGGGAGGCCACTCCCTCGCTGCTCGGGATCACGAGCATCGACCCGCCGACCGAGGATGTGCTGCTCGGCGTCTCGGTCGAGAACGCGGCGCCCGAGGTCATGAGGGTCACGGCAGCATCGCTGGCGGCGATACAGGCCGGCGATCCCGGCCTGATGCCTATCACGCCGAGCCGTTATCTGGACTGGCTCGCGTCGATCCCCGGCGCGGGTCCGACGCCTCCCGCGACCACCCAGGCGTTCAAGGAAGCGGTGATTGCGGTCGCCCCTACCGGCGGCGGAGGATCGGCCAGTCCGTGGTTCGCCGGACTGATGGACGCGGCCGATGCGGCAGCGCTCGC
>CAZKRE010000308.1:0-2903 GCA_964555075.1 uncultured Phycisphaeraceae bacterium
CAAGGGTAGGGCGGGCCTTGGCCCGCCACCCTTGCGGCGGGCCGAGGCCCGCCCTACGAACTGATCATCATCGTGCGCGACTGGTCGCGGCGCTGAATCCGAGTCTTAGAGAGGATCGATCCCTGATGAAGTCGCTTTTCGTGAACGTGTTGGGTCTCACCGTCGCCGGCGGCCTGCTGGGGGCTGCCCCGGCGTCGGCGCAGCTGGGCGCGCCGCGGGCCGAGTTCTTCAAGCCCGCCGCCGAAGAGGGGGCCGACCTCCCCGCGGACCAGGTCTTCCCGCAGGGCCGCAAGTTCCCGATCAGCTTCTTCTCGGTGGGGGGCACGCGGTACGTGGCGGGCGGGGGTCGGGTCGAGCAGACGCCGGAGGAGATCGAGGCGGTCCTGAAGCGGGTGAAGGAGGACGGCTTCACGATGATCGGGCCGCAGTACGAGCTGAACGACCGCATCCTGACGGATGCGGCGAGCGTCGGGTTGCACGCGATCTACACCGCGGAAGCCCACACCGCCGAAGGGGAGCCGATCAAGCTCAAGGACCTGACGCCGGAGAACCTGGATCAGGCGGTGAAGTCGGTGGGTGAGCGGGTCCGCGCGGTGGTTGGCTCGGAGCACGATGACCGGGTGGCGTGGTGGTACGTGCAGCCCGAGGAACTGCGGTTCTGGCGGAAGCACGAGATCGAGTTCCTCAAGCGGGCGACGGAGGCGATCCACGAGGCGGACCCGAAGGGTCGGCCGGTGTGGATGTACGACCCGGGCCATCGGTCGGCGGAGGGGCTCAAGCCGATCGCCGAGATCGTGGACATCGTCGGCAAGGGGACGTACACCAACTACTCGAGCATGGTGGACCAGAGGGTGTGGGTCCGCTGGTCGATCGAGCAGGAGATCGAGGCGATCGAAGCGGTGGGGAGCGAGGCGTTCCCGATCCTGGTGCCCGAGTCCTACCGGCACCCGGGGCACTACGTGGAGGCGCTCAAGGACGAGTCGGCGGCGGTGGAGGCGATCGAGCGGTGGACGCGGCACGATTCCTACACCGGGCTGATCGCGGGGGCGAAGGGCATCGCCATCTTCTCCCTGCGGGAGCGGCTGCAGCCGGAGGGTTCCGAAGACGGGCTCGCGTTCACGGGGCCGGTGCACGAGGCTTACTACCGGGGCTACGCGCAGGTCGCGCGGGAGCTGACGGGCGAGCTGGGGCTGGGCGACGTCTTCCTCTTCGGCGAGCGGCGGGAGGGCGTGACGGTGGACGTCATGTCCGGCCCCGCGGAGCTCAAGATGACGTTCCGCAACAACCCCGAGGTGACCTACCCCTCGATTCAGCTCGCGAACATCGCCCACGGGAACGCGCGGTATCTGTTCCTGTCGAACTCCGCGAACGAGCCGGTGCAGGCGGTCGTGGGCGGGCTGCCTTACGGCGACGACCTGATCGTGCGTGACCTCTTTACCGACCGCACCTTCGGCCTCGGTGAGGGCGAGGTGCACCTGACGTTCGAGCCGTACCAGGTGCACGCGCTGCGGATCGAGCAGCCCGCGAAGTAAGTCCCATCACATGCTGCGAAACAGCGGGGCGTCCCGCTGTCTCGCCTTGCGCCCCGAGTCCCCCATGATGAACACAAAGCTCCGCCTCCGACACGTCCTCGCCTGCCTCGCACTGCTGAGCGCCGGCACGGTCACCGCCGACTCCGACTTCTTCCGCCCCGCCCCCGACCGCGCGGCGGAGCACGACCCTGCGAAGGTCTACCCCCAGGGCCGGATCTTCCCGTTCAGCTTCATCGCGGCGCCGGTCGATCTCGCGAAGCAGGCGGGGGTCAGCCTGACCGGGCCGTGGTACGGCGGACCGGAGCGGGTGCAGCGGGAAGTGGAGCAGGCCCGCGCGGCGGGCATCCCGGTGCTGTACACGATTCAAGCCCGCGACTCCGAGGGGAAGCCCATCGGCCTCGAAGCGCTCGCGGAGGCGGACCTCGATCAGGCGATCGACTCGGTGCGGGAGCAGGTGCGGCAGGTTGTGGAATCGGACCTGAACGAGGCGGTGGCGTGGTGGTACCTGCAGCCGGAGGAACTGCGGTTCTGGCGGAAGCACGAGGTGGCGTACCTCGAGCGGGCGAGCGATGCGATCCGTGAGACCGACCCGCAGAAGCGGCCGGTGTGGATGTACGACCCCGGGCACCGGGGGGCGGGTGGGCTGGCTCGGACCGCGGAACACCTCGACATCGTCGGCAAGGGGATGTACACCAACTATTCGAGCCAGCGGGAGAGCCGCGTGTGGGTCCGCTGGACGATCGAGCAGGAGCTCGAGGCGATCCGACAGGCCAACCCCGACGCGATCCCCATCGCCGTGCCGGAGATGTTCCAGCAGCCCGCGGAGGAGCACCTGGGGCTCATCCCGCGCTGGGTGCGGCACGACGTCTACCTCAGCCTCGTCAGCGGCGCCCAAGGCGTCGTCGTCTTTTCGCTGGGCCATCGGCCGAACTTCCCCGCCCGGATGGATTACTACGAGGCCTATGCCCAAGTCAGCCGGGAACTGCTGGGCGAGAAGAAGCTCGGAGAACTCTTCCTCTTCGGTGAGCGGCGCGATGACATCCGGGTCGACGTGACGTCGGGCCCGGCCGAGGTGGAGCTGGTGTACCCGAAGGACAAGCCGGCGCAGACGTACCCTTCGGTAAGCCACCTTGACGTGGCACGTGGCGGAGAACGTTGGCTGTTTCTGGTGAACTCGGCGAACGAGGCGGTGGGGGTGACGGTGAGCGGCCTGCCGAGCAACGCCGGGGTGCGCGTGGTTGAGCAGTTCGGGGAGGAGAGCCGTACGCTGACACCCGAGGGTGGCGCGTTCGAGGCGAGCCTCGAGCCGCTGGAAGTGAAGCTTTACCTCATCCAGCCGGGGTCTTGATAGGCGACATTCCACCGCCGGGG
>CAZKRE010000309.1:0-2898 GCA_964555075.1 uncultured Phycisphaeraceae bacterium
CGGTCGGAACCGTCGACGCGGCGACGATCGACTTCCGCACGATCAACGACAGCGTGTTCAATGATGGTACCCCGCTCACGCACACGATCGGGTGGGTCCAAATCGAGGGCTTTGGGAATAGTCCCACGACGACGACTCGCCTCGCGACCGGCCCCTATGGTTCGGGTAGCTTTCCCAACCAAGGCTTGGGCTTGGCCGATGATCCGGGAACCATGAACTACGGGTATGAGATCAGCGCTGCTTACGGGCAGTACATCAAGCTGACCTCGTTGACGAGTGAGTTCTCGAGCATCACGTTCGGGAGCGTTGGCAACTCGCGCGGCCGTGTCGTGGCGGAAGACGCCAATGGTGATCCCATTGTGGTGGCATCCTATCCCAGCGGCGGGCTCGCCCAGGACGCCACGCTGACGCTCGGCCTGGGCAATCTCTACAAGGAGATCTACGTCTACGTCGATTCCGGCGAAGCGACCATCGCGATGATCGCGACGCCGCTGCCCGCGTCGGCCTGGGCGGCGCTCGGGCTGACGGGGCTCTTCGGCCTCGTGGCGGCGAAGCGGAAGCGGGCCCAGATGTCCGCGTGATCCGGCGATTCAAGCTTTCACGCCCGTCGCGCCCAACGGCGCGGCGGGCGCTTCGGGCTCATGTCTTTCGAGGGCCTGTCTATCGGAGGAGGAAGGGGATGAGATACCACAGGGCCGTCTGCGCGCTCGTCATCGGCGTCCTGGCCATGGGCTCGCTCGCCGAAGCGGGCACCATCGACTTCCGCACCCGCGGCGTCTGGATCGACTTCGACGACGAGCCGCTGAGCGAGACCGTCGAGTGGCTGACGATCGACGCCCAGAGCGACCTGCCCTACCTCCCGAGGCTGGCATGGACCTCAAGCGGGCTCGGGATCGTCCCGAACCTGCCCGCGATCCTGCACCCGCCGCAGATCTCGGCGCTGCTCGACCAGGCGGTGACGCTCCGGACGGACGGGCGGGCGATCAGCAGCGTCACGCTCGGCAACCTCGACCACAACGAGCACGTCCGCATCTACGCCGGGGACAACTTCACGCTGGCAAAGGACCTGGCGCAGGTCATCACGTTGACCGGCAGCAAGCACGGCGACCAGACCCACCTCGTCGACGCGATCGATGGGTGGAATGCCAGAACGATCACCATCCAGCCGATCCACCAGCGTCGCCCGAGCGAGATCACTCTCCTCCAGGTGACGGCGACGCCGCTGCCCGCCTCCATCTGGGGCTGCCTCGCGATCGGTGCGGTGCTGTCGGGGTCGGCGCTGCGGCGTCGCAAGCGGATCCAATAGCCGACTGGCCGACAAGGAGGATCGCGACCCAGGCCGCACGGCGATTGTCTCGCCGGGCGGCTGGTCGCGTGTAGAGTACGCTGATGATTCGCCGCGCTCCGGGTTCAGCCGGCGGCGAGCGACCGATTGTTGGACGGGCCCCGGGCCGTGGAACGCTCGAAGGCCTTGGGACGGGAGGAGAAAGACAGCATGTTCTTGCGATTTGGTGTGTGCCTGTATGTCCTCACCGCGCTGGTCGGCAGCGGGGTGGCGGGCGCGGCGATGATCAACGTCACGCTCCGCGAGATCGCCGGCAGCCCGGTGGACGTGAACCTGCGCGGCGAGCGGCAGACGCTCATTGCGGGAGAGATGCGCTGGTCGCGGCAGGACTCGGACTCGATCCTCTGGCGGACCTTCTGCATCGAGCTCGAGGAGCCGGTCGCGGTCATGGACTCGGTCTCCTACACGCGCGTGTCCCTCCCGCAGGCCCGCGACGCCGAGCCCAATCTCAACTCAGATCAGCAGCAACTGCTCGGGCAGCTCTGGTCCGCCCGGCACAGCGGCGCGTTCACGAAGGTCGACGCCGCCGCGTTCCAACTGGCGGTCTGGGAGGTCGTCTACGACGGCCGCGACACGCTCAGCCTTGGCGACGGGCAGTTCAGCGTCAACGGCCGAACGCCCACCGCCGTCAAGAACCGGGCTGCGGAGTGGCTCAACTCACTCGTCTCGACGCCCGTCCCGGCGGCATCGCTCGCGGCATGGAACCGCGCGGGCGTGCAGGACCAGTTGATCGCCGCACCCCTGCCCGCCCCGGTCTTGGGGACCCTCGCGACGGGCGGGCTGCTGGGCCTGTCGTGGTTCATCCGCCGACGCCGCGCGAAGCGCTTCGCCTGAAGGTCGGACGTGCGACTTTCGTAGCGCCCGCCCGACACCCGGAACTGGAGGAGGAGAAATGAACGGAGTGCGTCTATATGTTCCTCCACGCCCACCGTCTGCCGGCTCGCCCGCTCCGCCAGGCTGATCCCGCCGAGCCGCGCATTCCCATCGAAGCGGTCGCCGGGGCGCCGCCCGGGTCGCTCCGACTCGAGGCGACGTGGCGGGACACGCGCGGCGCCGAGCACGCCGCCGTGGTCACGATCCAATCCGCCGGCGTCGTCGGCCGCGAAGGCCGGGCGGCCATTCGCGACAGCCGCGTTTCCCGCCGGCACGCCCGGATCTGGCGCGACGATGCGGGATGGCTGATCGAAGACCTCGGCTCCGCGAACGGCACCTACCTCAACGGCCGGCGACTCGGATCACGGCAGCGCCTCCGGCCGGGCGACACGCTGGGCGTCGGCCGCGCCACCGTTCGAGTGACCGTCCCCGAACAGGCCGCCGCGCCCCATCCCGAGGCACGCGCCGCGCCCGGGCAGCAGCCAGACACCCCCGCAAGCACCACGTCCCAAGCGGGCGAAGTGCCCGTCCGCCTCACCAGACCCCCGGCGGGTGCGGTGGAGACCGGGCCCGATCCTCTCCTCGCCAACCTCGCCGTCATCTTCCCGCCCCCCGCGGGCTGGGACGACACCGGCCGCACCGCCGCGGGACCTCTGCAGAGCCGCCTCCGCGGCGTCGGC
>CAZKRE010000310.1:0-2896 GCA_964555075.1 uncultured Phycisphaeraceae bacterium
CAAAGTTGCCCGAGGCCGCGGTCATTGCTGCCGCAGGCTGTGCCCGCTGCGGCTCGGGCGTCGGCTTGATCGGCCGGCGGGACATGCTCACAAGCTGCCCCCCGATGTAGTGCTCGGTGATGAGGAACCCGCCCTCGACGCGACTCTTGTCGACCCGCCCGGGGCGCCCGCGGGTCGGTTCGATCTCCCAGCCGTAGCCGTCGAACCGGCAGTAGCCGCCGTGCGTGGTGTAGGGCATCCCTGGCATGGCTACGCCACCTCCACGCGGTACGTCGCCCGCATCCGGCTGCAGTCATGGCCGGTGATCGTGATCCGCACGTCCAGCGACTGGCCGTCACGCTCGACCATCGCGAGCGCGTGCGTTGGGATCTCGCAGCCGGTGGACCAGCGGGCCGAGTAGACGCTGTAGTCGATCGACACCTGTTCGAACCCCAGCGCCAGCCGCCCCGCGTCATCGAACACGGCGCAGTAATCCGCGATCCGGTGGGCCGGGTCGCACTTCGCCGGCAGCGTCAGGTCCGCACGGGTGGCCGCGTCCATCGCGAGCATGTCAGGGCCGAGTTCGTCGAGCATCTGGGCGAGGGGGTCGTGGTTCATCGGGTGCGCCTTTCGTGGTCGGTGGTGAAGCGGGCCGATCCTTGTCGGGGTGCGGCTCGCGGTGCGGTGGGGTCAGTCCTGGCCGGGGAGCATGAGCGTCACGACAGGCTCGGCCGAGTCACCGGGGCCGCAGACCGCGTGGAGCGTGATCGTCTTGCGGCGCTTGCTCTGCCAATCCTGCACGACGAGCGAGAACGCCAAGCGGTCGCCCTGGGCCCGACGCGCCGCGTGCCCGTACATCGTGAGCACGTCCCAGAGCCGTCCCTGCAGGTCCTGCCCCCGCCGGCGCGGCCTTCTCGTCCTCGATCGGCCACACCGCCAGGGCGAACGCCTCGGCCGTCATCGCGAGCGGGTACCGGACGCCCGCCTCCCGCACGGCCCCGACCGTCTCGGGCTGCATGAGGTCGACCAGCACGCCGTCCTCGATCGCCTGTGTCCGGCAGCTCATCCGCGACGGGGCTCTCACGGCCCAGCAGGTGGGCCGCTCGTACGTCGTCGACGAACGAGCTGTGGAGGCCTACCAGAGACGCGACGCGGCGAAGGATGGGCCACGCCGAGGGCGACCACGCAAGGGCGCCGGCGACGCGTGATCCGAGCATCGCTTGAAGCCGCACTGTGCGGAGCCGCTCGTTATTCCCCCTTGCCGTTACTGACGCATCCGGGTAGTATCTCAGGATGATCCGCTCTTTCGCCTGCGAGCAGACGCGAGCCCTCTTCGAGCGGGAGCGGCCGAAGCGGCTGCCGGCGAGCATCAGTGGTCCGGCGTTGCGGAAGCTGCTGATGATCGACGCGGCGCAGCGGCTCGACGAGCTCCGCGTGCCGCCCGGCAACCGCCTGGAGCCCCTCAAGGGCAATCGAGCAGGCCAGTGGAGCATCCGGATCAACAGCCAGTGGCGGGTGTGCTTCCGCTGGCATGAGGGCGATGCGCACGGCGTCGAGATCGTCGACTACCACTAGCACCAGGAGCCAGGGCATGAAGCGCAACAAGAAGCTGCCACCGATTCACCCGGGCGAGATCCTCGTCGAGGAGTTCCTGCGTCCGATGGGCGTGACCCAGTACCGGCTCGCGAAGGCCACGCATGTGCCGCAGACGCGCATCAGCAAGATCGCCACCGGCGAGCGGGGCATCACCGCCGATACCGCGCTGCGGCTTGCTCGGTTCTTCGGCACCACCCCCGAGTTCTGGATGAACCTGCAGGCCCGGTACGACCTGGAGCGGGCCCGGGACGAACAGGGTGCGGCGATCGAGCGCGAGGTGGAAACGCTCGCGGCGGCCTGACGCGGAGGACGAGCCATGCCCGAGGACGCGGTCAAGGCGACGCTGCGGAAGCGGTTCGGGCTCACGCGCTCGCTGATCGCCGAGCTGGGCGAACCCGACCTGCACACCGACAACCCGAACCGCCGCTCCGGGCCGCCCGCCGGCCTGTACGCCGTGCCGCGGGTGGAGGCGTTCCTCCGCCAGCACCGCGAAGCGCTCGAGGCTGCGGAGCAGCAGCGAGGGCGACGGAAGGCCGCCGCGGCAAGGGGCGCCGAGACGCGTCACCGCCGGGCGGTCGCGAAGCTGCAGGCCGAACCGCTCGAGCTGACGCGACCGCTACCGAGCCGGCTGCGGGTCATGGTCGAGCGGGCCGGGAACTTCGTCGCCGCCCAAGGGGAGCCGGATGTTGGGCCCGTCGGACCCCGCGAGGTACGCGAGACGGTGGCGGAGGTGTACACGAACTATCCCCAGCTGCTCGACAAGTTCGCGCTACGTCACGGCGAGGGATCCGACTGTGAGGCGCTGCGGCGCCGCCTGGGTGCCGACGTGGAGCGGCTGCTCGCGGAGCACTATGGGCGGGGGTGGTCGCGGTTTGTGAAGGCAGGTCAATCGGCGGATCTGCGGACGGTCGAGCACGACGAGCCATCGAGAACACGAGTGCACTTGAACCCGAGCACGGTGGGTGGGTTCGCCGGCTTCGGTGTGCGGGCGTGGTTACCGACGAGCGGCTACGGCCTGACGGGCTGCGGGAGATATCCGAAGAGCTGGAGGCTCGTGCGGACGAGTTCGAGGCGTTCAAGCAGGCTGTCGAACGGGACCTCACCCAGGGGCGAGGCAACTCGAAGCGGCGGGAACGCCAGCTGATCGAGCTGCTGCCGCATGCCGGCGGCCTCGCCGCACTTGTCGTCGTGGTGAAGCGGACCGGGCCTGGAGTAACCGGGCTCACTCCGCCGATCTGTTGGGCCGCGATCAGCAATTCGGCTTTTTGGCCTGCCCGGGAAAAGTTGATCCAGCCTGAATGAGAGTTTCTACTGGCCCTGG
>CAZKRE010000311.1:0-2894 GCA_964555075.1 uncultured Phycisphaeraceae bacterium
GGCGGCGCGGAGCCGTTCGATCAGGGCGGCGACGCGGTGGTCGATCTCCGCGAGCGGGTCGTACGCCTCGCTCGGGGGGACGTCCACGACGTCCCAGTACTCGACCCGGTCCGCCCAGGCGGGGTGGAGCGTGTGCATCATCGGGCGGTGCTCCTCGTCGTGGAGCGCGACGATGTGGGCGGCCGCGGCGAAGTCGGCCTCCTCGACCTGGCGCGGCATCGGCAGCGACTCGGGCAGCCGCATCGCCCGGGCGCGGCAGGCGGCGATCGTGTCCGCGGCCAGCGGGCCCTTGTTGTCCTTCTGCTCGGCGTCGATCCGCAGGCCCCGCGAGACCGCGACGTGGGGCAGCCCGGCGTCGGGGGCGAGGTGGTTGAACCGCATCTCCGCGAACCGGCTGCGGTAGTAGTTGCCCGTGCAGAGGAAGAGGAGGGTGGGTCGCATCGTGTCAGGATCGGAACGATGCGGCCGCGACCTTGAGGACAACCTTGCGGACGGGCGCCGGCGGGCCGAGGGCGACGCCCGGGAGGTGCGCGTCCTCCGGGCCGAGGATGCAGAACATCCCCTGGGCGAGGCGGACGAGGCTGCCGGCGGCCCCGGTCGGGTCGGCGTAGAAGGCGGCCTCCTTCTCCGCGTCGTAGGGCTGGGTCTCGCGGAGCGCGGCGCGGGGGGCGTAGCCCATCTGCTCGACGCCGGCGAGGACGTACTGGACGTCGACGTAGGCGCGGTGGGCCTCCCAGACCTGCTTCTCGCTCGCGGGCTGGGTGGTGTAGCTCTGGACGAGGGCGAAGAGGTCGTCGCCGCGGAGGTCGTAGCGGCCGTCGGCCCGCTGCGCGAGGTCGGGGGCGCGGAGGAACTCGAACGCCGGGGCGAGCAGGGGGGAGAGCGGGGCGTAGACGTCGGCGAAGTCGAGGGTCTTGATGATCATGGGGCGAGTGTAACAGCCGCCGGCGTTGCGTCGCCCGGCGTGGCGGCCGGGTGTCCGCGGGCGGGGGAGCGCGCCTAGCATGGGGCGGGCCGATCGTGGATCGGCGAAACCGAAGAAGGAGATAGAGGATGTTGAAGAACCGAGTCGGGCTGGTCGTTGCGGCGATGTTGGGGTTCGCGGTGGTGGTCCTGCCGGCGTGCAAGACGGACACGCCCGGGGTCCGGAGCAACTACTACTCGCAGTGGACGACGGTGGATGCGAACGTGGAGCAGGCGACCGAGGCCGTGGAAACCGTGATGGAAGAGGACCTCGAACTCCGCGAGGTCGAGGCCCATTCGACGCGGCTGGACGGCGAGGTGGTCGGCTTCAAGGCGGACGGCACGAAGGTGAGCGTCGCCATCCGGCGGGTGACGGATCAGACGAGCGAGGTGTCGGCCTACGCCGGCCGGACGGGCGACCCGGAGGTCGGCAAGACCATCCTCGCCCGCCTGCAGGACCGGCTGAACCGCAACAACTAAACGGCTAAGCGTCTCATCAACGCACGGGACAAGGGAGGGGCGAGGCATCCGCACCGGGCGACACCCGCGGACGCTCGCCCCTCCCTTTCCTTTTCATGGGAGCAGGGGGACACGCCGCCGGGGGCTCACCGCCGCGGGGCCGGCGTCACGGGTCGAGGCTGGGCGTCTCGTCGAGGAGGTCGCCGAACTGCCTGGTGAGCTTCTCGTACTTCGCGGGGACCCACGCCTGCACGTAGGGGTGGCGGGGGTTGCGGGCGACGAAGTCCTGGTGGTACGGCTCGGCGGGGAAGAAGCCGCCGGTCGCCCCGAGCGACTCGAGCGTCGTCACGATCGGGGCGTCGAAGACCTTCGCCTCGTTCAACTGATCGATGTAGGCGCGGGCGACACGCTCCTGGTCCGCATCCGCGTAGAAGATCGCGGAGCGGTACTGCGCGCCCCAGTCGGGGCCCTGCCGGTCTTTCGTGGTCGGGTCGTGGGTGGCGAAGAAGACCCGCAGCAGCTGGCCGTAGCTGATGCTGGCGGGGTCGTAGGTGACCTCGACCACCTCGGCGTGGGCGGTCCGGCCGGCGGAGACCTGTTCGTAGTTCGCCGTCTCCGCGCTCCCGCCCGCGTAGCCGCTGACCACCGCCGAAACGCCTTCGAGGTGCTCGAAGACGGTCTCGACGCACCAGAAGCAACCCGCGGCGAAGACGGCCTTCTGCTGGGTCTGCCCGTCGTCACTGCCGGAGGGGGCGGGGGCGGGCAGGTCTTCGTTCGGGGCGGGCAGGTCCGCGGCCGCGTGGGGCGGGCGGTTGCAGGCGAACGCGGCGAGGCTCATCAGGACCATGGCGAAGGCTCCTCGGAAGCGGTGTGATCGGGTCATCATGAGACAACCTCTCGCGGGCCGGGATGATTCCCGGCGGTTGAAGTTCATCAGGGCGCGAGCCGCTCGATCTTCCAGCCCCCGGAAGCGGCCGCGGCGTCGCGCGTGTAGACGAGCCGGTCGTGCAGCCGGCTGGCCTGGCCCTGCCAGAACTCGAAGCGGTCGGGTGCGACGCGGTAGCCGCCCCAGGTCAGCGGCTTGGGCACGTCCTGCCCCTCGTAGAGCTTCTCCAGCTCCGCGAACCGCTCCTCGAGGAACGGCCGCCCGGGCACGACGCTGCTCTGCGTCGACGCGGCGGCGCCGACCTGGCTCGATCGCGGGCGGCGGGCGAAGTAGGCCTCCGACTCGTCCCGGGACACGCGCTCCACCGGGCCGGTGATCCGCACCTGCCGCTCGAGGGGGGCCCAGTGGAACAGCAGCGACGCGACCGGGTTCTCCTCGAGGTGGCGCCCCTTCTCGCTGGCGTAGTTGGTGTAGAAGACGAAGCCGCGATCGTCGAAGCCCTTGAGCAGCATGACGCGGGCGGCGGGAACGCCGTCCTTGCCGCAGGTGGCGAGGGTCATGGCGTTGGGCTCGAACCAGTCGACGG
>CAZKRE010000312.1:0-2887 GCA_964555075.1 uncultured Phycisphaeraceae bacterium
GCCACCGCGGCCATGCGCCCCTCGTAGAGGTTCTTCAGCCGCTCCATCTTGTCCGCGCCGGTCACCTCCGGAGCGGGCGCCGGCGCGATCGGAGGACCGGCCTCCGCCATCAGGCGCTCGAGCGCGGGAACGAACGCGGGCACCGCGCCGATCGCCGACCAGTGCTCGTTGTCGAGCGAGACGTCTTCGTTGCCGAGGAGCTGACCGTCCTCGAGCATCTTGACGATCACGCCCTCTTCGAACGGACCGAAGACCTTCCCGCTGCGGCGGCGCACCTGGTAGCGGATCTTCACCGCAGGCCGCATCCCGGGGCCGGACGCTTCGTCGATGAAGGAGAGCATCTCGAGCCCGTCCACCGCGCCCATCGGCTTCGGCGGCGGAAGGGGCGCCGAGAGGTCCACCTCCAGCTCGTCAACCGCAGGCGAAGGCTGCCGGGTGGGATCGAACTCGAGATCGTCGAACGCGGACGAGTGCGCGGCGGCGGGAGCCGGGGCCGGCGCGGGTTCGGGCTCCCCGAAGTCCACCTCGCCGAAGCTGGCGGAGTAGTCCACCGGCGCAGGCGCAGGCGCAGGCGCCGCGGCGGGCCCCGGGACGGACGGCAGGTTCCCGAAGTCGAAGCTGAAGTCATCACCGTCGGAGGGCGCTGCGGCCTCGTCCGGGGCATCGTTCAAACCCGCGGGAGCCGGAAGGTCGTCACCGAAGTCGAGGCTGAAGTCGTTCGACGAAGTGGCCGGATGCGGCGCGGCGGGCGCGGGCAGATCGTCGAGGTCCGCGAAGTCCAGCTCGTCGACGTTGGCGGGTGCAGGCGCCGGCGGGTCGGGCACGATGGCCGCCCGCGGGGTGGCTCCCCGGGGTGCCGGCAGGTCATCGAACGCGGCGAAGTCGAAGCCGCTCGACTGCGGCGGGGGCTCGCTCGCGGCTTCGCTGAAATCGGAGAAGTCCGCGAAGTTGAAGTCGTCGTCCGCAGCCATCGGCGCCGCCGCTTCAACGGGGGCGGCGGCGGCGGGCAGGGGAACCGCAGCAGCGGGCAAGGGGATCGCGCCGGCGTCGTGCGCGGGGTACTCGCGATAGGCCTCGGCCGGCACCGGCAGGTTCGTCACCCGGGTGGCGTCCTCGTCCCACTCGCTCTCGCCGCCGAGCGCGCCGAACGAAGGCGCTTCCAGCCCGGGCAGGGGCACGGCCTCCGCGAACTGCGGGTCGACCGAAGGCAGCGGCACCGGGTCCTGCCCGAAGTCGGAGAAGTCGAAGGGCGAGTCGACTGGAGCTGCGGCCGCGGGGGGAGGCAGCGGCACCGCGTCGCCGGGCAGGGGGATCGCCTCGGTGGGCTGCGGCGGCGCATCGAAGGACGAGAAGTCGAACTCGTCCGCGGCGATGGGCGGGGGAGGCTCTTCTGCGAACGAGGAGAAGTCGCCGTCCTGCGCATTTCCAGGCAGCGGGATCGCGTCCGCCGCGGCGGCCGGAGCGGGCTCCCCGAAGGAGGAGAAGTCGAAGTCGTCCGCGCTCGGCGCCGGAGCCGGCGGTTCGCTGGCCGGCAAGGGAATGGCGCCCGAGGGAGCGGCCGCGACGCGCGTGGACGCCTCTTGCCAGGCGGCGCCCACCCGGGTCGGCTCATCGGAGGCCGGGCCGGACGGCTCGCCCCACCCGCCGTCGTGGCTCTGGATGCCGCCGATCGACGAAGGCTGCGGTGCGGGCGCGCTGATCCCGGGGAGGGGAATCGCCTGCGGCGAGGGCGCGCTGATGCCCGGCAGCGGAATGGCCGCGCCACCACCTGCGCCCGGGGCAGAGAGCCCGGGCAGCGGGATGGCCGCGTTCGACGGAGACGTGCCCGCGGGAAGCGGGATCGCGCTCGCCTTCTGCGAGGGATCTCCCTCGGCAGGCGGGAGCGTGGTGGGCGTGGCCGTGGAGGACGTCGTCGCGGTGCCGGGCTTGATCGGGAAGAGCGTCTGGCACTTCGAGCACTTCAGCTTGGCGCCGCCGGGCGGGATCCGCTTGTCGTCGATGTTGTAGTTCGTCTGGCAGGACGGACAGGAGACTCGCATCTGTCTCTCTCGAAAGTGGGGGGCCTTGCCTCAGCGAAGAAAGCCCCGGGACATCGCGAGGTTAGCAGGTTCTCGCGCGCCGACGAGTGCGGCCTCGGCGCTCGCTTCCCTGCTGCGCGTGGGCCGAAAAGGATTCGACCTTCCCGCATCGCGCGTGGTAGTCGGACCGCCTACCTGGCCGGCTTCATCCTCCAGGCGCTCATGGGTGACCGTTCTCCCAGAATCTCCGTCGTCATCCCGGTCTACAACGAGGCCTCCATCGTTGCGTCCGCGGCGCAGGAACTCTCGGAAGGCCTGGACGCCCGCGGGCTCGACTACGAGATCATCTTCGCGGAGAACGGCTCGAAGGACTCCACGCCGCAGATCCTGCAGTCGATGACGGAGGCCAACCCGCGGCTTCGCTGGTTCCACTCCGACCAGCCGAACTACGGCGTCGCCCTCAAGCGCGGCATCCAGCAGGCGCGGGGCGAGTACGTCTTCTGCGACGAGATCGATCTCTGCGACCTCGCGTTCTACGACGCGGCGCTGCCCCTGCTCGAGCACGGCGGGGCGGACATGGTGATCGGCTCCAAGGCGGCCCGGGGCGCGAGCGACCAGCGGCCGTTCGTCCGCCGCGCCGCCACCCGGGTCCACAACAAGCTGCTTCGGGTGGCCCTTGGGTTCCGGGGCACGGACACCCACGGGCTCAAGGCCTTCCGGCGCGAGAAGCTCCTCCCGGTGATCGAGAAGTGCGTGGTGGACATGGACGTGTTCGCCAGCGAGTTCGTCATCCGCGCCTGGCGGCAGGGGCTCAACGTGGTGGAGATCCCCATCCAGCTCCAGGAGAAGCGGAAGCCTTCGGTCCACTT
>CAZKRE010000313.1:0-2816 GCA_964555075.1 uncultured Phycisphaeraceae bacterium
CCGAGTTTCCGGTATGATCGCCGCCCCCCTGTACCGGGCGGAGGCGGACGATGCCGGCTGACGGGCCCCTCGTGGGCATCATCATGGGCAGCAAGAGCGACTGGGCGACGATGCGCATCGCGTCCGAGACGCTCGCTGGGTTCGGCGTGGCGCACGAGTCGAAGGTCGTGTCGGCCCACCGCACCCCGGAAGCGATGTTCGAGTACGCCAAGGCGGCCGAGGGGCGGGGGCTGAAGGTCATCATCGCGGGGGCGGGGGGCGCGGCGCACCTGCCGGGGATGGTGGCGTCGATGACGGTGTTGCCGGTGCTGGGCGTGCCGGTGTATTCCGGGGGAGGCAAGGCGCTGAGCGGGCTGGACTCGCTGCTGTCGATCGTGCAGATGCCCGGCGGCGTGCCGGTGGCGACGCTGGCGATCGGGGAGGCGGGGGCGAAGAACGCGGCGCTGCTGGCGGTTTCAATCCTCGGTACGGAGCGGCCGGAGCTGCGCGAGAAGTTGCGGGCGTTCCGGGTCGAGCAGGCCGACAAGGTGCGGAAGGATACGCTGGAGTGACAGAGCCGATCCTGCCGGGTGCGACGCTGGGGGTCTTCGGATCCGGTCAGCTGGGCCGCATGTTCGCCATCGCCGCGAGGCGGATGGGGTATCGCGTGATCGTCTACTCGCCGGAGAGCGACACGCCGGCGGGACAGGTGGCGGACGAGGAGATCGTGGCGCGGTACGACGACCTGGACGCGGTGGCGGCGTTCGCGAAGCGGGCCGACGTCGTCACGTTCGAGTTCGAGAACGTCCCGGCCGCGACGGCGGAGACGGCGGAGCGGCACACCATCGTCCGCCCCGCCGGGCGCGTGCTGCACACGTCGCAGAACCGCGTGCGGGAGAAGACGTTTCTCCGGGATGCCGGCCTGCCCGTGACGCCGTTCGAGGCGGTGGCCTCCGCCCGGGAACTGACGAGCGCGCTGACCCGGCAGGGCGCCCCGGCGGTGCTGAAGACCGCGGCGTGGGGCTACGACGGCAAGGGGCAGGTCGTGCTGTCGGACGCGGGCGAAGCCGAGTCGGCCTGGGCGACGCTCGGCGGCGAAGCGTGCGTGCTGGAGCGGTTCATCGACTTCGAGCGGGAGATCAGCGTGCTGGGCTGCCGCGGGGTCGACGGCTCGTTTGCCCACTTCGGCCCGTTCGACAACACGCACCACGGGCACATCCTCGACGTCACCCGCTGCCCGGCGGACGTGTCGCTGCAGGTCGCCAGCGAGGCGGTGCGGATCACCCACGAGGTGCTCGAGAAGCTCGACGTGGTGGGCGTGCTGTGCGTCGAGTTCTTCCTCGCGGAAGACGGGACGCTGCTGATCAACGAGCTGGCGCCCCGGCCGCACAACTCGGGCCACCTCACGATCGACGCGCACGGCTCGGACCAGTTCGAGCAGCACGTGCGGGCCGTGTGCGGGCTCCCGCTGGCGTCGACGACGCAGCTCCGGCCGGCGGCGATGGCGAATCTGCTCGGGGACGTCTGGCTCGACGCGCCCGACGGCGGCACGCCGAACTGGGTCGCCGCGCTGCAGTCGCCCAACGTCCGGCTGCACCTGTACGGCAAGAACGAGCCCCGCCGCGGCCGGAAGATGGGGCACCTCACCGCCGTCGCGGACAACCTCGACGAGGCGAGCGCGCTGGTGGTCGGCGCCCGGAACCGGTTGACGCAGAAGTAGCGCCGCTCCCGTTCGCCGCGGCGCACGATGACACGACGACCCCGCGGCCTCGCGCGGCGTAGACGCCGCGGCTGACGGGGATTAGACGGTCGCTTCGCGCGGCACGGGCGGCTTCTTCGCCGCCCGGGCGGTGATCGTCAGCATCCGGTCCAGCGCGACGAGCGCGAAGTGCTTCACCTGCGGCGGCACGACGATCTCGTTCACCACACGACCCGCGGCCAGCTCGTCGAGCGTCCACAAGAGGTGCGGCATGTCGATGCGGTACATCGTCGTGCAGAGGCACTGACAGTCGCTGAGGATGCGGGCGGTGACGCCGCGCTCCTTCGCCGCGTTCGCGAGTCGGTTGACGAGGTGGACCTCGGTGCCGATCGCCCAGCGGCTGCCGGGCGGGGCGGTCTCGATCGCCTGGATGATGCCCTCGGTGCTGCCGGTCATGTCGGCCTTGAGCACGACGCCGTGGTCGCACTCGGGGTGGACGATGACGGTGACGTCGGGCCACATCGCGCGGATCTGGTCGACGTGCTCGGGGCGGAAGAGCTTGTGGACGCTGCAGTGGCCCTTCCAGAGGAGGAAGGTGCTGCGCTCGATGGTGGCCTCGTCGTTGCCGCCCAGGGGCTGCTTCGGGTCCCACAGGCACATCTGGGTGGCGACGTCGTAGCCGAGCGCCGCGGCGGTGTTGCGGCCCAGGTGCTGGTCGGGGAGGAAGAGGATCTTCACCTCCTCGCCCTCGCGGAGGGGCGTGTCGCCGCCGGCGAGGGCCCATTCGAGGATCGCGTGGGCGTTGCTGCTGGTGCAGACGGCCCCGCCGTGCTCGCCGCAGAACGCCTTGATCGCGGCGGTGCAGTTCATGTAGCAGATGGGGACCACGCGGGCGTTCATGCCGGCGGCGTCGATGACGTCGCGGGCCTGCTGCCACGCGTCGATCGCGTCTTCGAGATCCGCCATGTCGGCCATCGATGCGTGGACCGAGCGTGTGCCCACCAGCACCGGTCTCGCTCGGCGGTCCGGCGACCACCCGGCGCCAGAATCGGACCACACGCTCGAGGTCCGGAGGCTCGTGGTCGAGCTCGGTGGGCGGACCATCATCGACCACGTCGACGTGCGGGTCGGCGCTGGG
>CAZKRE010000314.1:0-2812 GCA_964555075.1 uncultured Phycisphaeraceae bacterium
CCCCTTGCCGCCGCCGATGGCGATGCCGATGTCGTAGTAGTTCTTGTAGACGATGTTCGTGCCGCGGATCTCGGCGTTGACGCCGGGGAAGGCCTTGAGGGCCTCGATCGACGCCTTCACGAAGAACGACATGAAGCCGAGCTTCACCCCGTGCGCCTTTTCGAAGGTCTCCTTGTACCGCGACCGCATCTGCATGACCGCGTGCATGTCGACCTCGTTGAAGGTCGTGAGCAGGGCCGCGGTCTGCTGCGCCTCGACGAGCCGCTGGGCGATGCGGCGGCGCATCGGGGACATCGGGACCGTTTGCTCCTCGCGGGCGCCGCCCGTGGAGGCGGGCCGCGTGCCCGCCGACGCCGACGCCGCCGCGGGCGCGGGCGAGGCGGGCGCCGAGTCGCGGGCCTGCGCGGCACGCTCGGCGTCCTCCTTGAGCACGCGGCCGCCCGGGCCGGTGCCCTCCACGTCCTCCGCGTCCAGCTTGTTCTGCGCGAGCACCCGCTGGGCGGCGGGCATCACCCGGGCCTCATCCCCGGACGCCTTGGTGACCACCTGCTCGCTGTCCCGCTCCTTCGCGGGGGGCGCGGCCTTGCCCTTGTCCTGGGCGGTCGCGTCGGGCTTGGGGTCCTTCTTCGCCTGAGCCTTCGCGGGCTCCTCGGCCTTGTGCTTGCGGTCCGGGGCGGCGGGCGCGGCGCCGGCGGCGCCCGCCTCGAGCTGGCCGATCACGTCCCCGATCTTCGCCGTCTCCCCCTGCTGCAGGAGGATCTTCCCCAGCGTGCCCGCGGCGGGCGCAGGGAGCTCCTGCGTGATCTTGTCCGTCTCGATCTCGACCAGCGGCTCGTCGACGGCGACAGCGTCGCCCTCCTTCTTCAGCCAACGGCCGATCTGCACTTCGACAATCGACTCGCCAACCGCGGGAACCTTCAGTTCGATGGCCATCTCTTCCCTTTGCCTTGGATACAAACCTCATCTCTAAGGAAAGCAGGAAGGCAGGAAACAAGGCGGAGCCAGACCCTTCCCTTCCTGCCTTCCTGCTTTCCTTAGAGGCTTCTACCAGCCAAGTTTACCCGGCGCCAAACGCCTTGCTGAGGATCTCTTCCTGTTCGAGCACGTGGGCGGCCTTCGACCCCGTTGCCGGGCTCGCCGACGCCTTGCGAGTCACCGCCGCCAGCGGCAGGCGGTCGAAGAGCTTGTCGCAGAACCGCGTCCGCAGGAACGGCCAGGCGCCCATGTTCTCCGGCTCGTCCTGGACCCACACCACGTGGGTCTCGTCGGGATACCGCGCCAGTTCGGTCCGCAGCGCGGTTTCGGGGAACGGGTAGTACTGCTCGAGCCGGAGGATCGCCACATCCTGCCGGCCCAGCTTCTCCCGCCGCTCCACCAGTTCGTAGTAGACCTTGCCGGCACACAGCAACACCCGCTTCACGCCCCGGGGGTTCGTGATGGTGCTGTCGCCCAGCAGGGGCTCGAACCGGCCGTTCGCCAGCTCGTCGAGGCTCGACACGACCTGCGGGTGCCGGAGCAGGCTCTTGGGCGTGAGCACGACCAGCGGCTTCCGCCAGCGGCGGAGGACCTGGCGGCGGAGCAGATGGAAGAGCTGCGCCGGCGTCGTCGGCTGCGTCACCTGGATGTTGTCCTCCGCCGAAAGCATGAGGAACCGCTCCAGCCGGGCGGAGGAGTGCTCCGGGCCCTGACCCTCGTAGCCGTGGGGCAGGAGCATCACGAGGCCCGAGAGCCGGTTCCACTTGTCCTCCGCGGAGACGACGAACTGGTCGATGATCGGCTGGGCGACGTTGGCGAAGTCGCCGAACTGCGCCTCCCAGATGATCAGCCCCTCGGGGTAGTCGAGGCTGTAGCCGTAGTCGAACCCGAGGACCGCGACCTCGGAGAGCGGGCTGTTGACGAACTCGACCGGGGCCTGCTTGGGGTCGAGGTGGCGGAGCGGCATGTGGGACCGGCCGGTCTCGTAATCGTGGAGCACGGCGTGGCGGTGGGAGAAGGTGCCCCGCTGCACGTCCTGGCCCGAGACACGGACGCGGTGGCCGTCGACGGCGAGGGTGGCGAAGGCGAGCGACTCGCCCGCGGCCCAGTCGAGCGGCCGCTTCCCGTCCGCCATCTCCCCGCGGAGCTTGAGCAGGCGGATGATCTTGGGGTGGGGGTGGAAGTCGGGGGGCAACTGGCCCTGCTTGCGGAGCAGCTCGGCGAGCCGATCGGCGTCGTACGTCGTCGGGACGTCGTGGGCGAGGTCCTCGGGGCCGCCGTGGTAGTCCGCCCAGATCCCCTGGGGCTTGCCGATCTTCGGGACGTACTGGTCGCTGCGGGCGGCGGTGAGTTCTTTTTCGAGCAGCTCGGTGCGGCGCTTGACGATGCGGTCGGCGTCGTCGCGGGTGATCCCGCCGAGCTTGAGCAGGTGGCCGAGGTAGGCCTCGCGGACGCCCTCGCGCTGGTTGATCGTGTGGTACATCCGCGGCTGGGTGTAGGAGGGCTCGTCCCCCTCGTTGTGGCCGCGGCGGCGGTAGCAGTACATGTCGATGACGACGTCCCGCTTGAATCGCATGCGGAACTCCATCGCCAGCGCCACGACCTGGGCGACGGCCTCGGGCCGCTCGCCGTTGACGTGGAAGATCGGGACCTGGAGCAGGCGGGCGATGTCGCTGGCGTAGCGGGAGCTGCGGGCCTCGCTGGGGGAGGTCGTGAAGCCGATCTGGTTGTTCACGATGACGTGCAGCGTCCCGCCGACGCCGTAGCCTTCGAGGGCCGAGAGGTTGAGGGTCTCCTGGACGACCCCCTCGCCGGCGAAGGCGGCGTCGCCGTGGAT
>CAZKRE010000315.1:0-2786 GCA_964555075.1 uncultured Phycisphaeraceae bacterium
TCTACCACTCGCTGCGGTCGCCGCGGATCAGCTTCTTCACGTGCTGCTCGATGAGGTCGTTCTTGTCGTCTTCGCGCTCCTCGAGCTGGTCGCGGAGGCGGTCGAGCTGGGCTTCGAGCTTTTCCAGTTCGCGCTGGCGGATCTGCTGGCGGATCTCGAAGTGCTGCTCGGCGAGCTTTTCGAGGTCGTCCGCGAGGTCGTCGGCCTTGCGGTTGTCCTCGGCGACCCGGGCGTCGGCGACGGCCTTTGCCAGGCCCCGGCTCTGACGCCAGAGCTTGATGTCCTGCACGCGGAGGTCGAACATCCGCTCGTCCCGCTCCTTGAGCGCCAGGAAGTCGCGGAGGCGGGGAAACTGCTTGCGGAGCCGTTCGTCGATCGCGTCCGGGTTCTTCTCGCGGAAGGCCCGGAGCTCTTTCGCCTCCTCGGGGTTGATCTCGTGCAGGGTGGTGAGGGCGAGGTCGATCTCGGCGTCGCTGAGCGGCCGGCCGCGGTCGCCGCGGTCCTTGCCCCGGTCGTGGTCGCGATCCCGGTCTCGGCCGTGGTCGTGGTCGTGGTGGCGGGGGCCGTCGCCGGGGCTTCCGGGGTTTCCGGGGTTGGCGGCGCTTCCGGGGGCGCCGACCGTCAGCGCGGGCAGCGCGAGGGCGGCGAGCAGCAGGGCGGCGAGCGTGCGGGCGGGTCGGGTCATGGCGAGGCCCTTAGAAGAACATCGCCGGGTCGGCGAAGGATTCGAGTTCCGCGGCGAGCGCGGCGTCGGCGATGCCATCACTGGGCGGCGCCCAGAGCTCGCGCGAGTCGACCAGCTCGAACTGGAGCGCCAGCAGGGTGATGCGGGTGTCGAGGTCCGTCCCGGGCGGGGCGTCGAGGCTGAAGTCGCTGGGCCCCGACGTGGCGGCGTGGCCGGTGGCGGCGACGAGGAAGGCGGACGCGCGGTCGATCGTTGCCGGTCCGACCTGCTGCCGCAGGGTGGCGACGTAGAGCGCCGCCGCACCGGAGAGCGCGACGGCCGCGGCAAGGCCGAGGACGGCGGGCCCGAGGCGGGCGAGGACGCCGTCACGATGCGCCCGGCGCCCCGGGGAACGCAGCCGTGGGGCCGTGGCCGCGACGATGCGGTCGGTGAGGCCCGGCGGCGCCGGCTCGGGCGCGAGCGCGTGGTCGAGCATCGCTTCGAGCTCCGCGTCGATCCGGTCGTGATGGGTGTGTCGCGTATCCATGGTGTGTCTCCCCCTTGTCATGATTCGTCGGCCAGTTCGGGCAGGAGCTTGCGCAGCTTGCCCAGCGCCCGATGGGCCCGGGCCAGCACCGTGCCGAGGGGCGCGCCGACGGTGTCGGCGATCTCGGCGAAACTCAGCCCCGCCGTGTGCCGGAGGTACAGCACCTCGCGGTCGGCATCGGGCAACTTCTCCACCGCGTCACGGAGCCGGTCGACCTGCTCCGCCCGGTCGGCGGCGTCCGCGGGGTCGTCGCTCGGCCGGGGGACCCGGAGGCTCGCGCCTTCCTGCAACCCCGCCCAGGCCCGCGGCTCATCGTCCCGGCCACTCGAGGCGGCGGGGGACATGTCGATCGGCTGAGCCTGTCGGTTCCGCCGTCGCAGCTCGTCCCGCAGCGCGTTGGTGGCGATGCGGAACAGCCAGGACTCGAACCGCCCCCGCTCGTCGTACCTCGCCCCCCCGGAACCCCCGGAACCCCCGCCCCCCCCGGAACCTTCCGCCCCCTCGTCGGGGCGGTCGCGGAGCTTGTCGACGAGCTTCACGAAGGTGGCCTGCGTGAGTTCCTCGGCGAGGTCGCGGTCGCCGCATTGGCGATACAGCAGCCCGAAGAGTCGGCCGCTATAGGCGGCGACGAGTTCGCGCCACGCCTCCACCTCGCCCGCCGACGCCCGGCGGACGAGGTCCACCGTGCCGGCCTCGCCCCGGTTCGGGCGGGGCGGCGCTTCCGGCGCGGCGGGGGGATCGGCGGCACGGCGTCTCACCGGCACGGGCGGCTCCTCCACCCCAGCCCGCCTTCCGAACGGCAGGATCGCCGGGTATCCGAAGCTGGCGGACAGGCCGTGGGACATACGCGTTTCCACCGGGTCAACGCGTCCGAACAGGGTTTATTGCGGATGGGCTCCATGGGTGGACCTGGCTGACGATCGTCGGAGCGGCTGTTACCTTGCCCGCACCGGTTCCCCCACGATACCCCCAAGGAGCAGGAACATGGCCGAGCAGAACGACGCGGGCAAGCCCCGGGCGGGCGAGCCGAGCATGCGGGTCCGCATCGACGAGCGGGACATGGCCACCGGGTACGCCAACGCCTTCCGCACCCACGTCACCGGCGAGGAGGTGCTGGTGGACTTCGGGCTCAACCTCCCCGCCCAGCCGCAGGCTCAGGGCGGGCATGCCGCGGCCTCGGAGATGCTCTTCCGCGTGACCCAGCGGGTGGTGCTGAGCCCGCAGACGGCCAAGCGGTTGGCGATCACGCTGGCGCAGGTCGTGCGGGAGCACGAGTCCCGGTTCGGGGAGTTGAAGCTCGACGTCGGCCAGCGCGGGTGAGCCGGCGCCGGGAGCCGGGGTGAGAGTGACCTAAAGAAAAAACCCCCAAGCTCGGGCGGTCAGCCCTGCCTGGAGGTTTCGCGGGGGCCGCGGGGCCGGGGGGGGCGCGGCGCGGGGCGCGGGGGGGGGCGGGGGGCGGGGGGGGGTGGGGGGGCGGCGGCGCCGGCGCCGGCTGGCTGGGCGGGGTGGGGGCCGGCGGGGTCGGCGCGGAGCCCGAGAGCAGGCTGCCCAGGACGAAGCGGCTGTTGCCCATGT
>CAZKRE010000316.1:0-2755 GCA_964555075.1 uncultured Phycisphaeraceae bacterium
GCCCACCAGCGTCGAAGCCAGGCAGCAGTAAGCCCCCATCTCATCGACGAGTGAGTTGAAGTCCTGCGTCGCGAACGCGGCGAGCCCCTGCTCTCGCCCGATGTGTTGCATCTCGTCGGCCGCGGCGAGCACGTTCGCGAGTACGGTGTCTTCCATGTCCTCGACGATCCACGCCGCACGCAGCTCGCGGACCCGCCCCGCGTACGCATCGCGGTCGCGGGCGACACGCGCCTTCGACCTCCGGATGAACTCCACCATGTCGAGGGGGATCACCTCAAGGCGAAATCGCTCCAGGAGCTCGCTCTCGTTGGAAATCGTCGACCAGAAGAAGTCGATCCGCTGCCCGACCCAACCGACCTTCACGCCGCGGCGGAACACGTTCGCGACGTTCACCGCTCGCAGGAATATGTCCACTCCCTCACGCAGCGGGGGCTCATCAACGCGGCAGTTCTCGATATACGTGAACGGCACCCCGAGCTTGCGCAGCACCTTGCTCGATGCCAGCATCCCGCACAGGGAGTCGCGGAGCCGCCGACCATCCGCCTGCGGCGCCTCGTCGCGCGGGCCCCACAGCAGCACCGGGACCCCGAGCTGCTTGCAGATCATCCCCACGGCGCCCTCGGTTCCGAAATTGCAGTGCGGGACGAAGATCGCGTCGATGTCCTGCCGTCTGAAGTAATCGACGACCGGCGTCACGTGCTTCTGGTCGCGCACCAGCCCGTCGGGCAACACGCCGTCGAGGTCCACGAATGCGATGCCCCACTGGCGCAGCCGCTGCTGGATCGCCTCCTTCTGCCGGCGCGCATCCTCGTGGGAGAACACGAACTTTCCGATCGGGCACAGGCCCAGCTTGACCGCCATCGCTCCTCGCCCTTCCGTACTGCTCTCTCACACTTCCTTCGCGAGGTCGGCGACGCGGTCGGCGTTGTCGCTCGACCGCTCGCGATACTCGGCGATCCACCGCGGCCCCATACCGTCAACCCGGAAGATGTGCCGCTGAAGCCCCAGCCCCCACACACGGCGGAAGAGGTGCTCCTTCGCATCGAAGAAGGCCTTCGCCGCCGCGCGGCGTTCCGCGTCCCACTGCGTCCGCGACCGCACCCCGGCGTTCGCTTCCGCCATCCGTAAGCGGTCTTCCAGCGCCTCCAGCCGCCAACTGGACCGCGCTGTGTTTTTCAGCTTCTCGAACTCCGCGCGCGCCCGCGGGGCATCGATCACCTCAAACTCGCCCAGGGACGCGATCCACGTCGCCCACGCTTCGGTGTCGTGGTCGCTCAGGTGGCGCCGGGCGTATGCCTTGAGCACATCTTCCGCCCGCGCGAACGCGCCGGACGCGAGGCCCGCGAGGATCGCCTTGTTGATCTCGTCGAACTGTCCCTCGGAGTAAGCCATCAATCCCTGAGCGTTGCGATCGCGTAGGAACGCCACCGTTTGCTCCAGCCGTGTAGGTGCGATCGTCGGGCCGCAGTGGCCGTACTGGTCGGCGCCGGAGCGTTCGCCGTAGCCGATGTGTACGAACGCGCGTTCGTCGCACCCGCGAGGGACCTCGCGCGTGCCGTATGCCGTGTGATCGTACGGCAGGTGGTACGCCATGCTCGTGAACTGCCCGGGCGCTTCCCGGTCCGCCCAGGCGGTGAACGCGCGGTGATCCTCATCGCTCCACCACCAGCCGATCAGGTCCATCTCAACGGGCGTTCCAAATACCTCGCGCGCCGCCGTCACGATCGCGAGCGTCAGCTTCCCGAACGCCACCACCCAGGGGCGGCACGCATCGCAGCCGCACCCGCCGTAGTCGTAGGGACACGCCGAGATCGACCGCAGCCGGAGGCCCCGCCGCACGAAATCGTTAAAGAGGTGGCGGTAGTTCCCGACGATCATCTCGGTCACGCCGGGGCGGCTGGGGCAGACAAGCTGGCCGAACATGTGGTCGCCGGGCGTGGCCGCGTTCGCTGGCGTCACCTGGTCGCTGAACACGTGGTTCGGCGTGATCACCAGCCCCAGCTCAAACCCCAGCCGACCCGCGATCGCGAAGTTGGCGAGCTTCCGGGCCCACATCGCCTCGGGCAGGTTGAATAGCGGCCGCGGGTCGTTCCGGCGGGCGTAGACGTCGTACAGATCGATGGTGTCGAACCAGTCGCTGTAGCGATTGAAGCCCCAGAAGCGGGCTTCGCTCAGCAGCTCGGTCATCTCGTTGTCGAGAGCGCACTCGTAGGTGTTCCCGAAATGCGCGGGGCAATAGAGCTCTCGGATCGCGCATGCAGCCTGTGCCAACTCGTCTCACTCCCAAGGCTTCGCTGACGCTTCCACGCGGCCGAGGCTTCGGATGACATCCGGGGCTGCCATCGACGCGTCGACGATGGCAGCCCGGGATGGATCAATCAGGAACGTACTCGTTATCGACGACGGCCCGAAGCGATCGCGACCGCGCCCAATCCCAGCAGCGCCATCGCGGCCGGTTCAGGGACAACGTTGATCTGCACACCGTCGATGACGGTCAGGACGACGGGATTGTCCGAGTAGTGGTTGGCAAGCAGACCGGCGTAGATCGGCGTGCCCGCCGGGACGTTGGACGCCGTCGTCGAGTGCTCCACCCAGCTCTCGGCGACCGCGTGCGTCAGCGGTCCCGAGTCGGATAGAACCGTGAAGCTTCCCGGGCTGCCGGTGAGCAACCGCAGCGAAAAAGTCATCGTGGCGGGCGGTCCGCTGGGAATATTCAGGGTCCGGGCGGCGAACCAGGCCGATAGCGTGATGTCGC
>CAZKRE010000317.1:0-2735 GCA_964555075.1 uncultured Phycisphaeraceae bacterium
TCGTTCTCACTCAAAACCGGAGTAGTGGTACATGCGACGTTTCGTTCCTCGGGTCATGCTGGCGGCCACCGTGGCCGTCTCGGCTGCTGGCTGCGCCGCAGGTGGCTCCGCCGGCGTCGACCCGAATACCGATTTCGGGGGTCGCGTTCTCGTGATGGTTCCCGACCTCGAAGGGCCGCAGGGCGCCCGGGTAGCCAACGAGCTTCGACGTCTCATTACCGAGACGCCGACGCATGCCGCCATGAATGCCAATGCGATCGAGGCAGGGATGGCGCGGTATCAGGTGACCGAGGAGATGTTTGACGAGGTGCGGGCCCGTCAGCTCGCCCCGCTCATCCAGGCACGCCTCGTCTCCTGGGGCACGACGGCGCAGAGCGATGGCGTTCTTCAGGCTGATGTGAAGTTCATCGACCCGGCAACGGGCGACGAGATCGAGGCGGATGCTTCCGGCGCATCGTACATCGAGCTCGCCGCAGCCATCTTCTCGAACTTCCAGGAAGCGACGACGGCGCTGGAGCAGGTCGGCGCGTGTAACGATCAGGTGGCCCAGAGCCAGTGGCAGCAGGCCGTCGATGCGTGCGGCGCCGTGCTGGCGGTCGTCCCGACGAACACCACGGCCCTTCTCGGTAGTGGCCGTGCACTCGCGGAGCTGGACAGGCACGACGAGGCTTTTGCGGCGTTCAGCCGGGTCCTCGAGGCGGATGCGACCAACCAGAACGCGCTGCTCGGCGCGGCCCGCGCCGCCGGCGCTGAGGGCCGCACGCAGGAGGCGGTGGCGCTCTACAACCGGTACATCGACATCAATGGTGGAAGCGTCGAGAACCGGCTGGCCGTCGCAAACACTGCGGCTCAGGACAATGACTTCGCTTCGGCTTTCGAGATCGTCGGCCCCGAGGCGGCAGCGAACCGGAGCAACACGCAGTATCAGCAGTTCGTCTTCGCCGTGGCGGCAGCGGCCGGCGCAGCGGACTCGACGCAGTCGACCCGCTATTACACAGCTGCGCTCGAGGCGTACCCGGCAGCCTATCCGCCGAGCGGCGAAGTCGACGTCGCTCAGCTGACGAACGCGATCGCCGTCGCCGTCGGCCTCGGCCGTGCGGATGAGGCGATCCGTCTCGCAGGCGACGCGGCGCAGAGAAACCCCAACAACTCAGCGGTCAGCACGCTGCACGCGAACGCTCTCCGTGCCGCCGGCCGGCATCAGGAGGCCATCGACGCGCTGAACCGCGTCATCGCAGCGGACGCGAATGCACAGGGTGCACGTCTCGCCCGCGGGCAGAGCCTGCTGGAGCTCGGCCAGACGGATGAGGCTCTCGCGGACTTCACTGCCGCGGCCCAGGCTGGTCAGGGTCAGCAGGTCTCCCAGATCCTGTTCAACCTCGCGAACACGGCCTACACCGCGCAGGACTTCGCCCGCGCCGCGACCTTCGCGGAGCCGGCGCACGCCTTCGCGGATGGTCCTCTGAAGCAGAATGCCGCGACGATCATGGTCTATTCGCTCTATCAGCAGGCGAATGCGATCCAGCAGCAGAACCAGACGGCCCGTCAGGTCGCTCCGGCCCGCGAGATCGTCGGCCTTCTGGAGCGTGCGCTTCCGGTTGCTCAGACGCTTCCGGCGGAGCAGTCCGCTGCAGTGCTCCCCGGCATCGAGGCGCTGCTGAACTACAACCGGCAGATCGCAGGATAAGCTTTTCTGCCGGAGCGATACTCCGGTTCGGGAAAGGAACCGCCCCCGGCGCACGAGCGCCGGGGGCGGTTTTGTCTTTATCCCAGATGCCCGTACAGCCACCATTTCTGACGCCGCCGCAAGCCTGCTCCTCCGCCGCCTCCCTCTGGAATCGCACGCCGGGACGCTGGTCGACCCTCCGCCAGGATCCACCGCTGTAACTCCCATCCTGCGCACAAGTTCGGGCAGCGGGCGACCTCGACCCCGTTGCCCGGAGCTGCTCCACCGAAGATCGCCCGAAGCCTTCTCTACCCCCAGTCCGGCGCCATTTCAAATCCCTTGACTTGGTCCGATCCTCGCGTACTATTGGGACGAGGTGGGGTGAAGTGGGGAAGAGTGGGGAGTTTAGGACTAAAACGCCCAAGCGGGGGTCATGAGCGGCTTTCTCGGGAGCTATGTGCATCAGGTGGACGAGAAGGGGAGGCTCAGCCTGCCCGCATCGTTCCGTCGAGGTGTGACCGAGGGGCCGCTCGTCGTCGTACAGGTCCATGACGGCGCGCTTACGCTATATCCGGAATCCACCTGGTCGGAGGTCGAGACGAGGCTGATCGAGCTTCTGCGCCGCCAGCCCGAGTCACGGCCCTACGTGCTGGGGGTGACGGCGAGTGCGGCCGAGGTGGTTCCCGACAAGCAGGGCCGGATCCTGATCCCGCAGCGGCTTCTGGACCGGATCGGGCTCAAGCAGTCGGCGCTGCTCGTGGGTGTGATCGATCGGATCGAGTTGTGGGATCCGGAGCGCTTCGAAAGTGCCGTGTCCGACCGGCGTCCGGAGTTCGAGCGCTTCGCCGGGCAGGTGTTCGCGTGACCCGCGGCTTTGTCGAGGCTTGTCGATGAGCCTGCCGACCGGCGGGTCGGGGGACCCTCTCTACCGGGCAGGCCGCCCGCTTGCGGTCGGGACTTTGAGCCCCCCTCCGTCATCACGTTTCGGCGCGCGCTGGACGGGCGGAGCGTTGAAGCTGGGGACTTCTCTCACCAGGTATCTCGTGTCCTACGGCACCGCGTATCACGT
>CAZKRE010000318.1:0-2722 GCA_964555075.1 uncultured Phycisphaeraceae bacterium
TGATGATGACCAACAAGGAGGTCGAGGGATCGATCGTCCGCATCGCGCAGAAGGCCCGCGCGGTGGGCATCCACCTGATCCTCGCCACCCAGCGGCCGCAGGCCAACGTGGTGACGGGCCTGATCAAGTCCAACATGCCGTCGCGCGTGTGCATGAAGGTCGCCTCGGGCATGGACTCGCGCATCGTGCTGGATTCCAAGGGCGGCGAGCTGCTGATGGGTCACGGCGACATGCTGTTCCTCTCGCCGCGCAGCAGCGAGCTGATCCGCGCCCAGGGCACGCTGGTGGACGACAGCGAGATCCGCAAGTCGGTCAAGTTCCTCAAGACCGTCAGCCAGCAGAACTTCGAGCCGCAGCTCGTGCAGATCCGTTCGGCCGATGCCTCCGCGCTGGATGAGGAGCGTGACGAGCTGTTCAACGACGCGGTGCTGGTGGTGCTGGAGACCGGCCGCGGCTCGGTGTCGCTGCTCCAGCGCCGGCTGACGATCGGCTACGCCCGCGCGTCGCGCATGATCGAGCTGATGGAAGCCTCGGGCATCCTCGGCCACCACAAGACGGCCCAGGCCCGCGAGGTGCTCATCAGCCCCGAGGAATGGGAGGCGATGAAGGAGATGATGGCCCAGGACGCCGCCGCCGCCCCGGCCGCTGCTTCCGGAGGTGCCCCCGGAAAGCCGGGGGATAGCTATCCCCCGGCTTTGGGCGGTTCAGCGGGCGGATCCGGGGGCATGGAGTCGGACGTCGAGGTTGAGGCATCCGAGTCGGATGAGGATGAAGATCTCGACACCGACGACGAGGACGGCGACGACGCGGTCCAGGTCGAGGCCGCGGGTGATGAGGGCGAAGACAGCGGCGAGGAGGCGGATGAGGATGAGGACGAAGAAGACGAGGAAGAAGAGGGCGACGAGGGAGATTGGGAGGATGCCGACGAGGAGGAGGAAGACGAGGACGACGACGAGAATCCTTCGCGCAGCCGATCCTGAATGTGTCGCGGCCTCGCATGCCGATGCGGGGCTGCCCGACCCCGGGGCGATCTTGCATCCCGGCCGTTTGACAAAACGGCCGGGTGAGAAAATCATAGCGGCGGCCTCCACGGAGGCCGCCGTTTTCATTTATGTTGTCTCAGGAGGGGGAACATCTCCCCCGCCGCCCTTTCAAGGAATCCGATCATGCGTGACCTGCTCAAGAATGCCGCCCTCCTGCTCGCTCTTGCCCTGATGACCGCGGCCTGCTCCAGCGGCGGGAGCAAGGACGTCGACCAAAGCGACAAGAGCGACAAGAAGGCCGACGCCGACGGTGATTCGGACGATGCGAAGGTGGAGGCGGCCCGTGCCGCCTGGCCGGCCTATACCGGCGACCTGGAGGATCGGGTGGACTTGAGCGCGTACAACGTGGTGACGCTGATCCCCTTCACGAACCTGACCGACAATTCCACCGAGGCGGATGCGGGCGAGGAGATCGTGGACGAGATCGAGGATCAACTGACCGACCGCTACGAGGACGTGTTCGAGCAGGTCCGCGTGGCGGACGCTCCGCTGGGCCGGGCGGACGAGGTGGTGGTGCGTGGGCAGGTGTATGACTACAGCAGGCCACACTTCAACTACTGGACCGGCCGCACCAAGGCGAAGTTCAAGGCGGAGATGTCGCTGGAAAACGGCGCCAGCGGCGAGCTGCTCAAGTCCTCGCGGATCAAGGAAGACGGCCGCTACGAGGATGTGGAGTCGCTGCTCGATGAGGCGGCCCGCAACACCGCCAAGATGCTGGCCCGCAGCAAGAGCAAGGGCGCTGAGTAATCGAAGTGATCGAAGGAGCCCACGCCGCGGCGGCGTGGGCTTCCTTTCACATGGATGCCGGGTCGCACCCTCACGCCGGCAGGGCGTCGAGTTCTTCGGTGACCTTGTTGATGAGCGGTTCGAGCGTGGCGCGGGTGAAGTCGAACTTCACGCCGGCGCCTTCGAAAAGCTCGGGCAGCGGGCGGGTGCCGCCGAGGGTCAGGCCGCGGCGGTAGCCGGCGAGGGCTTTCTCGGGATTCTCTTTGTATTTGAGCCAGAGTTGCAGGGCCCCGAGCTGCGCGATGCCGTATTCGACGTAGTAGAAGGGGATGTGGAACAGGTGGAGCTGGGCGTGCCAGCGCGCGGCGAAGGCGTCGTCGTAACCCGACCAGTCGAGGACCGAACTGGTGAAGCGGCCGCTGATGGCTTTCCATGCCTCGGTGCGAGCGGCGGTGTCGTGGCCGGGGTTGGTGTAGAGCCAGTGCTGGAACATGTCGATGGTGGCCATCCAGGGGAAGAAGCGGAGGATGCCTTCGAGTTGCTTGCGTTTGGCGCGGGCGGCTTGTTCCTCCTTCTCATAGAACACGCCGTAGTGGTCGCAGCCCATGAGCTCCATCGCCATGGAGGCGACCTCGCAGAACTCGATGGGCGCGTGTTGCAGGAACACCAGCGGCTCGGCGCGGCTGGCCCACATGTAATGAAACGCGTGGCCGCCCTCGTGCAGCAGCGTGTCCACGTCGCGCTGAAGGCCCGCGGCGTTCATGAAGATGAAAGGCTGGCGGCTCTCGGTCAGTGAGCTCTGGAAGCCGCCGGCCCGCTTGCCCTTGCGGCTGTCGAGGTCGAGGTTCGGGCCGAACTTCAGCGCAGCGAAATCCTCGGCCAGCGAGGGATCCACCCGGCGGAAGATCTCCGTCGCGCCCGTGACCATGCGCCGCACATCCTCGGCGGGGAAC
>CAZKRE010000319.1:0-2717 GCA_964555075.1 uncultured Phycisphaeraceae bacterium
TGGGCAGGGCCGTATACGAGATTGGCAGCCACGGCTCGTCGATCATCAAAGGCCTTAAGAGCGCTTTAGCCTGCCGCGGTGTCTGCAGTGATTTCATGGCCGAGCCGTTCCACCGTTTCCGCGAACCGCAGCGCGCGCAACTCGAGCAGCGCCTCCGTCAACTCGACGATGAATCGATCGCCGAATCCGAAGTCCGTGCCTGACCGTTTGATTTGGAAATGCCTCATGAAGATTGCCCTGATCGCCGACCCGCACGTGAGCCTGCTGGACCGGACGCACTGCGGCATGCGTCTGGCCGAGAACGCCATCATCACCGAGGCGGTGATCGCCGACGTCGCCCGCCGCCGCCCGGACCTGGTGATCTGGATGGGCGATCTTACCCACGAGGGGACCGACGCGGTCCGCGAGCGGTTCGTCGACCTCCACGGCGGGCTGGCGGTGCCGGCGCTGCAGTTCCTGGGCAACCACGATGTGGAGCACATCGACAAGGCGGGGTTCGCGCGCGACACCCTGCCGTGCGTCCGCCGGCAGTGGTGGCATGTGGCGGGGTGGGACGTGGTGGTGCTCGACACCGTGCGCGAGCTGAGCCCGAGCGATCCGAGCGCCGTCCTCACGCCGGCGGAGGCCCGGTTCCTCCACGACGTCGCAAGCGAAGCGACCGGCCCGCTGCTGGTGATGGGCCATCACCCAATCCGGCCGCAGTACCTCGACACGAGCGTGTTCTGGGAGGCGGTCGCCCCGCACCGGGGGACCGGCGTCTACCTCGGCGGGCACACGCACAACGACCGCTACGAGGTTGAGGGCGATTGGCACCTGTTCGACGTGGCCAGCTGCTGCCACCGACCGTTCGGGTACCGCTGGCTCCAGTTGAGTCCCGGGCGAATGAGCCTCGAGCCGATCACGGTGCCGGTGCCGGGCGTAGCCGAGGGCGACGACGCGGTGCCCGAGCCGGTGTACCCCGTGTCGGTCGACGCCCGGTCGGCGGGCGAGCCTGCCGGAGGTGAGCCTGCCGCGGGCCAGCTTTCCGAGGCGCAGCCTTCCGGGGGCGGGGCGTAGGGGGGGGCGATGCCCGGTCGACTGCCGAACATCCTGCTGATCATGGCCGACCAGCTCCGCCGCGATGCGCTGAGCTGCTGCGGCGGGCCCGCCGGTCTGACACCGAATCTCGATCGGCTCGCCGGGGCTGGTGTGAGCTTCGATTGCTCCTACGCCGCCAGCACGATCTGCACCCCCTCCCGCGCCAGCCTGATGACCGGCCGGCCGCTGGCGCAGCACGACGCGCATCGACTGAACAGCCGCCTCGGCGATCAGCACGTCCTGTTCCCCGACCGGCTCCGCGCCGCCGGCTACCGCACGGGCCTGATCGGCAAGCTCAGCGTCAGCGCCAACGCCCACGAGGCCCACCACCGCCACCCCCACGACGGCTTCGACGTCTACGAATGGTGCTCCGAGGGATCCGCCTTCATGGACGTGCCGATGCAGGCCTATGCCCGCTGGCTCGAGTCGAAGGACCCCGCCCTGTACCAGCGGATGCACCGGCTCGGCCGGGGCGTCGGCCACATCCCGGAAGCCTGCCACCCCACCCGCTGGGCCGCCGACCGGACCATCGCGTTTATCCGCGGGGCCAACGATGGCCGGCCGTTCTTCGCGACGATGAGCGTGTTCGATCCGCACAACCCATACGACGACCACCCCGCCGGCCTGGAACAGCGGGTCGACCCGGGTCGCGTGCCCGCCCCCGTCGCCTTGGACGAACGGCTCGACGCGCTGCCCGATGCGCTGCGGGACGAGCACGCCTACGGCCGGCGATTGACGTCGCTGTGCTGCACGCCGGAGTGTGCCGCCGCCGGCGACGACCCTTACGCGCCGGACCGTCTCCGCCGGCTGCGGCGGGGGTACTACGCCTCGGTCGCGCTGATCGACGACGCGGTGGGGCGGGTGCTCGCCGAGCTGGAATCGCTCGGGCTCGCCGACGACACGCTGGTCGTGTTCACCTCCGACCACGGCGACATGCTTGGGGACCACCGCATGTTCACCAAGGGCGCGGGGTTCTACGACGCCGTGACGCGGGTCCCGCTGCTGATGCGGTGGCCCGGCTCGATCCCCCCCGGCCGGCGTGTTGACGAACTGACTCAGCTCTACGATGTCGCCGCGACCCTGCTCCGCGCCGCCGGGATCGACACGGGCGCCCTCACCCCCGGCATGCCCGACGCCCGGGACCTGCTCGCGCTGATGGCCGGCGACCGGACCGCCGCCCGCACGCAAGTCGTCACCGCCTACCGCAACAGCGGCCGGGACCACGACCCGCCGGTCCACGGCACGATGCTCCGCGACGAGCGATACAAGCTCAATGTCTACCACCCGCGCCCCGACTCGCTGTTCGGCCCGCTCCAGGGGCAACTCTTCGACCTGGCCAGTGACCCCCACGAGCGACACAACCTCTGGTCCTCCTCATCGCACCGGGGCGTTCGCACTCGTATGCTCGACGCAATGAGCAGGTATGTGGATCGATCCTGCTCGGCCGATACCGGCGAGGTGGGGTAGTGATTGCCCAAACCACATTCTGGGCGCTGTTGCACTGATCCTGTTCGGGGCGCGGTTCCTGCGTAAGGGCTTGGACCGTTTGCTGGGCGCCCGGCTGCCGGAGGTGATGCGGTCGATGACCGACTCGCGGTGGCGGGCGGTGCTCACCGGGCTGGGCGTCTCCTTGGCGGCGC
>CAZKRE010000320.1:0-2710 GCA_964555075.1 uncultured Phycisphaeraceae bacterium
ACGCTTGACAAAGGCTTGCTCATAGATGGCACCCTATCGAGCACGACAAGCCCCTGGAGTGCGAGCTGCGGTTCGCCGTTCCGGCGACGATCAAGGCCGGGAGACGCCAGACCTTCCTGCTCCGGTTCGAGACGGTCGCCGATGAGGTGGTCCGCAACAGCCCGGAGATCGCCCTCGTTTCGACGCCGGCAAGCCCGCCCGAAAGCGGGGTGCTGCGATGGGACTTCAGCGATGGGGACCCCTCGCCCGTCACGGGCACGTGGCACGCAACCCGCGTTCTCGACAAGAGCACACAAGGCACGCTAACAGTCGTGGCGGACGGCGCCTACGCAGCGCCGGTGGTCGGCAAACTCGGCCCCGTCGAGAGCCGCGGCTTCCAGTGGATGCTGGCCCGGGCCAAGCATGAGGGCCCGGTCCCCGCGACGTTGCTGGTCAACAGCCAGCGCACCGCCGCCGATCCCCGGGGCGAGTCCCGGTTGGGGCCCGATTTTGAGACCTACGCGATCTTCGTCGCCAATCACAAGGCCTGGCGAGAGGAGGAGGCGAGCCTCGCGCTGCGGTGGGGCTACGGCCAAGGCCAGCCGACGGACCGCGACCGCATCACCCTCGACTGGGTCGAACTCCGCGGCGGGGATCACTTGGTGTACGACGGCCGGGTCCGCCGCAGCGACACAGCCCTCGCGGCGTCGTCACCCCGACCGGCCGCCACGCCGGCGTCCGTCTCGGAGCCTCCGGCCGACGCGCCCCGCCCGAGCCTCGAGAGCTTCTTCGCGCCGGCTCCGGTGGACGTCGAGCACCTGCCCGTGGACGGTATCTATCCCCAGGGGCAGACGATGGGGTTGTCGCTCTACTCCGTGGGCGCCGGGATGCGGTCGGATGAGGCGGGCGACGTGGACGAGCTGGCCCCGAGCCGGCTGGAACTGCTCCGCATGATCAAGCGGGACGGGTTCACCCTGATCGGCCCGCAGTACGAGCTCAACGACCGGGCCATCGAAGACGCGAAGAGCGTGGGGCTCAAGTGCATCTACTCGATTGGCGTGGGCAAGAAGGATCTGCGAGCCGACAACCCGGACCTGGAAGCTTTCAAGAGGGAGGTCCAGGCCCAGTTAGCGGCCGTCGCGGACGAACCCACGATCGCGTGGTGGAACCTGCGCCCGGAAGAGCTGCGCTACTGGAGGCAGGTCGAGATCGGGTATCTCAAATCGATCTACGAACTCGTCCGGCAGGGCGACCCGCTGCACCGGCCGGCCTTTATGTACGAGCCGGGGCACCGCACCGCGGCCGGGCTCGGCAAGACTCTCGACTTCCAGGACCTCTCGGCTAAGGGCTCCTATGTCAACTACTCCGGACACACCGAGAATCGCGTCTGGATGCGGTGGTCGATCGAGCAGCAGGTCGAGGCGATCCGCCAGTCGGACCGGCCCGATCGCATCGCCGTGGTGGTGCCCGAGATGTTTCGCCAGCCCGAGCCGGATCAGCTTGCCGACCTGGACCGCTGGGCCCGCCACGATATGTACTTGGGTCTCGTCAGCGGGGCGCGGGGCGCGATGATCTTCTCGTTGCGGCCGCGGGCGAACTTCACCGCCCGCAAGGCCTACTACGAGGCCTACGCCAAGGTCACGCGAGAGCTACGGGGCTCGCTGGGGCTGGAACGTCTGTTCCTGTTCGGCACGCCTCGGCACGACCTGCGGATCGAGGTCACCGAGGGGCCGCCGCGGCTCATGCTGGCAGACAAGTTTGGTGCGGCGCTCGGCCACGACCTCCTCTACCCCAGCGTCGCCCTGTTCGATGTCGCGCTGGAGGACAAGCGCTATCTCATCCTGGTGAACTCGGCCAACGACCCGATCGAGGTCGAAGTGAAGAACTTCCCCCTGGAACCGCTCCGCGCGGAGTCGCTGTTCGACGAATCGCTCTCGCAAGCGGTGACCGACGGCGCCATGCAGGTCCGCCTTCCCGGCCTCGGTGTCGCGGGATGGCGTTTTCACCGATAGGCCATGATCATCTTCACCCATTTGCCAGTTATACACGTTACAGAAAGGATGGTCTTGTGAATCGCTTCCCCGCTTCCGGCTTCATCGTTCCAACCCTGTGCGTCTCCGCTGCCGTGTTTGCTTGCGCCCAGAGCGCAGCCGCCGATGTCATCATCGTGAGCTTTGACCTGACCCCCACTGCGGGGAAGGCTCCGCCAACCATCGTTGCCCCCGATGTCATCGCTTCGGATTACGTTCCTTTAGGCGGAGCGATCTCATCGACTTCGAAGACCCACTACCTCAACGGCAATACCCCCGCCGCCCACACCATTGAGAGTTCGGTCCAGAACGAGATCGCCGGTGAGTTTACGGTGACCGCGGCGGAGGGCTTGTCGCTGAATCTCGCGTCCCTGCAGTTCGGATTTGGCTCCGATAACGCGGAAGCGGACGATTACTTCGCGATCCACCTCCGCAGCAGCCTCGACAGCTTTGCCACCGATATCGGGTTTGTGGAACGCACCGGCGTGACCGGGACGACGATGACGGCGGAGTCGCTCACGTTCCCCAGTCCCACATTCCAAGGCGTTTCCGGATCGATCACCTTTCGGTTGTTCCTGGTCAGCACGGGCAACGCCAACAACGAGGTCACGCGGATCGGGCCCGATGTCGTGCTGAACGGTGTGGTGGTCCCGGAGCCGGCCGCGGCGACGGTGATGCTGGTCGCCCTCGCGGCCCTCCGC
>CAZKRE010000321.1:0-2693 GCA_964555075.1 uncultured Phycisphaeraceae bacterium
CCGCGGCACCCGGCCGGGACGACCCGCGCGGGCGATCACTTGCCCACCACCTTCTTCCGTCGCAGGATGTGGTGGTAGTGCTGCGCGAAGCGGTGGGCCTCATCCCGGATGGCCTGGCACAGCTTCAGACCCGGGTTCTCGCGACCCAGCTTGATCGGCTCCGCCCGCGCCTGCGTGTAGATGAGCTCCTCCTTCTTCGCCAGCGAGATCACCATGGGCGGCTTCACCGGGAACTGCGCCAGCGCCTCCTGCGCCGCGTGGAGCTGGCCGAGCCCGCCGTCGATCAGGATGACGTCCGGGTACAGCTCGTGGCCCTCCCCCGCTTCGCGGTACCGCCGGGAGACCACCTCGCGGATGCTCGCGTAGTCGTCGTTCCCCCCCGCCACCGTCTTGATCCGGTACCGCCGGTAGAGGTTCTTGAGCGGTCGGCCGTCGATGAAGCACACCTTCGAGCCCACCGTCTCCCCGCCCTGCAGGTGCGCGATGTCGATCGCCTCGATGCAGCGGATCGCCTCGTCGAGCCCCAGCGTCCGCTGCAGCGACTCGGTCCCCTTCTTCGGGTCGTGGTAGAACGCCTCCGCCTCCGGCTGCCAGCCGGCGCCCGTCTCGCCCCGCTCGCTGAGCTTCTGGATCGCCTTCATCTGGTCGCGGATCGCCGCCGCCCGCTCGAACTCCAGGCTCGCCGACGCCGCCTCCATCTCCGCCTTCATCTCCCGCAGCATCACGCTCCGCTTGCTCTCGAGGAACCGGACGAACCGGTCGATGTCCGCCCGGTACGCCTCGCGGCTGATCTTCGCGGCGCAGGGCGCGGTGCATTGGTTGATGGGATAGAGCAGGCAGGGGCGGAAGAACCGGCGGGGATCGCCCCCGGACGCTTTGAGCGTGCGCGGAGCGGCACCCGCCCCTTCGTCGCCGGGCTCCTCAGGGGCGGCGTGTTCCGGGTCCGGCTCGTGGATCTCGAGGTGGCAGGTGCGGAACTTGAACGCCTTCTGCATGAGCTGGATGCTCTCCCGCAGCGCGTAGACGCTCGTGAACGGGCCGAGCACCCGCGCCCCCTTGTACTCCGGGGCGTTGGGTTCGCGGGTGATGTAGACGCCGGGGAACTCGTCCCGCAGCGTGATGACCAGGTACGGGAAGGTCTTGTCGTCGGTGAGGCGGGCGTTGAACTTCGGGTGCAGGTCCTTGATCAGCCGGTTCTCGGTGAGCAGGGCCTCCCACTCCCCCTCGCAGCAGATGTAGTCGAAGTCCCGCACGACGTCGAGCATCGGCTGCTTCTTGAGCCCCAGGTCCGCCGAGGGCACGAAGTAACTCGACACCCGGTCGGGCAGCGAGGCCGCCTTGCCGACGTAGATCACCACCCCCGCGGCATCCTTCATGAGATAGACCCCCGGCTCCTTCGGGAGTCGCCGGGCCTTCTCGTTCAGCCGCTTGAGGCGGTCGGAACGGGACTCGTGTCCGGGGGCGGGATGGGGTGCGGGAGACGCATCCATGCGGATGGATCATACGAACGCGGAGCCCCCCGGGATCGCCCGCCCCCGCCGCTCGCGGCTTCGCGAGACCGCCCCTTCTCCCAAGACTGTCCTACCCCCTGCTGTCCCCGGCCCGCGCGTCCGCGAAGCCGCAAGCGGCCTCCCGCGCCGCGCCCCGCCTATCGTTCCCCGCATGACCACCACCCTCGAGCAGGAGACCCGGGACGCCGCGAAGGAAGCCGGGCTCCGCTATTACGACGACAGCCGACCCGGCTGGTCGCGCGTCCGCACAAACGGCCGGTTCAGATACCTCGACAGCGACGGCCGGGCGATCACCGACCCGGACGCCCTGGAGCGGATCGAAAACCTCGTCATCCCCCCCGCCTGGGAACGCGTCTGGATCTGCCCCCACCCCTCCGGCCACCTCCAGGCCACCGGCCGCGACGCCCGCGGTCGGAAGCAGTACCGCTACCACGAGAAGTTCCGGGCGATGCGGGACCAGACGAAGTACGGCCGCCTCGCCGACTTCGGCGCCGCGCTGCCGAAGGTCCGTGAGCGGGTGGAGCACGACCTCAAGGGCCGGTGCAGCTCGCGCGAGAAGGCGCTGGCGGTCTGCCTCCGCCTGCTCGACCGCACCCATATCCGCATCGGCAACGACGCCTACGCCCGCGACAACGGCCACTACGGCCTCACCACCCTCCGTCGCAAGCACCTGGACATCAACGGGGCCCAGGTGCGACTCTCCTTCGTCGGCAAGAGCGGCAAAGAACGCGAGATCGGGATCCAGGACCTCAAGCTCGCGAAGGCGATGGAGAAGTGCTCCGACCTGCCCGGTTACGAGCTCTTCAAGTACCTCGACGAGGGCGGCGAGACGCGACGCGTCGATTCCGCCGAGGTCAACGACTACATCCGCGAACTCACGGGCGACGACTTCACCGCGAAGGACTTCCGCACGTGGGGCGGAACGGTCATCGCCGCCGTCGTGCTCTGTTCGCTCGAGGACCCGACCGACGACCGCGAGTGCCAGCAGAACCTCGTGACGGCGGTGAAGACGACCGCCGCGGAACTCGGCAACACGCCCGCGACCTGCCGCAAGTACTACATCCACCCCGTCATCTTCGAGGCCTACCAGGACCACTCGCTCCGCCCGGCGATGGAAACCGCGATGCGCGCGATCCGCAACCCCGAGGCGCACCACCTCGAGCCGGAGGAGGCGGCGGTGCT
>CAZKRE010000322.1:0-2678 GCA_964555075.1 uncultured Phycisphaeraceae bacterium
GACGGGGCGGGATCGGTGGCCCGTGCCCCCGCTCGGGGCACTTGGGGCACCTGGGGCACTTCTAAAAATAAGTTCCTAGCTTCGTACATTCTCTTTTCCTTACCTACTTACTTACTTGCCCTATAACTCTTAAGAAGAAGTGCCCTAAGTGCCCCTAAGTAGTTAAGTCCTTTGTTCTCAGCCCCTTCCGTGGGGCACTCTTAGGGGCACTTGGGGCACTTAGCCCCCCTCTTGGGGCACTTACGCCTCGTCCTCGTTCGTGCCGAGCTCGTCGCGGACCTGGTCGTTGCGAAACGTCTCGGGCTTCTGGTCGACGACCACCGCGAACCGATCGGCGTCGATGCAGGCCGGCCCGATCCACGCAAAACCGCGTTCACCCGAATACTTCGTGCTCCGCAGCGGCGACAGGTGCCCCGCCCCGAGTCGGTTGGTGATGTAGCTGATGGTCTTCCGCCGCCCCATGGAGTCGGCTTCGCCCTGCCACTGCACGACGGCGTCGGCGAGGGCGCGTCGCGACATGAACGCCTTCACGGTGTCGGGGTCGTGCCCCTCATGGCGGATGAGGGCTCGAGCGACGGCGGCGATCTCGGCGACGTCGTCCTGGTCGGCGTCCATGTCGCTCCGCCGGCGGATCACCTCCGCGGCGATCTCGTTGCCCGTCTCGAGCTTCTGAAGGATCGCGGCCTGCCACCGCGCCCACCGGTCCCGGTTGTGGGGTTCGATGGTGCACCGATCCTCGCCGGCGAGGGTGTCGAGCGCCGCGGCGACGAGCCGCGACCTGTTCGCCGTGATGAAGTCGTGCATCTCGACGATGAAGGCCGCGTCCGCCTTCTGGGCGCCGACGTTGATCGGCACGGATCGCTCCGCCAGGTCATGCGATAGCTGGGGGTGGTTCGCCGTGAGCATCCACGTCAGGCGGTTCGGGCGTGTGGCGTGCCCGAAGTAGAGCCGGTGCCCGCTGATCTCCGGGGCGGTGATGAGGGCTTCGACGCCGGCGACGTCCATCTTGCCCTTGACGTTGTCGATGAGGACGCACCGCCGCGCGAGGCCCGAGTCGGACAGGAGCCGCCGCGTGAACTGCTCCGCGTCCTCACCGTGCCCCATGCCGATGTACCCGCCCGAGATGTCGGCGATGAGCGTGGCCGTCGTGGTCTTGCCGGACCCCGCCCCGTACCGGCTCTGGAACACGAACGCCGGCCGTTGCCCCTTGGGGCCGCCCCAGAACGGTGTCAGGAGCGCGGCGAGCATGAGGTCGCGGTCAATGGCGGTATCCCAGTTGAGCCGTTCGACGAACCGTTGCAGGATCGACCGGTCGCCGCGGGGGAGGACGCACGGGGCGTACCAGGTCCGCTCGGCCGGGGGCTCGTGCGGCAGGACCTCCGTCGCTTCGTAGGCGGGAGCGATCGTCTCGCGGACGTGCTCGAAGAGCTCGTTGCGCTTCACCGGGGTTCGCCCCCCGCCGTCCGTGGGGTCGACGCACTGACGGTCCACCCAGTACGTTTCCGCGCGGGTGTGCAGCCATGCGAAGAGCTCGTCGGGCTTGGCGATGGTCCGCACGGACGTTGCCGCGGGGAGCTCGCCCGGCTCCGGCTGGTCGCCGGGCACGAACACCCCCCCCCCCCCCCCCCGGGGGCCGCCCCCCCCCGCGTCCTTGAGCTCCGCGACGATGCTGGCGATGGGCTTGAGGAACAGGATCGGCTTGCCCTCTTTGTCGTTGGACTCGATCACGTTGGACAGAAACCCGAGCCGTCCGCCGACTACCGGCTTGATCCGCTCGCCGACCTGGAGCACGCCGCCCTCTTCCCCATTGACGGGGCGGGGCGCCGTCGCCTGGGGCTCGAGCCACTCCCGCTGCTGCCATGCGGTGGCGATGGGGAGCGACTCGACGCTCGCGGCCGCTGGGGTCCGTTCCTTGCCGTACGCGCTCCGCACGGCGGCCGCGACCTCCTCCGGGTCCATGGGCGGGACGCATGACGCGCCGGCGGCTCCGATGCGACGCTCCGCCTCCGCCTGGGGCCACCCCGCCCCCTTCATCGCGCAGGCCACGTTGAACGCCGTGGCGTTGCGGTCGCCCTGCCCGGTGCCGGAGACGAGAAAGCGGTTCGCCCAGGCGGGGAGCTCGGCCATCGCGCCCTCGGGCATGGGCTCGAGCCGCTCGCCCGCCTCCCGCTCCGGGGGGAGGGGCAGCCTCATCACGATGTTCTCGAGGTCGTGGACGGTGTGACGGTTGACGACGACCTCGCACACCTTGCCGCTCTTCTTCTTGACGTGCCGGGTGAACGGCAGCCGCATGATTCGCGGCGGGTCCTTCACCTTGGGGTCGCTCCCGAGCGCCGCCACAAGTTGCATCTGAACGAGCGTGAACTCCTCCGGCTTGATCGGCTCCTCGAGCCGCCAGTAGGTGTGAACGCCGTGGCCGCTGTTCACGACGACGGTGGGCTCGGGCAGGCCGGCCGCGGCGATCTTCGCCGTCGCGTCGGGGACGGCGGTATCGTCGAAGTCGGCGAAGACGCACCGGCACTCGGCGACGGATGCGGCCGTGCCGCCGCGCCCCTCGCGCGGGTTGGCGCCGAAGTAGACGTCCTGTTTCTCGTTCCGCTTTGCGATCTCATCCCACTCCATGGGGATCTCGCCGGGCAGGAGCCACCATTGATTCTTCTTCGTCGGGGGGAGGAAGC
>CAZKRE010000323.1:0-1386 GCA_964555075.1 uncultured Phycisphaeraceae bacterium
GGCCCGGGACGTGAAGGAGGACTGCCCGTTTGGCTACTGGCCGAAGGTGTCGCTGCCCGTGATTTCATAACTCCCCCTTGACTTCTGGTAATCATAGCTTACCATGAGTGCATGGAGAACATCACCCCCGCCGAATGGGCCACGAGGATCACCGAGGAACTGCGCGATGCACTGGAGTACGCTCACACCCAGCGCTCGATCGCCGAGGAGATGGGCGTCTCGCACGTCACCGTCGGCAACCTGTTGCGCGGTACGCAGCAGATGACCGTCCAGCAGATGATGCAGCTCGCGGAGGTCGCGGGACTTTCCCCCGAAGACCTGTTCAGGGCCGCGTTCGAGGGCTGGGTTCAGCAGCGCAAGCCCGACGCCGTTGCGAGCTGATGCCGGGCGGCTAAAGTCGAGAGCCCCCACTCGGTTAGCCAAACGGCAGTACGTACCGGATTCCCGGTGGATTGGCACGAAATCCCGTACAACATTGACGTGGCAAAACCGCGTTGTTACGCTGCTAACCGCGTTTTAGGCATGCCCCCGGCTTCTTCACACGGGTGAGGTCACAGGTTCGAGCCCTGTATCGCCCATTGACATAAGCAGAGCCGATCGCTTGCTTTAAGCGGACCCGCCCCTCGGGGTGGTGCGGCTGGAAACCCGGTAGTCCTACCGGATTTGTTTTCAGGAGCACCCCATGCCGCGCAAGAAGCCCCCTCCTACCGGCTCCACAAACCCACCGGACAAGCCGTCGTCACCCTCCGCGGGAAGGACGTCTACCTCGGCAGACACGGCACCGCCGACAGCCGCCAGCGGTATCACCGGCTCCTCGCCGAGTGGGAAGCCCAAGGCGGTGAGCTGCCGCCAAGCCCGACGCCCGCCTCCACTCTCACTGTTGCCCACGTCATGCTGCGGTACCTGCGGTGGGCGCAGGAGCGCTACCGCAAAGCGGACGGCTCCCCCACCACGACCGTGGACAACATCCGGCAGGCCCTCCGCCCGCTGCGGAAGCTCTACAGCCGGATGCCGGTCCAAGAGTTCGGGCCCGTCGCTCTGCAGACGCTCCGCCGCCGCCTCATCGCCGGCGAGTTCGGGAAGGAGCAGAGGGATGCCGACGGCGTGAAGATCCGACGCCCGCTCTCCCGCTCGACCGTGAACAAGCATGTGGCCCGCATCAAGCACATCTTCAAGTGGGTGGCGTCCCAGCAGCTGATCCCCGTACCGGTCTACCAGGCCCTCGCCACCGTCGAGGGGCTCCGGGCCGGCGAGCTGAAGGTCCGCGAGGGGCGGAAGGTGCGGCCCGTGCCCCTGCCCCACGTCGAGGCGATTACGCCGCACGTGAGCCGACAGGTTCAGGCGCTGATCGAGCTGCAGCTCGCCAGCGGCGCCCGACCCGGTGAG
>CAZKRE010000323.1:1486-2668 GCA_964555075.1 uncultured Phycisphaeraceae bacterium
ATCCGCCGGGAGTTCGGGATCGAAGCGGCCCAAGTCATCCTCGGGCACACCAGCGGCGACACGACGGCCATCTACGCCGAGGCCGACCAGGCCCGCGCGCTCGAGGTGGTCGCGAAGATCGGATAGCACCAGCGAAGGAGACACGCGATGGATGGCGACGAGCTGACCGTGGGCGAGGCGAGGCCGATCTTTGTTCGGGTCACGGTCCAGATGGCGACGGCCCTGCTGGTGATGGGCGGAGCCGCTTGGTTCTGCGATCACATCGGCCTCGACGCCGTGACCGTGATCCTCATCTGCTGCATGATCGGTGCGCCGTTGGCGTGGTGGGACGAGGTCCGCAACGCGATGGATCAGGTGGCGCGGCGGAAGAACGAACGCGCGCGGCAGCGACGCGACCAGGCGGAACGGACGGAGGGCGTTTGGGTGGGAGGCTCACGCGGCCTGGACGCGCGGTGTTGATATCAGCGCCGCCCGTGCCTGTGCCGCCCGCTGTGCCCGACGCAGCCCCCGATAGCCACCGTGCCGCAGGATGCTCTTGAGGACGCTGCCGCCGATCATGGAGAACTGGGCAGCCCTCTCCTCGGGTGAGCGAGCTCGAAGGCCGAGGGTGTACCAGCCGCGATAGGCCAGCTTCAGCACGACTTCGAGAAGGCAGTCGGGAGGGCATTGGGTGCTGATGATGATCCGACGTAGTTCGACGTCGATGGTGCCCAAGTTGGCCTCGTTCGCATCGAACGCGAGGGTGAAAGCTTCGGACGCGATGTAGATGCGGATGCTGTCGGTCTTTCTCATGGTGTGTCTCCGGGAACGTTGATTCGATACAGGGTGTAGGGCGGCTCCAGGCGTGACTACGCGGCCGCCATCTCACGCGCCGCCGCTTCGAGCATGAGCGTGTGGGCAGCGAACGCCGCCTCTCGATCGTCCGCCTGCCGCCGGGCCTCGACGGCGACCTCGTGGAGCGCCGCCTCGCGCTGCGGCTCCTGCATGCCCGCCAACTCCACCGCCAGGTCGTGCAGACGCAGGAACGTGCCGGCGTCGAGGTGCGGGTCGTTCGCAAGCTCGCGTAAGATGAATCGTGTAGTGGCTGTCATAACCAGGTCTCCCACCGCGGCCTCGGGGTCACTCGCCAAAGTTGCCCGAGGCCGCGGTCATTGCTGCCGCAGGCTGTGCCCGCTGCGGCTC
>CAZKRE010000324.1:0-2667 GCA_964555075.1 uncultured Phycisphaeraceae bacterium
GCTCGACCTGTTCCGGCGTCGCGCCCTTCTGCGGGCCGTAGACCGCCGCGGCGCCGCGGGGGCCGGTGAGCGGGTTCGTCACGTCGCAGGCGATGAGCAGCTCGACGTCGTTGAGCCGCGGGTCGCGCCGCGTGGTGTCGATGCGGGCGATGCGGTGCAGGCTCGCGCCGGGGGCGGGGCTCGCGAGTTCCTCGCCAGGGCCATCGAAGAACCGCACCCCCAGCGCCTGCGCCGCGCCGACGCCGCCGTCGGTCGTAGCGCTGCCGCCGATGCCGAGGATGATCCGCCGCGCCCCGGCGTCGAGGGCGGCGCGGAGGAGCTCGCCGGTGCCGCGGGTGGTGGTCTTCTCGGGGTCGCGGCGGTCGCGGGGGACGAGGTGCAGGCCGGACGCCTCGGCCATCTCCACGACGGCCGTGAGCGGCCCGTCCGAGCCGAGGAGGCCCCACCGTGCGTCGACGGCCATGCCGGGCAGCGGCCCGGCGACACGGGTGGTGCGGAACGCCCCGCCGGTCGCGGCCACCAGGGCGTCGACCGTGCCCTCGCCGCCGTCGGCGATGGGGCAGCAGTCGATCTCCGCCCCCGCCCCGAGCGCCGCCCGGATGCCGCGCGCCATCGCGCCGGCCCCCTCCCGGGCGGTGAGCGATTCCTTGAAGCTGTCGGGGGCGCAGACGATCCGCATAGGGGCCTCGGGCGGTGTACGGTCCGGCTCATTCCGGAGGCGGGTACGCGACAAGCATGCGGACCGGCCCATGTTAATGCATTTCAGGTGATCGTCAAGCCGATGTTCTTCATTTATTTTACATCGGCCGCCGGTCGGCTACACTGCTGTCGTGGCCCCCCCCTCGCCGAAGCCGCCCGCCGCGACCGCGACCGAGCTGGACCTCGCGATGATGGGCCGCGCGCTCGACGCGGCCCGCGAGGCCGCGCTCGTCGGCGAGGTGCCCATCGGCTGCGTGATCTACGACCCGGCGGGGACGGTCCTCGCGACCGCGCACAACCTGCGGGAGACCGACGCCGACCCCACCGCCCACGCCGAGATCCTCGCCCTCCGGGAGGCCGCCCGGCGGGTCGGGACCTGGCGGCTCGACGGGCTCTCGATCGCGGTCACGCTCGAGCCCTGCCCCATGTGTGCGGGGGCCCTGGTCAACAGCCGGATGGCCCGGGTCGTCTATGGGGCGCCCGACCCAAAGATGGGGTGCGTGGATACGCTCTACGAACTCTGCACGGACAGCCGGTTCAACCACCGGCTGGAGGTGGTGCCCGGCGTGATGGCGGACGCGTGCGTCGCGGTGCTGCGGGAGTTCTTCCTCGCCCGCCGCGGCCCCGGCGTCCGCCCGCCCAAACCCCGCCCCCCGCGCTCCGGTTAGCCGCGGAGCTTGCTCCGCGCTCCGGGTTAGGGGCTTGCTCCGCGCGAAACCGCCGGATGGTCCTGCGCCCGCGCGGCCCAAGGGCCGCGGCTAACGGGGGAATGTGGACAACTTGTCGCGGGCGTGTCGGCTGCTGACGGGGGGTCGGGGGGTGGAAAACTCGCGAACTTGGCTAAGGCCGTGTGAATCTGGGGCTTGCGCGCGTAACGACAGGAACCCCACCACAAATAGTCAAGCCGGGGCTTGCCTCCACAAGATATGGTATTAGGATGTCTCGTCGGCGGTGAGGAACCGGGAGCCCCGGCGGGCTCGGCGGTTCTGGAGGAGCCCGATCCGGGCCTCTCGCTCGCCACGCCGACCACGTCACCCCTGGCAGGACGCCGGGGGCGCAGGATTCGTAACAGGACGACGGGACGCGCCCCCGCCCACGCTTGTGAGGCGCGCGGTGTCGTGCCCGCCGAAATCGCAAACCCACGACCTCGGAAACCGGAACCGCCATGGCCGTTCTCTGCGACACCCAGATCCGCGAGCTCATCCCGATCGAGCCGTTCGAAGACAGCGTCAAGCGGGCCGGCAAGGTCAGCTACGGCGTGTCGTCGTACGGGTACGACGTGCGGGTGGGGACGCTGTTCAAGATCTTCACGAACGCCCCGACCGACGGGGGCGCGTCGATCGTGGACCCCAAGAAGTTCGACGACCGCAACTTCGTGACCGTGGACACCGCGGTGACGGGCAAGGACCACGTGATCATCCCGCCGAACTCGTTCGCGCTGTGCGAGACGGTGGAGACGTTCGAGATCCCGCGGGACATCCTGGTGATCTGCGTGGGCAAGAGCACCTACGCGCGGTGCGGGATCATCGTGAACGTGACGCCGCTGGAGCCGGAGTGGCGGGGCAAGGTGACGATCGAGATCAGCAACACCACCCCCCTGCCGGCGAAGATCTACGCCAACGAGGGGATCGCCCAGATGATCTTCCTCAAGGCGGACCGGGTCTGCGCGACCAGCTACGCGGACAAGGGCGGGAAGTACCAGGACCAGTCGGGGCTGGTGCTGCCGAAGGTGGATTGAACCCATGCCAGGCGTGAACTGGGAACATTTCGATCATCTCGTAGAGTCGTATGCCTCGGCATACATCTATGCGGACAAACTGCCGGCTCTCCAGGAAGAGCTTGCATCGAAGTGCCTTCGCATATCCAATGATCGCGTCACTATCGATGACTTCACAAACTTCTTGGAACCTTCGGTGGGCGCCTTCGACACCGTCAACCGCAAGTTGGCATGGTGTGCGCAGCATGCTC
>CAZKRE010000325.1:0-2651 GCA_964555075.1 uncultured Phycisphaeraceae bacterium
ACGACGACGCGGAGCTCGTCCCCCCCGGGCTCGCCCTCGACGTGGGCGGCCAGGGCGGTGAGCGCTTCCGTGGTGAGCCGCTCGCCGATCTGCTCGCACTGGCTGAAGCGGTAGGCCATGTCCTGGTGGACGCGGTCGATGCTGCAGCCGCAGATCGAGTCGTGGGGGTGGTTCTGCAGCAGCCACCGCCAGGCGACGTCCAGGAAGCCCCTCGGATAAGCATCGCCCAGGATCGTGTGCGCCAGGAGGCTTACGGGCTCGGCCCAGTGGCACAAGAGCGTCTGGCAGCGGGCGTTGGCTTGCTTCAGCGGAACGCGGCTGGAGAGGACGCCGGAGATCAACCACTGCGTGTCGCGATCGACGCCGTGCAGCCCCGGCTCTCGCAGCTCCCCCTCGAGAACGACCTCGGCCTTGTCCGCGTATTCCCGCAGCTCCGCGAGGTACTCGTCGAGCGAGCTGTGGATCACCTCGATGCCATCGACCGGCTCCGCCATCCGCCGGCGGAGCACGCCGTACGCCTGTTCGTCCCACCCCTGGTGATCCCCGCCGTCGAAGAGCAGCAGGGGGCCGTGCGGCACCTCCGCGGCCTCGCGGCCGATGAGCGCCGACAGATGCTGCTCCAGTTCCGCATCGCTCCGTGGGCTATCCGGCTGATAGAGGTCGTTCGGCCGCGACGCCTGCCGCGCTTCGCCCGCGTATCGGCAGTACCCGTTCATCCCAAATCGGTAGCACAGCATCTCCGTCCCGTCCGCTCCGCGCCAGCGGACGAGCCGGGCGCCAACGTGGTTGATGCCGCGCCACACGAATCCGGATCGGATCCCGAAGCCCGCGAGGATCTGCGGCAACTGGCTTACGTGCCCGAAGAGATCGCAGACAAAGCCCGCGTCAGAGGGGGTGGCGCCGAAATCGCGTGCGACTTGCCGGCCCAGCCGGAGGTTCCGCACCAGCGACTCACCGCTCACCAGCGCCTCGTCCGGCAGGACGTACCAGGGCCCGATGACCAGTTTGCGCTCCCTCGCCAACCGCTCGACCTGCGCCCGCCTCTGGGGATAGACCTCCAGGTAGTCCTCGAGCACGATCGCCTGACCGTCGGTCGTGAAGGGTCCGACGAGCCGGCCGTCTTCGAGCCCGGCGATGACGTGGTCGAGCAGCCCGCACAGCCGGTACCGGAAGTCCTGGAACGCCTGGTACCACTCGCGGTCCCAGTGGCTGCTGAGGATGTAGTGGGCCCGTCGGAGGTTCATCAAGAATCGTACCTGTCTCGGTTTCTGGGTACCTGCTCTATCGCGAGGACGGATCCAGTGTACCCAACTTAAATTGGTAATACCACATCTCGCCGACCCCCCCCCAACTTAGAGACCGCGATGGGCCAGCCGCTCACCCGCCTCCTGCTGGGAAGGGCGGGTATCCGTGCACGCGAAAAAACTTGTGAAGCTCTTGCGGAAGTGGTCCCGAAGTGGTATATCAGTATCGGAGGATTGGCTTCCAACTGGTATTACCTTGAGCGGCCGAACATGACGCAACTGGCGGAATCCATCAGCCGCAAGATTCACGACGAGATCGCCGCCGGGGCGTATGCGCCCGGGGCGAAACTGCCGTCGGAACGCGAACTGGAGCAGAAGTACCGGGTCAGCCGGGTCACCGTGAACCGCGCCCTGACCCGCCTGCACGCGCACGGCCTGGTCGAGCGGCGTCGGGGGAGCGGGACATTCGTGGTGGAGCCGAGACGAAACCCCTCCGGCGTGGCATCCTCGCGGAAACTGGTGAAGTACCTCGCCTCCGGAGCCCGGGTGCGGGGCGATGTCTACGTCTCCTCCGGCTACGAGGGGATGTGCAACGAGCTCAACAAGCACGGCAAGGACGTCGCCACCCGCTTCTACTACTCCGAAGCCGACTACATCGCGGAGATCGCATCGCTGGCTGACGCGTCCGTCGATGCCGCGATCATCTGGTACTGCCGTTCCGACGAGGGCGACCGCCGCCTGCAGCGGCTGATGCGCGACGGGGTCCGGTTTGTCCTGCTCGACAACCACAGCAAGGACTTCGAGTGCGACTACGTCGGCACGGACAATGCCTTCGGCGCCCAGCAGATGGTCCGGCACCTCGTGGACCGGGGCCACCGGGATATCGCCTATCTGACCCGGCAGACTTCCGGCTTGCCCAGCCTGGAGAACCGGCAGGTGGGCTTCGTCCAGGAGATGCTCGCCAGCGGCCTGCCTCTCACGCAGGAGTCGCTCTGGTCCTTCGACCCCGCCGTTCCGGGCGACCTGGGCCGCGTCGTCGACGCGATCCTCGACTGCCGCCGCCGGCCGACCGCGCTGTTCGTCGCCAACGACCTCTACGCATTCGACGTCTACGAACAGCTCAAGCAGCGGGGGGTGCGCGTGCCCGACGACATCTCGCTGGTCGGCTTCGACAACATCGATCGCAGCCAGTACTTCGAGGTGCCTTTGACCACGGTAGCCCAGGACTTCCGGGAGATGGGCCGCCTCGCCGCGTCCATCGTCCAGCAGCCGCCGCGGGAGGCGCCGCGGGAGCTCTACTACCAGATCAGCGTCAAACCGTCTTTGGTCGTTCGGGACTCGGTGGCTGAGCCTCAACAAGGAGTCGTGTGATGTGTCCAATCGGACGTCGTCGGTGCAGATCCTTGG
>CAZKRE010000326.1:0-2646 GCA_964555075.1 uncultured Phycisphaeraceae bacterium
CCGGACCATGCGGCGCTGAATCGGTAAGATCGGTCACCGCTTGGTGTAAAGGAACGGACGGTGCGTTACGTCAGTACGCGGGGCCGCGCCCCGGAGCTTGGGTTCAACGACGTGCTGCTCGAGGGCCTGGCCCGCGACGGCGGGCTGTACGTGCCGGCGGAGTGGCCGCGGCTGACGGAGGCGGACCTGCGGTCGTTCGCGGGCATGCCCTATGCCGAAGTGGCGCTGCGGGTCATGCGGCCGTTCGTGGGCGACGCGATCGAGGAGCGGGTGCTCCGCGAGATCGTGTCGCAGGCGTATCGCACGTTCCGGCACCACAGCGTCGCGCCCCTCTTCCAGATCGGGCCGGACGAGTGGCTGCTCGAGCTCTACCACGGCCCGACGCTCGCGTTCAAGGACGTGGCGATGCAGGTGCTCGCCCGCCTGTACGACCACGTCCTGGCCAAGCGGCAGCAGCGGATCACCGTGGTCGGCGCGACGTCGGGCGACACGGGCAGCGCGGCCATCGAGGCCTTCCGCGGGCGGAAGCAGGCGACGATCTTCATCATGCACCCGCACGGCCGCACCAGCGAGGTGCAGCGGCGGCAGATGACCAGCGTGCTGGCGCCCAACGTGCACAACCTCGCGATCGAGGGGACGTTCGACGACTGCCAGGCGCTGCTGAAGGGCCTCTTCAACCACGCGCACTTCCGCGACGAGGTCGGGCTGTCGGGGGTGAACTCGATCAACTGGGCGCGGGTGTTGCCGCAGGTGGTCTACTACGTCACGGCGGCGGCGATGCTGGGGGCCTACCCCAGCAGCGGGCGCGAGGTGAGCTTCACCGTGCCGACGGGGAACTTCGGCGACGTGTACGCGGGCTACGTTGCGCGTCGGATGGGCGTGCCGATCCGGCAGCTCGTCATCGCCACCAACCGCAACGACATCCTCGCCCGCGCGCTGATGACCGGGGAGCACGACCTGCGGGGCGTCGAGCCGACGATCAGCCCGTCGATGGACATCCAGGTGTCGAGCAACTTCGAGCGGCTGCTGTTCGAGGTGTACGACCGGGACGCGGCGCAGGTGACGAAGCTGATGACGGACCTGGCGACGGCGAAGCGGTTCCGGTTGTCGCCGGAGGCGCTGGCGCGGATCCGCGCGGTTTTCGGGGCCGGGCGGGTCGACGAGGACCAGACGCTGGCGACGATCCGCGACGTGTACGACCAGACCGGGTTCCAGATCGACCCGCACACGGCGGTGGGCGTGGCCGCGGCGCGGGAGCAGCCGGCGGACGACGCGCCGATGGTGGTGCTGGGCACGGCCCACCCGGCGAAGTTCCCGGACGCGGTGTTCCAGGCGACGGGCGAGCGGCCGGTCCTGCCCGCGGCGCTGGCGGACCTGTACGAGCGGGAGGAGCGGTTCGACGTGCTGCCGGCGGACCTGGAGCGGGTGATGGCGCACGTCCGCGCGAAGCTGGGGCTGGCGGCGCCTGCCGGCGCCTGACGCCGCGCCGCGGGCGGGGGCCCGGGCGCGCGGTACGATGTGGCCGCGCCCGCGCCGCGGGCGGATGACCCCGACGGAGTTCCCGCTCGATGACCCATGCTTCCAACCCGGCCGGTCGCCAGGATCAAGCCACGCCCACGGACGGCGCCGCTCCCGACAAGGGGGTGAAGCACTTCGTCCTCGACACCAACGTCCTGCTGCACAATCCCAGCAGCCTGTTCATGTTCGACGACAATCAGGTCATCATCCCCTTCGCGGTGCTCGAGGAGCTCGACAAGTTCAAGAAGGGCAACGACGACGTCGCCCGCAACGCCCGCGAGGTCATCCGGCAGCTCGACGCGCTCCGCGGGAAGGGCCGGCTCGACGAGGGCATCCGCTGGAACGACGACGGCGGCGTGATCCGCGTCGAGCTCGGCGACCAGAACCGCCCCCCCGCCATCCGCGAGGACTCGCCAGACCACCGCATCATCGGCGTCGCGTGGGCGCTCCGCGAGCGGGGCGAGCGGGCGATCCTCATCACCAAGGACATCAACGTCCGGCTCAAGTCCGATGCGCTGGGCATCCCGACGGAGGACTTCCAGGCCCAGAAGGTCGACGCCGACCGGCTTTACAGCGGCTACACGCCCGCCAGCGTGCCGGGCGAACTCATCGATCAGCTCTACGAGGAGAAGCAGCTCGAGATGGCCGCGCTGCGGGACTACCTGATCGACCCGCTTTCGACGCCGGAGAAGCCGGCGCACGTGTCGCTCTCCGCGAACCAGTTCGTCGTCCTCAAGAACGTGGGCGACGAGTCGCACACCGGGCTCGCGCGGCGGCTGGCGGACACGGAGCACCTGATCCCGATCCACGGCCCGCGCAAGCCGGTCTTCGGCATCATGGCCCGCAACGTGCAGCAGACGATGGCGCTGGACCTGCTGCTCGACGACGAGATCAAGCTCGTCACGCTGCTGGGCACCGCGGGCACGGGCAAGACGCTGCTGGCCATCGCCGCGGGCATGCAGAAGGTGTTCACCGAGAGCCGGTACGACAAGCTGCTCGTCGCCCGGCCGATCATGCCCATGGGCCGCGACATCGGCTACCTCCCCGGCGACAAGGACGAGAAACTCTCCGCGTGGATGCAGCCGATCTTCGACAACCTGCAATACCTCATGAGCACCCGCGCGGCCG
>CAZKRE010000327.1:0-2639 GCA_964555075.1 uncultured Phycisphaeraceae bacterium
CCGTGACGGGAGGCATGGGCGCCGCCGCCCGCGGCGGGGCGACGTGGAGCCAGCCCTCGTCGCTGTTCCGTTCCGTCGCGCTCACACCGATCCGGAAGCGCCCGCGAGCGTAGCCGCCGTCCAGAAACGACTGGCGGAAGGCGTAGATCCAGCCGGTACAACTGCCTTGCACCACCCACGGGTCGGAAGGTCCCAGCTCGCCGATCGTGTGGTAGGCGGCGATCACGCGTTCCGCCCCCGCCACTCGCCGTGGTGGCTCGTGGTCCAGCGGTTCGATGCGGTGCGGCCGCGTCGGGTCCATTTGGATGAAGCGTTGCTGGCCGACATGCAGGACCCGCCGGCCCGCGTGTTCGGTCACCGCCGAAATGATCGGCCGGTAGGCCAGATCACGATCGCCTTGCGCCTCCAGCGGGACATAGGGCTCGAACACGAGCCCCTCGGGCGTGCGGCGGCCGCGGTACCAGCGGACCTGCGAGTGCGGGTCGGGGTCGTCATCCGGGAACGCGTGCACGTTCTTCTGGCCGCCGACGATCAGGTCGGGCACGCCGTCGCCATCCCAGTCGGCGACGAGCGGCGACGACATGTGGTGCGAGCGGACCTCATTTCCCGCCACATCCCGCAGGACTCGCGGCGGAGCGAACCTCGGAACCCCCTGGGCATCCAGCCCCCGATGCTCCACGAGCATGATGCGACCCAGCCCCGTGCCGACGAGCAGGTCCTTGAACCCGTTGCCCGTCAGGTCGTACGCGATCACCTTCGAGTAGCCGTCGTCCGGCGTGAGCGGATCGGGGCCGCCAACGAAGCGGATGGGGCCGGCTTCATCGTGAATCTGGACGAGGGGAGCGAACAGCGGGTTCCGGTTCGTGCGGACGTTGCGGTAGAAGTAGACGCCGCCCTTCACGTCCCCACTGACGAGATCACGCTGGCCGTCGCCGTCGAGGTCGACGTACTGGGCGAGGGGCATGTGCCGGGCGACCGGCGCGGAGGCCATGTTCAGCCAGCCCCCCCGAGTCGCGGTCGGCGAGCCGTCGTCGTCGCGGTCGAACCGGCACCACTTCACCTCGCCGTAATAGTTGCCGACCAGCAGGGTGGACCGTCCGCGCATCTGGCAGACGAGGGGGAAGGAGTACTCGACGTCCCGGTCGACTGGCAGCGGTGGGCACTCGTCGAGGATGGGCGCTCCGTTCCTGTACTTGACGAAGCGCAGGAAGCGGACACCGCCGTGGTATCCACCGCTGAGGATCCCGGCGCGGCCGCCGACGCCGGCGTTGACCAGGGAGGGGTAACCCGCGCTGCGCAGCCGCTCGCCATCGGGTCCGGTGACGAAGCGCCCCTTCCGAAAACCTCGTTGGCCACGCTCAAAGTGGAGGAGAAACCCGCCGGGCGTCCCCACCAACAGATCGTGCCGGCCGCTGCCGGTCCAGTCGACGAACAGCGGCGTGCTTACGAGGTTTTCCGCGTGGCCGTGCGTGTTGACGATCCGCATGCGGGGGTAGTTGGGATTGAGCCGGCCATCGGCCCAGCGGATCTCGCGGTACTCGCCTTCGAGAAAGGGCCGGATCGTCAGTGGTTCGCCGGCCTCGTCTTGCAGCGGTTCGGGGGCCGCGAAGACGGGCTGTTCGTTCGAACCCGTGTTGCCGTACCAGATGATCGTGCCATCCTGTCGGCCGGCCACGAGGTCGAGCCGCCCGTCGCCGTCGAGGTCGTGGAAGGTCGGGATGCCGGCGATGAGTTCGCCGCGTGCGTCGCGCAGCCTGCCGCGGGCCTCGAAGAGTGGCTCGCCATCGTCGGACTCGCCCACGTCTTCGAACACGTGGACGCCGGTGTCGTATGCCGCGGCAACGACCAGCGCCCGCATGCCGAACAGGCGGTCGCCATACCACACGGGGCGGGACTGCCCGCTTACCGCGAGCCGGCCAAGCGTCTGGCGCAAGGGGTCCCCGTCGCCGATCAGGCCGTTCCCAGCCGCCCCCGGCTGTCCACCGCGACTTGCGCCCAGGTAGAGGTGGAACCGCTGCGTACGCGGCGCAGGTTGCACGAGGAACACCAGCCGACCGCTTGGCGATGCTCCCGGCAGCGCGTTCCCCGCGTGATCGGCATCGAAGCGGCACGGCACCAGCCACGCGTCCGGCTCGCCTCGGCCGACATCAAAGGGAACCGGCCGCCCCTCCCGTCAACCTGTACGAGCCGCAGGTCGTCGGGTCGGCCGGCGCTGCGACGACCCGGTTCGCGAAGGGTGAAGCCCTCGATGGCGAAGGGGGTGGGGCCGCGGCGACCGGCCGATGCTTCGACCTCGACGCATAGCTCAAGCCGTTGCGGGATATCGGGAAAGAGCCAGTCGCTGGGTGTCAAGGGCTTGACTCCAGGGTTCGTGGACCAGTTGGCGTTGCCTGTATCGGTTCCGCGAGCGGGGGCGACAGGAGGATTGTTCGTTGTGCCGTCTGCCGAGAGCATCGATGGGATCAGGAGGAGGCTGCTGGCGAAGAGCAACGATCGGATCCGGCTCATTTTCCTGATTATCCTCACCAGAGCGGATCCTCCTAGGCGCGAGGGCTTTGAGAGCCTACAGGATAGCCGACCCCTCCCGCAACGTCGCGAGTCCGCCAACATTCAAGCTGCATAACAGCGGAAATCGCCGC
>CAZKRE010000328.1:0-2630 GCA_964555075.1 uncultured Phycisphaeraceae bacterium
CCCTCCGCGACCATCTCCTTCACCCGGTCGATCTGGTCCGCGAGGAAGTAGGCGAGCAGGAAGATCGCCGGCACGCTCAGCAGCGCCGCGGCCCCGTCGTATACGAAGAACTTCCAGTACGGCACCTTGAATACCCCGGCGGTGAAGAACGCGGCGGTGCGGATCCCGGGCATGAACCGGGCCATGAAGATGAACTTCCCCCCGTGCCGGTGGAGCATTGCCTCGGTCTTCGCTAGCCGCGGCTCGGTGAGGAACCGCCTCAGCAGGGGGAGCCTCGGGATGTGGTGCCCGTACCGCCGGCCGAGCCAGAACACCATCCCGTCCGCGCCGACGATCGCGAGAAAGATGGCGGGGAGCATGATCCAGGGGTTGACCACCCCCTGGCCCGCGAGATAGCCGCCCGCGAGGATCGGCAGGTCCTCGGGGATCGGGACGCCGAAGCCGCTGATGAGCAGGACCCCGACGATCACCCAGTAGGGTGCGTGCTCACCGACTTGCCAGATCCACTCTTCCATGCGGCGTGGGTTTCGTCTTTCGGGTTCTGAGCTGCGGGTTGAGCCGGGGGGAGCCGGCGAACCGGGGGAAACCGGGGGAACCGGGGAGACGCCACGGGCCGCATCCGGGCCCGGGACCGGCGCCTCGATCCTCCCGCCCCGCGGGTGGAACAGCCTACTCGCCGCGCGACTCGGCCGCTACCCAGGCCAGGGCCTCTTCGCGGGTGGTGACGCGCCCCTCGAGCTGGGCGTCGTACACCCCCTCCAGCCATCGGCCAAACGCGGGCCCGGGTCGCAATCCCGCGGCGATCAGGTCGCTCCCATCGATCAGCGGCGCCGGCGCCACGCCCTCCGCCACGAGCGGGGCCGCCTCCGCCTCCAACGCCGCCACCCGCCCCGCCGCCGCCTCCCCCGGCAGGGCATCGAGCACCTTACGAGCCTCCCCCCACCGCGGTTCCGCGAGCAGCCGCTTCCGCCCCGCCACGCCCAGCAACCCCCAACCCAGCGCCCGCGCCACCAGCGACAGCACCCCCCGCACGTCGTCCCGCTCGCCGTTGCTCAGGCACAGCGCCGCACGCCACCGTTCCACCCGCCCCGCCCCGTCCGCCGCCACGAACCGCTCCACGTCCCCCGGCGACGCCGGATCGGCGTACCGATCGAGCACCCACGCCGCCATCGCCGCCCCCAGCCCCGCGTCCGCCGCCAGCGCCCGCAGCGTCGCCGTCGGCCGGTCCCGGCGCTCCTCCTTCAGCACCACCCCGTCCAGCCCCAGCGCCTGCATCAGCTCCACCGCCCGCGCCCGCGCCTCCCCCACCCTCGCCGGCGTCACCGGCGGCCGCATCATCGCCACGACCTCCATCCCGATCCGCTCCCGGCTGATCCGCCCCAGGTCCGTCGCCCGCCGCCGGATCGCCGCCGCCGTCGCCGCCTCCACCTCGAACCCCAGCCGCGCCGCGAACCGCGCCGCCCGCAGCATCCGCAGGTAGTCCTCCGCGAACCGCGCATCCGCGTCGCCGATGGCCCGCACCACGCCCGCCCGCAGGTCCGGGAGGCCGTCGACATAGTCGATGACCCGCGAGGAAGCGATCAGCGGATGGCCATGAGCCAGCGCGAACGCCCCCCCCTCCTCCGCCCCCTCCCCCCCCTCCCCCCTGATCGCTGATGGCTTATCGCCATCGGTTCCCCTCCCCTCCAGCGGGTCCGCGAACAGCCCGTTGATCGTGAAGTCCCGCCGGCTCGCATCATGGCGGGCGTCGGAGAAGGCCACGTGGTCGGGGTGCCGGCCGTCGTGGTAGCCCGACTCGGTGCGGAACGTCGCGACCTCCACCTCCTGCCTCCCCAGCCGCACGAGCACGACACCAAACGCCTCCCCCACGTACCGCGACCGCCGGAAGAGCCGGCGCACCACGTCCGGCGTCGCGTCCGTCGCGACGTCGTAGTCCGTCGGCTCCAGGCCCAAAAGCGCATCGCGGACGCAGCCCCCCGCCAGGTACGCCACGTGCCCCGCCTCCCGCAACCGCCGGAGGATGGCGATGGCGGCCTCCCACGCTGTCACCGGCTGCCGATCCGTCATGGCCCGCGAGTGTACCCCGCCAACCCCGCCTCCCGCCCCCGGATGCGCAGCCGGAGCGTCCCTCAACGCGCAAGACCGGGGTGCCACGGCTTGACCCGAAGGGCAAGCCGTGCCCCCGGAACCCTCCGGAGTCCCCCGGAGCCCCCTCACGACAGCACGTACCGCTCGAGCGCCTCCGCCACGCCGTCCTCGTCGTTCGACGCGACGACCACGTCCGCCGCCTCCCGCGTCTGCGGCCAGGCGTTGCCCACCGCCACCCCCAGCCCCGCCCACTTGAGCAGCGCCGCGTCGTTCGGCGCGTCCCCGATGGCGACCACCTCGCTCGACTCGATGCCGTAGTGCCGCGCGACCCACGCCACGCCGACCCACTTCTCCACCGCCGGGTGGCACACCTGCAGCAGGTAGTCGTCGCTGATGAACAGCGCGCACTCGGCCCCGAACTCCGCCCGCACCGTCTCCCGCACCCCCGCCATCACCGCCGGCGGGGCCAGGAACATCAGCTTCGTCAGCGGGCTCGCCAGGCACTGGTCGAGCGACCCCACGAAGTCGGGCGGGTGCGTCTT
>CAZKRE010000329.1:0-2618 GCA_964555075.1 uncultured Phycisphaeraceae bacterium
GGCGGTGTTCATCTTCATGAGCACCAACAAGGTCTACGGCGACGGGCCGAACCACGTTCCGCTCAAGGAACTGGAGACCCGGTACGACTACGACGATCCGGCGCTGGCCAATGGCATCGCCGAGTCGTTCCCGATCGACCGGTGCCTCCACTCGCTGTTCGGCGCCTCCAAGGTCGCCGCGGACGTGCTGACGCAGGAGTACGGCCGGTACTTCGGCATGAAGACCGGCGTCTTCCGCGGGGGCTGCCTGACCGGCCCGCACCACTCGGGGGTCGAGCTGCACGGGTTCCTCAGCTACCTGGTGCAGGTGGCGCTGCGGGAGGGGGAGTACACGATCTTCGGATACAAGGGTAAGCAGGTCCGCGACCAGATCCACAGCCACGACGTGATCAACGCGTTCTGGCACTTCGCGCAGGCCCCGCGGCCGGGCGAGGTCTACAACCTCGGCGGGGGCAAGGGCAACGCCGCGAGCCTGCTCGAGTGCGTGGACCTCATCGCGGGGCACAGCGGCGGCAAGCGGCCGCGGCTGACGTACAGCGACCAGAACCGGGTCGGCGACCACATCTGCTACTACTCGGACCTGTCCCACTTTTCCGATCATTACCCGGCGTGGGGGCTGACGTACAGCCTGGACCAGATTGTCGAGGAGATGGTGCGGGTCATGCGTGAAGCGCAGCGGGACTGATGCGGCTGACGATCCTCAACCAGTTCTACCGCCCCGACGTGAGCCCAACGGCGCACCTGACGGCGTCGCTGGCGGAGCATCGAGCGACACGTGGGGACGCGGTGACCGTGGTTACGAGTCGCGGCGGCTACGTCGCCGCCGCGGGCGACGTGGGCGGCGACGGCGAGAACCCGCGGGTACGGCGGGTGTGGACGCCGCAGCTGGGCAAGGGGAGCAAGCTCCGGCGGCTGATCGACTACGGGTGCTTCTACGTCGCGGCCGCGTGGCGGATGCTGACGCTGCCCCGGCAGGACGTGATCGTGTCGCTGACGACGCCGCCGTTCATCGCTTGGGCCGCGGTGCTGCACAAACTATTGCACCCGGGTTGCCGGCTGGTGCTGTGGAACATGGACTGCTACCCGGAGGTGGCGGAGCGGACCGGCGTCATCCGGCCCGGCGGCCCGATCAGCCGGCTCCTGCGGGCGATGAACCGCGCGCTCTTCCGGCGGGTGGACCACCTGGTCTGCCTCGACACCGCGATGGTGACGCTGCTGAAGGACGCGTACGAGCCCAAGGGTACGGCGCTGCCGACGACGATCATCCCGAACTGGGAGGACCTCGCGCTGTTTCCACCGGGTGCCGGTTCGGAGCCGTGGAGCCCGCTCCCCGACGGCGGCGAGGGCCGCTTCGTGCTCTTGTACCTGGGCAACACGGGCTACGGGCACGCCTTTGAGACGGTCCTTGAGGCGGCGGCGGCGTTGCGGGACGAACCGGTGACGTTTCTCTTCGTCGGCGGCGGCTCGCGTTGGCGTGAGATCGAGGCCGGGGTTGCGGAACGCGGGCTTATGAACGTCGTGCTGCACCCCTATATCGACAAGGAGCGGACGCCGGCACTGATGGCCTCGGCCGACGCCGCGCTCATCACGCTCCGCGACGAGTCACTGGGTGTCATGAGCCCGAGCAAGCTGCACGCCAACCTTGCGATGGGCCTTCCCGTGATCTACGTCGGCCCCGCTCGCAGCAACGTGGATGATGCGATCGGTCAGCACGCCTGCGGCGTCAGTGCGCGGCACGGCGACGCCGCGGCGGTCGTCGCCTTCATCCGGGACCTGATGCGCGACCCGGCGCGGCGGCAGGAAATGGCGACGAGGGCACGAGGGGCCTTCGAAGCGGCTTACTCGGACGCCGTGACCCTGCCGCGGTTCGATCGGGTCCTCGAGGGGCTGAACGCGCCGCGGCCGGAAAAGCGTGCCGCAGGCTCCTCCCCGGAGACCACCGTTGCTTCCCGCTGACGAACAAGCCCAAGGCGAGGCGGCCGGCGTGTTTCAACGTCTGGACCGGACCGCCGCGTTCCCCTATTCGCGATCCGAATACGCACGCCGCATCGCCTGGGGGCTGGTGGAGCGGACGCTTTGGCGCCTGCCGCTGCCCCGCGCTTACGGTTGGCGGCGGTGGCTGCTGCAACGCTTCGGCGCGGAACTCGCCGCAAGCAGCCGGCTGCGGGCCTCGACCCGGGTGGTGCACCCCTGGCTGCTCCGCATGGGCGAGCACAGCTTTCTGGGCGATCGGGTGCGGGTCTACAACCTCGGGCCGGTGGTGCTCGGGGACCACTCGGTGGTTTCCCAGGACGTGACACTCTGCGCCGGGACGCACGATTACACCCAGCCGCACCTGCCGCTGCAGCGGCCGCCGATTACGATCGGGAGCGGCGTCTGGGTCTGCGCGGAGGCGTTCGTGGGGCCGGGGGTGACGATCGGCGACAACGCCGTCGTCGGTGCGCGGGCGGTGGTGACGAAGGATGTGCCGCCGGGCGTGGTCGTGGCGGGAAACCCGGCTCGCGTGGTGAAAGAGCGGCCGATGCGGGGCGGGGAAGGGGCGGCGTGACGGAGCGTCTGCGCGAGGCGGGCAGGGCTGGAGCGCTGCGCTGGCGGGAGCCGGTGCTGGCGGTGCGGCT
>CAZKRE010000330.1:0-2617 GCA_964555075.1 uncultured Phycisphaeraceae bacterium
CCTTGCGCGCCACAGAAGAGCAAGCGTTGGCCGTTTCAGGGATTGCAACGGGATCCAAGCCGTTGCGAGAGAATGGAATGCCCCCCGAAGGACTCGAACCTTCAACCCGCTGATTAAGAGTCAGCTGCTCTACCGATTGAGCTAGGAGGGCGTGGGACCGGGTTGTCGAGCCGCGGATTCTACGGGACCGGGCGGCTCCCTTCAACCCGCCCCTCGCGCGGCGTTCGGCCCGCGCTTTACAGGCCTCGCCCGGCCCGCGATACTTCTGCCACCGGCGGGGCCCAGCGTGGGTCCCGTTCGATCGTGGCCGCCCGGGCGTCTTTCGTGCCGGCGGCGGGGGCGCCGCGTGGCGCCGCGGGTTCGACTCCCGCACCGGTCGATTCGCCGACGTGTGGCACGCCCGATCGGGTCGTCGGCGCCGCCCGTCCGCTCCTCCCGCTCGCCGACGGCCGCATCCTCGATACCCATGATCCCCTCCGAGCCGCCTCGCCGACCCCAACTGGGCTTCCTCTACCTCCCGCCTTACCGCGTCCAGGGGCTCTCCGTCGCGGGCGAGCAATCGGTCGTCCAGGTGCCCGAGCTCGACGTCTGCTTCGACATCGGCCTCTGCCCCCGCGCGGCCCTGACCTCCAACTTCGTCGGCCTGTCCCACGCCCACATGGACCACGCCGCCGCCCTCAGCTACTACTTCTCCCAGCGCAACTTCCAGGGCATGGGCGTCGGCACCGTCCTCTGCCACCCCGCCCTCGAGCAGCCCATCCACGACCTCATGGCCGCCTGGGTCCCGCTCGAGGCGCAGCGGACGCCCTACAACCTCGTCCCCCTCGCGCCCGACGCCGAGCACCCGATCAAGAACAACATCGTGCTCCGCGCCTTCGAGACCCGCCACACCGTGCCCTCGCTGGGCTTCGTCGTCGTCGAGAAGCGGAGCAAGCTCAAGCCCGAATACCAGGGCCTGCCCCAGGACCAGCTCGTCCAGCTCAAGCAGAAGGGCGAGGACATCACGCAGCTCCTGCAGATCCCGCTCGTGTGCTACACGGGCGACACCGCCTGGGGCCCGCACTTCGATCGGCCGGACGTCCTCTCCGCGAAGATCCTCATCACCGAGTGCACCTTCACCGAGCCGGGCCACCGCTCCCGCGCGAACGTCGGCAAGCACCTGCACCTGGACCACATCGTCGACCTGCTCGACAAGGCGACGTCGGAACACGTCGTGCTGACGCACCTGTCGCGTCGGACGCAGATGGGGGACGTGCGGAAGGTCGTCGACGCCGCCATCCCCGCCCGCCACCGGGATCGGGTCCACATCCTGATGGACAACCGCACGAACCGTCGGCGGTACGAGCAGCAGCGGCAGGAGGCGGAAGCGCAGGGGCAGAAGATCGCCCCGCCGGGCGAGGAGTAGGCCCGCGCCCGCTCGCCGCCTCGCCCCGGGCGCCGCCGAACGCGGCCGGAGGCGTTCCGCCACGCACCCCCTCCCGTCCCGGCCCCCATTGAACCGTAACCGGTTGCCGCGACTCACGTTACGTCTTGGCGTACGCGCTGGCGTTGCGACAGCCGGGGCGTGGGGCGATCGGTGCGCAACCCCTGCTGCACGCATCGCTTGGCGACCTTCGAGCCGACCGCGCGGGTGGCGTAAACGCCACGTTGCGACAGCCCGGTCCGCCATTTTGTGTTGACACCGCATGTCAGTTCACATTATAATGAACGGGTGCCGGGCGGGCAATCCCGGCTTCTTCATACCGGGGAGGGCGGCATGTCGACGACGCACGAGGGATGGGCGCCGACGGGAACGGGAACGGGAACGGGAACGGGAACGGGAGCGGCCGCGGTGGCGTCGGCGGCGGGTCCGGCGGCCGGCGGGGTGGCCGCGGCGAACGGCGAGGCGAACGGCCAGGCGCCGGGCGAGCCGGGCGATGGCGATATCCGAACCGGCGCGGCGCCCGATGCGATGCCTGACGCGGTGCCCGACGCGATGCCTGACGCGGTGCCTGACGCGGCGCACGGGGCGGCGGTCCACGCCGCGGGTGAGGCGGAGCCGGTCTACGACCTCCTCCAGCGGTTCAGCGACGGCCGGCTGGACGCGTCGCGGCTGGCCGAGGCCCGGCAGCGGTGCGTGGCGCACCTGCTCGGGCAGGGGTTCACGATCGCGGACACCGCGGCGCTGCTGCGCGTGAGCGACCGGACCGTGGTGCGCGACCGGGCCGCGATCCGTTCGGCGGAGGCGCTGCGGCCGTCGCTGACGTTCGCGGACGAGTTGCTGGGCGAGTTCCAGCAGCGGGTGCAGGCGTCGGTGTCGCGGCTGACGCGGCTGGCGAACGACCCCGAGACGCCGCCCTACGCCCGGCTGTGGGCGGAGGAGTCGATCGCGCGGATCTACGGCCGGTTCGTGGACGCGGCGGCGAAGCTGGGCTACCTCCGCAGCGCGAAGGGGCGGATGGACGACCTGTTCACCTGCGACCCCGCCGAGCAGGCCCGCCGGCAGAAGGCGCTGCGGACCGCCGCGCGGATCGTGGGCGGCGAGCTGCCGACCGCCGATGCCGCCGGTTCGGCCGCGGCCCCATCGGCCGGCCGCCGTCGCGCGGAGACCCCGCTGGAAGCCCTCTTCCTCGCCGCC
>CAZKRE010000331.1:0-2588 GCA_964555075.1 uncultured Phycisphaeraceae bacterium
CGTGTCCAGAGAGCTCGGACACGCGTTCACGCCCCCCGGACACGCGTTCACGCCCCCCGGACACGCGCTCACGCCCCCCAGCCCCGCGCCCTTGCCCTCCCGCCACGAGCCAGTCAACCCCCGCCCCGCGGCCGGCCGAGCCGCGACCTGTCAGGTCGCGGCTTCGGCGTGGGTCGCGGCTTCGGCGTGGGGGGCGGGTCGCCGCTACAATCGCCGCCCTCATGGATGGGATGCTGCAAACGGTGACGCCCGCGGTGCTTGACGGCCTGAATATCCCTTTCGAAACCGATGTCCCGCTGGGGCCGAAGACGTGGTACGGGGTCGGCGGCAGCGCGGCGATCCTCGCGCACCCGGCGTCGGTCGCGCAGCTCTCGGCGCTGGCCCGGCGGTGTCACGAGCGGGGCGTGCGGATGTACGTCCTGGGCAGCGGCGCGAACCTGCTCGTGCTCGACGAGGGCGTCGAGGGCGTGGTGGTCCAGCTCGACGACCCGACGTTCGGGCAGTGGAAGCGGGAGGGGAACGCGGTCACGGCCGGCGCGGGCGTGGACCTGATGAAGCTGGTGCTCGACACGGCGCGGGAGGGGCTTGCGGGGCTCGAGGTGCTGGCGGGGATCCCCGCCAGCGTCGGCGGGGCCGTGCGGATGAACGCGGGCGGGGCGTACGGCGAGATCGGGCCCAGCATCCGCCGGGTCGAGGTCATGTCCGAGGCGGGCCAGGTCTACAGCCGGGATCGGGACGATTTAATCTTCTCCTACCGCAAGAGCAACATCGTTGCGCCGTTCATCCTGGAGGTGGAGTTCGAGCTCCACCCCGAGGACCCGGACGACCTGATGAAGCGGGTGAAGGAGATCTTCCTGTACAAGAAGAACACGCAGCCGATGGATGAGAACTCCGCCGGCTGCGCGTTCAAGAACCCGCGTCGGCGGCCGGGAGACGAGCACGAGAGCGACCCGATCCCGGGGGCGGGCAAGCTCATCGACACCGCCGGGCTCAAGGGCCACCGCATCGGCGGCGCGGAAGTCTCCCGGAAGCACGGCAACTTCATCTTCGCCCACAAGGGCGCGGCCGCGAAGGACGTGCTCGACCTGATCGCCCACGTGCAGCAGGTCGTCCTGGAAAAACACGGGATCCCCCTCGAACGCGAGGTGGTGGTGTGGCCGTAGTAGGCTTGGGGCTTGAGGCTTGGAGGCTTGAGGAAGAGCCTGAGCCTCGCGTCCCCGCGCATCCGCCCCCAAGCCTCAAGCCTCAGGCCCCAAGCCCATGAAACTCATCGTCCCCCGCATGGTCCGTCTGGGCGTGAAGAACCTGCTTCTTCACAAGCTCCGCTCGATGCTCACGATGCTCGGCGTGGTGTTCGGCGTGGCGTCGGTCGTCGCGATGCTCGCCGTCGGCGAGGGCGCCTCGAAGGAGGCGCTCGAGCAGATCCGCCAGCTCGGCTCGCAGAACATCATCATCACCGCGATGAAGCCGGTGCAGGACGCCAACAACACCCAGCGCACGAACATGGCGATCTACGGGCTGACCTACGCGGACCAGCAGCGGATCGCCGAGACGTTCGACGCGGTGGAGCAGACCGTCCCGGTGAAGCTCGTCCGCAAGGAGGGCCGGCTGCGGGACAAGGCGATGGAGCTCCGCGTCGTCGGGACGACGCCGCAGTGGTTCGAGCTGGTCCAGCGGCCGATGGCGGCGGGCCGGGTGCTCACCGACCGCGACGCCCACGGCCGGACCAACGTCGTCGTGCTCACCGAGTCGGGCGCGCGCAAGCTCCTGGCGAGCGAGAACGTGGTCGGCCAGCGGATCGGGATCGGCGCGGACGTGTTCGAGGTCATCGGCATCGTCCGCAACGTCGCGGGCGGGTCGAGCTCGGTGCAGACGCCCGACGAGGAGGTGGACGCCTACATCCCCCTGGCCGCGGCGAAGGAGCGGTTCGGCGACGTGGCGACGCGGCGGACGGCCGGGTCGATGGAGCGCGAGATGGTGGAGCTGCACCAGCTCATCGTCAAGGTCCGCTCGATCGAGGACGTCGAGCCGGTCGCGCAGGGGATCGACGCGATGCTCACGCGGTTCCACAAGTACGAGGATTACAAGATGAGCGTCCCGCTGGCGCTGCTCCGCCAGGCCGAGGCGACCAAGCGGACGTTCAACATCGTCCTGGGTTCGATCGCGGGCATTTCGCTGCTCGTGGGCGGCATCGGCATCATGAACATCATGCTCGCGTCGGTGACCGAACGGACGCGGGAGATCGGCATCCGGCGGGCGATCGGCGCCAAGAAGAAGCACATCATCCAGCAGTTCCTGGTGGAGACGGTGGTGCTCTCGTTCACCGGCGGGATCATCGGCATGGCGCTGGGGGTGATCATCCCCAACATCATCCAGGCCGTCGCGGGCATGCCCGTGGTCGTCACGCCCTGGAGCCTGATGCTGTCGGTGGGCATCTCGGTGGGCGTGGGCGTGGTGTTCGGGCTGTACCCCGCGATGCGGGCGGCGAACCTGGACCCGATCGTGGCGCTGCGGCACGAGTAGCGCCTCGCCGACGCCGCTCCTGAGGCTTTGTGAAGGGGCGGGTGGAGGCCAGGAAACCCGGCCCT
>CAZKRE010000332.1:0-2568 GCA_964555075.1 uncultured Phycisphaeraceae bacterium
ACCTCGGTGACGCCTACCAGCAGCGCATCGCTGGCCGATGAGGATGGACCTTCCCGCACCGCCGCAACCGCGGCATGGCAAGCGAGGTTCGCAACGCGGATCTCCTGCGGCTCGGGATGCCAGGCGACGTGGTCGGTGAAGCCCTCGCCGCGCACCCGTACCAGCCCTGACCTCAGGCCCGGCTCACCTCGCCGTACTTCCACCAGTTCGGCCGCGGGGGAGTCGCCCCCGGCTTCGAGCAACGAAACAAACCCGGCATGCCGTCCCGTGACCGTCGCCAAGGCAAGCGGCAGCGTCCCCCCCTTCCAAGGCCCCTCGGCCACGACCGCCTCGGCCCCCTCGGGCGCCGACACGCTCAGGCGAAAGGTGTCCCCGCCCCGCCGCCAGGACGTCAGCCACATCCCCCCGACGAGGCCGCGCCGAAGGTTCGTCAGCCGCCCATAGCCTGCGGTGGTGCCGAGCGGGGAGTCGCTCGCGGCGAGCGAGGCCGACGTGTGGTCGAGCTCGCCATCGACGTGGAGCACCCAGTCGTAGGTGTGCTCGGTGCCGCTCGTCGCGGACGCCAGGTCGAGCGTGTAGCGATCGGCGTGGAGGACCCGGCGCCGCAGGTCGACACCGTCGTAGAGATTGCTTGAGCTCGCGTGCATGTAGGCGAAGAGCGGCCCGACGGCGAAGCCGTCGAGAATCCCGCGCGAGGTGCGGCCACGCTCATCCACGCGCCCCCGTTGGTGATGGTCCAGTTGCGGGTATTGCGACGCCCGGTCGACGATCAGCGCATTGTCGCTGAGGGTGTGGATGATGTAGTCGAGGTGGATCGGATCGGCGTAACTCGCCCATTTGCCCGTGGCCGGCACCCACCGGTGCCCGCCCTGCTGCCACTGGATGGAGAGGTTGTCGGGGTGCTGGTGCCCGGTCAACGTCCCGTGCGGCTTGAAGAGCATCGCCACCTCGGGCGCCTGCGGCTCCCACGCCGGGCCGCGCAGGATGCCGATGCCGCTGTCGGGGAAAAGCGTGCTGCCCAGGACGTTACGACCCGCGGCGGCGAAGGAACCCGTGCCGATCGTGAAGGTGGCGGGGCCCGTACCGCCCACGGCGCCGTCAAGCACACCGAGCCGGAGCAGCAGCGGCATGCGACGATCCGCGCGCAGGCTCGGGGGGAAGGACTCGAGCAGCCAGCGATACTTCGTGTCGTCGTAGCGGCGGGTGGCGAACGCGTAGTTCCAAAGTTCCTCGGTCCGGCCCAGGCTGCGCTCGAGTTCGCTGTCCCCAACAACCGGATGGGTCGCATCGCTGAACGCATGGAAGAACGGCGCGTCGTACATCGCCCGCAGCGACCTGCCGCCGGCGTCGATGCCGTACAGATCGTACCCGTAACGATGCGCGGCTTCGGCCAGCAGCGTCATCGCGTGCATCCCGAACGCGTGATACGCGATCGACTGCTCCAGCCACAAGCCGTCGTCCCGGAGACCGCGCGTCAGTTGGTCGACCCATCCCAACTTGCCCCAGATCGCCTTGCCGTAGATCTCCTCGTCTTCGAGCACGAGCCCCGTGATGCCGATACCCGCGTTGTGCCAGCAGACCCAGTTGTGGATGGCGCCCGAACCACGACCGATCACCTCCACCGCCGCGCGGAGAAGGTCCTGCTCGATGTGTCGCCGTTCCTCCGCGGGGATCTCCCCGTGCAGCAGGTCATAAGCCCAGGCGATGTTGAACAGCCATTCCGCCTCGTTGAGCGTCTGCGCCGTCACCCGTCCCGCCTGCCGCCCCGCAATCGGGAAGCCGGTGTACTGATCGGCATACGCCTTGAGCAGCGCCCGCCCCGCTTCGGCGTAGGCGGACTCACCCGTCAGCCCGTGATAGAGCGCCATGTTCCGGAGATCGACCGCCAGGCGGCTGTGCGCCCTCCCCGCCGCCGGCAGCACGATCCGCGCTTCCCGCCGCAGGCGTTCAAGATCCCGCAGCGCCTTCTCCGCGTCCAGCCTCAGCCCGTTGTCGAACGCCTGCCTGGCGGCGTCATCACGGTCGATGAGAGCCCGAAGCGCCCGGAGCTCGCCCTCGTCGATGAGGACGAACGGATGCGCGCGGCCGGCAGACATGTTCTCGTTGACGGCCACGAGGGAGCGGTACTCCGCTCTCACCTGGCCCGCGGCCGCCCACCCGACGAGCACCACGAGCGCCAGGCCCCAATAGCCGCGCCACATCCCGGCATCGTGGCGGCGCGCCGCAATCAGCAGACTCGAAGCGGGAGCATCGTCCATGCTTCCTAACCTACGACGCGGGGGCGCCGCGCGTTGTCACGGAAACGCGGTGCGTTGTCATCCTGCGCCCGATTCAAGCAGCGCCCGATTCAAGCAGAAGCGGCGTTCTCCGGCCCGAGCCCCCTGCCGCCGTCGCCCCACCTTCCCCGTCGGAGACGGCGGCGCGGACTCCTGCCCTCCCCGTCGCAGGCACCACCGCCCAACCGCTTGTCAAGGATGCGCGACCTCGTTTTGGTGATCCCGACGCGCTCGAACGCCCCCGCTTGCCGCACGTCGCCGGTACTCGCCCGGCGTCATCCCCATCACCCGC
>CAZKRE010000333.1:0-2550 GCA_964555075.1 uncultured Phycisphaeraceae bacterium
CTTGATGCGGGTCTCGGGGCGGGTGGTGTCGGTGAAGCGGATCTTGAAGCCGACGGCATCGCGGGCGGGTGTGAGCTCGTCGGCGATGCGGGCGGCGAGGGAGCGGGCGGCGATGCGGCGGGGCTGGGTGTGGCCGATGAGCCCGTCGCCCCCCCTGCCGAGTTCGAGGCACATCTTCGGGAGCTGCGTGCTCTTGCCCGAACCGGTTTCGCCGCAGATGACGACAACCTGGTGCCCGCGGATGGCGTCCAGGATCACCTGCCGCTTCTGTGAGACGGGCAGCTCGACCGGGTAGGTGGGCTGGGGCAGCGACGCCTGCCGCTTGTCGCGCAGGGTGATGGACGCTTCGAGGTCGCGTTCCAGCCGAGCGAGGTTGCGGTCGTGCGGCTGGCCACGGCGGGCGGCCGCCTCGATCTTGCGGAGGAACTGGCGGAACCGCGGCCGGTCGCCCGCCAGCGCCCGGTCGATGCGATGTTGGAGTTCTTCGAGCCCAGCCGTCATGAACCTGAAGTTTAGCCCCGCGCGGCGGGGCTCGACGCGGCACGTGCGCCTATCGTTGGGTTCATGGCCGCCTCACCATCCGAATCGTCCGTACCGACGCTCAGCGTCCTCGATCAGTCGCCGATTCCCGAAGGCCTGACCGGCGGGGACGCCCTGCGCAACAGCATCGACCTTGCGCAACTGGCGGACCGGCTGGGCTACCACCGGTACTGGGTCGCGGAGCACCACGCGACGCCCGCCCTGGCGTGCACGTCTCCCGAGATCCTGATCGGCCTCCTCGCCGGCGCAACCTCGCGGATCCGCGTCGGCAGCGGCGGGATCATGCTCCCCCACTACAGCCCGCTGAAGGTCGCGGAGAACTTCAGCATGCTCTCGGCCCTCTACCCCGGCCGGATCGACCTGGGCATCGGCCGGGCCCCCGGAACGGACCAGTCCACGGCGTTCGCCCTGCAGCGCGATCGCCGCCAGCGGGCGCCGGATGATTTCCCGGAACAGCTCGACGAGCTCCTCGCCTACGTGCAGGGCCGAACAGACGCCGGCCCGGTGCTCAAGCGGCTGACGGTGCTGCCGGGCGGTCGGGAGCACCCGGAACCCTGGCTCCTGGGCTCCTCGCCTCAGAGCGGGCAGTGGGCGTCGCAGCTGGGGCTGCCCTACTGCTTCGCGGACTTCATCAACCCGCTCGGCGCGGCGATCGCGGCACGCTACCGCGAGCAGTTTCAGCCCGGCGGCCTGCTCGCGTCGCCGAAGCTGGCGGTGGCGGCGTGGGTGATCTGCACCGACTCCGAGGCGGAAGCCCGGGACCTGGCGTCGAGCTTCCTCATGATGATGACGCTCATGATGCGCGGGCAGCTCATCGCGGTGCCGACCGTGGAACGGGCGAAGCAGTTCGTCGAGGAGCAAGGGGACGTGGATTCGCTGCCGATGCACCGCCGGCTGATCCTCGGGGAGCCGGATCAGGTACGGGAGGGGATCGAGGCGCTGGCCCTGGAGTACGGCGCGGACGAGGTCATGCTCGTCAACATCCTGCACGACCACGCCGCACGCCGCCGTTCGTACGAACTCGTGGCCCAGGCCTTCGGCCTCGATGGATCCGCGCAACCGGAGCACGACAGGAGATGAGTCACCACGCACCGACGCAATCGCCCGCCGCCACCGCGCTCAAGCCGATCCCGGCGTACGCCGCCACCGCGGCCGACGCGTCGCTCGGGCCGTTGAACATCGAGCGGCGGCGACCGCTGGAACGGGACGTCGCGATCGACATCCTCTACTGCGGCGTCTGCCACTCGGACGTTCACACGGCCCGCAACGAATGGGGCGAGACGGTCTACCCCGTCGTGCCGGGTCACGAGATCGTCGGGCGGGTGACCGCGGTGGGGACGGGCGTGACGAAGTTCAAGCCCGGCGACCTCGCCGGCGTCGGTTGCCTCGTCGACTCCTGCCGCACCTGCCCGAGTTGCCGCGACGGCCTCGAGCAGTACTGCGAGTGCGGGCAGGTGTTCACCTACAACAGCCACGACAAGCACACCGGCGGGATGACGTACGGCGGGTACTCCACGCACATCGTCGTCGACGAGGCGTTCGCCCTCCGCGTCGCCGACTCGCTGGACCTGCCCGGCGTCGCGCCGCTGCTCTGCGCGGGCATCACCACCTACTCGCCGCTGCGCCACTGGAACGTCGGCAAGGGGCAGAAGGTCGGCGTCGTAGGCCTCGGCGGACTGGGGCACATGGCGGTCAAGTTCGCCCACGCCTTCGGCGCCCACGTCGTGCTGTTCACCACCTCGCCCGACAAGGCGGAGGACGCCAGGCGGCTCGGCGCCGCCGATGTCGTCGTGTCGAAGCGGCCGGAGGAGATGGCGAAGCACGCGAACAGCTTCCACTTCATCCTCAACACCGTCGCCGCGTCCCACAACCTCGACGCCTACGTCTCGCTCCTCAAGCTCGACGGCACGATGTGCCTCCTCGGCGTTCCGGAACACCCGCACCCGTCGCCCAACATCGGCAACCTCGTCTTCAAGCGCCGCAAGCTCGGCGGGTCGCTCATCGGCGGGC
>CAZKRE010000334.1:0-2463 GCA_964555075.1 uncultured Phycisphaeraceae bacterium
GCAGGTCCGGCACGGCCTCGGGGTTGATCCCCTCGCAGGCGTTCACGCAGGCGACGGCACGGGCGTAGTCGGTTTCGGTGAGCCCGATGATTCGATCACCGGCGTGCGGGCCTTCAATGCGGTAACGCTGGCCCTTGGGTGTGCGGACACTGGCGTGCGTCACTGCCTTGCCCCACGGCTCCGGCGTGTGCTTGGTGGTGGCTTCGCTCACAGTTGGCCCCTTCCGAGAATCACGCCCAGCGCCAGCATCGCCGACGCCACCACGAACACCGTCCCGCTGATCGCCACCAGCCAACCGCGGTCGATGCCCAGCACCTTGTCGTCGATCCGCTTGCTCGCGTCGATCACCGGCGGGACGAACGCCCAGGCGAACACCCACAGCGAGCCCAGCGACAGCACGGCGACGGGCATCACAGCGACTTCTCCGTCACCGCCTTGATGAACTTCTCGAACTCGGCCCGCTCGATCACCCGCCGGCCCGCCACCCGCACGCTCCGAAGCCGGACGACCGAGCCGTCACGCTTCTTGAAGCCGTCGGCGATGTAGCGGCGGATCGTGCGAGGGTCCGGGGCGCCCGGGAACTCGCGTGCGGCGTCGTGCATTGTCATGTACGCTTTGGTCGTGGTTGTCGTCATCAGGTCACCCCGTCATCGCACACCGACAGCCCCGGCGCCGGGATGGCCGGCGACTTCACACGTCGGGCGTGGTTGTGCTGCGAAGGCCGGCCAGGCGTGAGGGGCGCCGGGCCGACATGGGGTTGGCTCCATCGCTCGGGTGGCGACGGTTGGTCCGGTCCCGCGTGCCCACGGGACCGAGAACAGCGGGACGATAACCCGAACACCCCGCGACCGCAAGTATGACATGAATGATTTCTGAATGATTTTTCACGACGAGGGCTGATTTCCTTGCCGTAAACTGCGCGGGTCGCCACACTTAGGGAGTGGAACCACCCCCCGAAAAAAATGTGCTGGCGACCCTGATCGAGGAGCGAAAGTTCCGGGTCAAGGAGTTTGCCGACGCCGTTGGGGTGCGGACCCAGGCGATCTACAACGCCATGAGCGGCGAGCGAAAGACGCGGCGGGACAACCTGCGGGCCATGGTGCGGGTGCTGGCGTCACGGCAGCCGATCGGCGCGGCCCAGCGGGAGGAGTTTCTCCGGGTCTTCGGACTGCCCGAGACCCTGTTCGACGAAGCCCACCGGCAGGGCGATGCGGTGCGGCGGTCCACCGTGGGGATACCGGGGATCCAGGTCGATCCCGATCAGGTCTCTCGCATCCTCAACGACTGCCTGCGCCGGCTCGACCCCGAGGCGGCCGTCGGGCTGAGTCGGCTGATGGTCGCGATGGCCAGCCTGATCGAGCAGGCGGAGATCCGAGGGAGAGACCAGGTGCGGGCCCTGGACGAGCACGCCAAGCCCCCGCCGGCCCGCAGGCGGGAAACGAACGGAGAGAGCGATGGCAGACACACGCAGCGCCCGGCAGGACGGGGCACGCCAGACCGGGAGAACGGGGTCAACGGGTCGAACGGCCACAGGTCGGCCGGTCGCGTCCCGCGGCGCTGACGCGGCGCGACGAAGCGGCGATCACACCTTCGTCATCGGGCTCCTGCTGTTCATCATCATCGCGATCATCGTGTTCCAGATGAGCGGCAGCACCCCGACCTATCGACCCGCCGACGCCTCGACCAGCCGGTTCGACTGAGCGAGGCGACTTGGGGCCTTGCCCGCAGTCTTGTCCCATTTGGTACAAGATTGTGGGATTGCCCCTAGATTGCGGCGGGAGCCGGTCGTGCGGTACGTACCGCAGCCTCGACCCAATCACACACCGATCATTCGTGTCACCCATTGTTCACTCTTGACACTGTATGACATTCGTCGTACACTCGGCCCGTGGCCCGGTTCGGGGGCCCGCGCGGTGGTTGGGCTGCCGTCACATGGCAGAGGTCACTGGTTCGAGTCCAGTTGCGCCCATTGTCGTAAGTGCTGAGGGAAACTGCACTTGCGAGGCTCCACCGTTCGGGTTTCCACCATCATCGGGCCAGAACGCTGCGGTACCGTACCGCAGTGGCCCGAAGGGAGCCCGATCCATGTCCCCGATGCCGTCCTACCGCCTGCACCGTGCGTCCATGCAGGCCATCGTGACCCTGACCGACGCCAAGACCGGACGCCGCAAGGACGTCTACCTGGGCGACTACGACTCGCCCGAGAGCCGGGAGCGCTACCACCGCACGATCGCCGAATGGCTGGGCCGCGGCCGCCGGCTCATCGGCGACGTCCGGGCCGAGGGGGTCAGCGTCGCCGATCTGGTCGACGCCTACCTCGACCACGCCGAGTTCGCCCGGATGGACCCGGCCCACCTGGCCGCCGCCCGGGTCATGCTCGGGCTGGTCAAGCAGATGCACGGCTCAACACCCGCCCGGGAGTTCGGCCCCAAGGCCCTGCGGGGCGTGCGCGCCGCGGCCCTG
>CAZKRE010000335.1:0-2460 GCA_964555075.1 uncultured Phycisphaeraceae bacterium
CCCCGGTCCGTTTGGCGAGTGACCGCGGCACGGCGCGAGAGACCGTGGACGGTCCCGGTCGTCGCAGGCCCGCGCTCCGGGCGCGGCTCCCGTGGCCGGTGACCGCGGGGACGCGACCGAGGCGCCGGGAGGGTCGACAAGCGCTGCAGCGTCACGTCCTCGCGGCGCGTGACCGCGATCGGCGCACGGCCGTGCTGCCCGCCCCGCTCCGGCGCTCCACGGCTATAGTGGCCCCCGTTCACGACCGCGACGGGAGCCGCGATGATCACGACTTTTGGCCGCTTCACCGACGGTTTCCACGAGACCGGGAACCAGGTCCACGACTGGGTGATGCGGCAGGCCCGCGAGCACTTCGCCCGCGACCGGGCGCGGCGGCGGGCCGTGACGGACGCCGCCACGTTCGAGGCGTACCGGCGGGAGCGGCGGGAGCGGTTCCTCCAGTCGATCGGCGGCCTGCCGGAGGAGCGGTCCGACGCCCCGCCCACCGAGACCGGGCGGCTGCAGCGCCCGGGCTACACCATCCGCAAGCTCGTCTACCAGAGCCTCCCGTCCGTCTACGTGACGGGGCTGCTCTACGTGCCGGACGGGCTCGAACGGCCCGCGGCCGCGGTCTTCATGGGCTGCGGCCACGCGCCGGAGGGCAAGGCGGCGCCCAAGTACCAGCAGGTCTGCATCGACCTCGTCCGCAGCGGGTTCGTCGTCCTGGTGGTCGACGCGCCGAGCCAGGCGGAGATGGTGCAGTGCCTGCGGCCGGGCACGGCCGAGCCGCTCGTCGGGATCAACACGACCGAGCACAGCCACCTGCAACTGGGCGCCTCGATCGCCGGGCAGAACGTCGCCCGCTACTTCATCTGCAACGCGATGCGGGGCATCGACATCCTCGCCTCCCTCCCGGAGGTGGACGCCGACCGCATCGGCGCGACGGGCAACTCCGGCGGCGGGACGCTGACGCAGTACCTCATGATGGCCGACCCGCGGATCAAGGCGGCGATGCCCTGCTGCTCCCTCTCCTCGCGGGAGAGCTACCTCGCCACCGGGTCCCGGGCCTACGACGGGGAGCAGAACCTCTGGGGCGCGATCCCGGACGGCGTGGACTACGCGGATTTCCTGGCGGCATTCGCGCCGCGGCCGCTTCGGATCGGCGTCGCCGAGTACGACTTCTTCGCCATTGAGGGCGCCGAGGAGTCGGTGGAGGAGGCCCGCTCGATCTACCGCGCCCTGGGCGCCGGGGACGCCATCGACCTCTGCGTCGCCCCCGAGGAGCTGCACGGCTACTCGACGCCGCTGCGGCGCGGGTGCGTCGACTGGTTCGCCCGCCACCTCCAGGGCCGCGTCGCCGGGCCCTTCGAGGACGAGCCGGCCGTGGAGCCCCCCGAAGCGCTGCGGTGCACCGGGGCGGGGCAGGTGATGCTCGAGTTCCCGGACGCCCGGTCGATCCTCGACCTCACGCGGGAGGCGTGGGAAGCGAAGCGGGCAGGCGCGGGGCCGCTCTCGCGGGAAGCCGTCGCCGCCGTCATCGGCGGGGGGCCGTCCGCGCCGCTCCGCCCGCGGCGGACGACGCGGGTGGAGACACCGCAGGGGTCGGCCGAGCACGTCTTCTTCTTCACCGAGCCGGGCATCCTCACCACCGCGGTCGTCTACGTCCCGCACGACCGGCCGCGGCGGGCGGCGCTGCTCCTGATCCCCGATGGCACCGAGGGGCAGGAGGCGTACCGCGACGCGATCGCCGAGCGGGCCGGGTCGGGGCAACTGGTCATGGTGTTCGACGTGCGGGGCACCGGCGCCGTGCGGATGCACCGCCGCAACGCGGGGGAGGGGCTGGCGTTCCGGAGCACCGAGTTCCGCGTGGCCAGCGACCACTTCCTCCTCGCCACCAGCCTCGCCGCCCGCCGGGCATACGACGTCAAGCGGGCGCTCGAATACCTGCGGCAGCGGCCCGACGTCGGCGACGCCACCCCGGTCGAGATCGCCGCCCACGGCTGGCCCGCGATCTACGGCCTCCTCGCCGCCTGCACCGAGCCGTCGCTGGCCCCGTCGACCTTCGACGGCCTGCCCGACTCCTGGTCCGCCGCCTTCGCGCCCAGCCCGCGGCAACCGGAACGGATCGCCGAGCCGCTCATCGTGCCGGAGTTCGCGGGCGCGGCGGACCTCGCGGACCTGCGGCGGCTGGCGACGGCGGGGTGACGGGCAGCCACCCTTCGCGATCACGAACCGCCCGAAGCGGGATCCCCCGCCCCAAGGGCGACGGCATCATCGCGGGGGAACGACCGCCACACCCCGGGCCCGCCGCTGCGGCGCGGCGGCTGGAGCCGCGCGGCGCTGTCACGGCCTCTATGAGATCGCCGATGTGCCCGACCTCCAGGGCCTGCTCGCTCCCCGACCGCTGCTCGTGGAGATCGGCACGCACGACACGTGCTTCCTCATCGAGAGCGCGATGAGCTGCTCCCGGGAAGTCGAGCG
>CAZKRE010000336.1:0-2449 GCA_964555075.1 uncultured Phycisphaeraceae bacterium
TGAACCGGGTCCCAATCGCACATGGACGGCTCCGTCCCCGCGACGGAGCCGTTTTCGCGCGCCTATGCCTTCACGGACTCCCACAGCCTCAGGCGCGGGGCTGATGCAAAGATCCCGCCACCCCCACGGCCCCCGAGGGACACGAGAGGGTGACGGGATCACGGTCGGTCACCGAGCAGCGGCTGGCTGGTGAGTCCTTACTCGCTGCGGCGGCGCCTGAACGCCAGGCCCACGAGCAACGCCGAGCCGAGCGCCGCGGTGGTGGGCGTCGGGATCATGTTCGGCGTGCCGGGGGTGACGCCCCCGCCGTTGCCGCCGTTGTTATCCCCGCCATTGCTCCCGCCACCGTTGTTCCCGCCGTTGTTATTCCCGCCGCCATCCCCAGGATCGGTCGGCGGGTCGATGATCGGAGGAACCCCTGGCGTACCCACGAGGGAGGCAACTTCGAAATAGGAGTCCTCGATGAACAATCGGCTGCGGGGCGAGGTGGTTCCGTCGAAGTCGATCGCCACGGCACCGACCAGTTTGACGCCGTCGAGGTTTTCGAAGGTAAAGGCCTGATAGCCGCCGGTGCTGAATGCGGAGTAGTCGTAGGCGGTGAAAGCGCTGAAGTCGTCGGGAGCGGTGAAGTTGACAGCACCCTTCAGCGCATCTTCCACCGTGTCGAAACGGGTCGGCCGCAGCTCATAGGCGGGATAACCCAAGATGTTGTTCGGGGTGTAAGTCCCGACAATCCGGGTGGTTGGATTCTGGTTTGCGATTCCCCCTCCCGGGAAGACCGCGGTCTGGGATGGGGGCGCAACGACGTAGCCGCCTGCTACCGGGCCGTAGTAATACACCGAGAAGTCGTTGCGGCCATCGCCATCGAGGTCGAAGCTGTGCAGGTCGTACGCGCCGTCCGACGAAAACTCCGCCCCCTGAAGGCTGCCCGGGCCGACTGAAACGGCACCGGCCTCCCCGCCGACGGCACACGTGACCGCAACCGCGCTGATCGCCGCTGCCGCCTGGCGCACATACTGACAACTCTGACTCATCGAAAGAACCTCCCTCATTAAGAACGATTGATACCCGGGGGACCCGAGAACCGACCCCGATTCTCATCCCACCCCCGAAGTGTGACAGACGTTATAACCGTACCTCATCGAGTCCGCGAAAGCAAAGATTCTTGCGCGTCCTCTGCACCCTCGAACTCGGCGGCAACCTCGGTCACGTCGCCCGCCTGCGCCCGCTCCTCGAAGGGGTCCGGGCGCGGAATGCCGATGTCGCGGCCCTCGCGATCCAGCACGAGACGGCCCGTGAACACCTGCCCTGCCAAGTCCATCCCGCCCCATGGGACCGCCCACCGCGCCGCGGCTCACCCCCGTGGATTGGGCACTTGGGTGACACGCTCGCCGCGCTGGGCTGGGACGATCTACCCTTTCTCGAACGTTCCGCCCTCGCGTGGCGGGACGCGATCCTGAACCAGCAGCCGGACGCGCTGTTGCTCGACGCCAGCCCCACCGCCCTCCTCGCGGCGAGCGGACTCGGCCTACCGACGTTCCAGGTGAACGACGCCTTCGGCATCCCCCCCGCCGTGCAAACCCTGCCCGACTTGCTCGTCCGCCTCGGTCGCGTCGCACGTCGCACCGCTCCCGACCCGACGCCGCGAGTGCTCGACCACCTCAACACGATCCGCGAGCGATTCGGCGCCTCCCCCTGCCCGACCTTGGGCGACTTCATCACCTCGGCGGACCGCACTTTTCTCAACCACCCGCCGGAGCTGGATTTGTATGGGCCGCGCCACCGCATCACCTGCGCCGGGCCATGGGGCGGGCTGGGCGGCGCGGCACCCGATTGGCCCGCCGGTGAGGGGCCGCGGGTGCTGGTGTACCTCCGCCACTTTGAGCAGTGGCCCGTCTTCTGGAAGATGCTCGAAGCGGCGGGTTTACCGACGATCGCCGCGGTGGGCCCTGACGCCGCCCCCGTGCCGAATGCGCCCCACCTCCACGTCTGCCGTCACCCGGTGGATCTCGCCAGCCTCACCGCGAGCTGCGACCTTGCGATCGGGCACGGCGGGGTCGGCTTCACCGGACAGGCGATCGTGGCCGGTAAGCCCCTGCTCCTGATCCCGCAGACGCTCGAGCAATCCGCCTACGCCCAGCAAGCCAGCCGTTTGGGCGTCGCAAGGGTGTCCGTGGGACGAGTCGTGGCCGAACTCGCTGAGGCGCTGCGGGCGCTGTTGATGGACGAAGCTCTCACGCGTCATGCAGCGGAGTTGGGGCGACGCCACGCGGGATTCGATCCGCGCGCCACGGCAGCCTCCCTCGCCCAGCGGATCGTGGCCGGATGATGCGTGACGGGACCGCACGGGTTCTCGGGCCTTGCCTATCGGCCGACCGGTCGTCCAGTCGCCTACCGTTCACCGCCGATAGTTCCACGAGATGAGCCTTGATGCCGCCATCCTCCACCC
>CAZKRE010000337.1:0-2441 GCA_964555075.1 uncultured Phycisphaeraceae bacterium
TCCGTCCCGAAAAGGACACGCCGCCCTCGGCGTAAGTCGCAAAGTATCCATCTAAGGCAAGCAGGAAGGCAGGAAGCGGATCGTTCTTGATCCCTTTCCTGCCTTCCTGCTTTCCTTAGAGCGCTTCTTCACCGGCTCACTGCAGCAGAGCTCGGCCTGTCGCTCTCCCGCAGCGCATAGCTCGCGGTGCTCCGCGTCCCCTTCAGCTTCGCCCGCTCGTACTGCGCCGGCCACGGCACGTCCGCCCCCAGCTCCCCCGCCGCGTGCAGCGCCCAGTACGGATCCCGCAACAGCACCCGCGCCAGCAGCACCGCGTCCGCCTGACCGTTCGACACGATCTCCTCCGCGTGCCGCGGCTCGGTGATCAGCCCCACCGCCCCCGTCGCGATCCCCGCCTCCCGCCGGATCGCCTCCGCGAACCCCACCTGGTACCCAGGCTTCACCGGGATCTTCGCATCCGCCACATTCCCCCCACTCGAGCAGTCGATCAGGTCGATCCCCGCCTCCTTCAGCAGCCACGCCAGCTCGGTCGACTGGGCCAGGTCCCACCCGCCCTCGACCCAGTCCGTCGCCGACAGCCGCACGAACACCGGCAGCCCCCGCTTCCAAACCTTCCGCACCGCCACCGCCACCCGCAGCACCAGCCGCACGCGGTTCTCGAAGCTCCCGCCGTACTCGTCCGTCCGCCGGTTCGACAAGGGCGACAGGAACTGGTGCAGCAGGTACCCGTGCGCCGCGTGCACCTCGACCACCTGAAAACCCGCCCGCAGCGCCCGCTCCGCCGCCGCCGCGAACTCGCTCACCACCCGGTCGATGTCGCCCGGCGTCATCTCCCGCGGCGTAGCGTGCTCCCCATCGAACGCCACCGCGCTCGGCCCGATCGTCTCCCAGCCGCCCTCGTCCGCCGCCAGCGGCCTCCCGCCCCGCCACGGCGCATCCGTCGACGCCTTCCGACCCGCGTGCGCCAACTGGATCGCCGCCACCGCCCCCTGCGACTGGATGAACTCCGTGATCGGCACGAACGCCTCCGCCTGCGCGTCCGTCCAGATCCCCGTGTCCCCCGGCGAGATCCGCCCCTCCGCCGACACCCCCGTCGCCTCCGCCATCACCAGCCCCGCCCCGCCCGTCGCCCGCGTCCCCAGGTGCACCAGGTGCCACGCGTTCGCCAGCCCGTCCGTCGCCGAGTACTGACACATCGGCGACACGAACACCCGGTTCTTGATGGTCAGTTCCCGCAGCGTCAGCGGAGAAAACAGCACGCTCATCGCATCCACTCCCAGGCCCGAAAGCGGGAGTGTAGGCGCTCGCCGCTAGCCCGAGCCGACGATCGCCAACCCGTAACCCGCGGATCATCCGCCCGACGTCACCGCCGCCGCCTCCCGCGCCGCCACCGCCTCGTGCGCCACCCGCCGCAGGAACGCCGCATGCTCCCCATCCAGACCCTCGGGCACGAAGGGGTTGTCCACCACGCTTTCGCCAAACAACACCTCGTACCACACGCACGCCCCCAGGTACTTCCCCGCCAGGTTCGCGTGGTGCCCGTCGTATCCCAGCCGCGGCGTCCCGTCCTTGTTCTTCCGCCACACGTACCCCACGTGCAGCGAGTGCGACTGGTCCGGCAGCGCCGGCGGCTCCAGCGCCGACACATCCACCTCCTCCGGCTCAAAACCCCACGCCCCGTCCGTGTCCGCGCGGTAGAACGCGTCCCCCACCGGGATCACCCCCGCCCCGTACCGCTCCGCCAGCTCGTCGTACGCCGACGTCAGACGCTCGTACATCTCCCGCTGCGACTTCGGCCCCTCCCCCGGCTGGCCGTAGCTCCCGTGCCCCGGGTCGAAACGCGGGTCATCCACCCGGTACGCCCACGTCTGGTGGACCAGCAGCCCCGCCCGCGGCGCACGCTCGCGGATAAACGCCACCAGCTCCCCCGCCCACGGCTCATACGTCGCCGGGTCGTGGCTCAGCCAGCTGTACTGCTGCACCGTCACGTAGTCCCACCGATCCGCCTCGAGCGACTCCGCCAGCGTCTTACCCCCCGGATACTCCGCGTCCTTGCTCTCCGGGTCCTTCCGCCACGCGTCCAGCCGGGCCCAGTGCTTGTCCAACGGCCCGCCGCTGAACGACGCCTGGCCCAGCACCAACTCGTGCCCCCCCGCCTCCGCCAGCTTCCCCAGGAACTGCGTCGCGTTGCCCGAAAAACTGTTCCCCACCGTCAGCACGCGGACCGTCTTCCCCCCCTCTCCCCCCTCTTCTGTCTCTCCCGCCGCTCCGTCCGCCTGCGCCAGCGCCGCCGCGCTCACGAAGAAGACCAGCACCATCATCACCCAACCCCGCACCACCCAACGCGAACGCATGGATCCGATCATCATCAACCTCGTCCAAAGGACGGGGCCCCCAACTGGGGGCGGGGGGCGGGGCGGGGCGGGGGGGGGGGGGGGGGG
>CAZKRE010000338.1:0-2435 GCA_964555075.1 uncultured Phycisphaeraceae bacterium
ACCAGCAAGCAACGACGCAGGCAACCAGCAAGCAACCAGGCAGAAAACGACGACGCGGCCGGCCCCCCGGAATCCCGAGCGTCGTCTTCCTGCTTTGTCGCTTTCATGCTTTGTTGCTTTCTTGCTTTCCTGCTTTCCTGCTTTCCTTATCATCTCCCCCCTATGCCCAAGCCCCCCTCGCGCAGCATCACCGCCCCGCTCGGCTTCACCGCCGTCGGAACGACCGCCGGCATCAAGCGGTCCGGCAAGCCCGACCTCGCGCTGATCGTCTCCGATCGCCCGTGCGTGGCGGCGGGGGTGTTCACGACCAGCCGCACGCCCGCGCCCCCGATCGCCGTCAACCGCCGCCACCTCGCGAAGCGCGGCACCCTCGGAGCGCGGGCGGTCGTCGTCAACAGCGGCAACGCCAACGCCGCCACCGGCGCTCAGGGCGAGCGGGACGCGGAGGCGATGTGCGCGCAGGTCGCCGAGTCGCTGACCTCGCTCACCGGCGAGGCGGTGGAGGCGGGGCAGGTGCTCGTCGCGTCGACGGGGATCATCGGCCGGCCGCTGCCGATGGAGAAGATCCGCGAGGGCATCGCCGCCGCCGTCGGCACGCTCGCCCGCGGCCCGCGCACCGACGCCGCCGCCGCCCGCGCCATCCTCACGACCGACCTGGTCCCCAAGCCCGCCTACCGCGAGGCCCGCCTCGGCGGCAAGACCGTCCGGCTCGGCGGGATCGCCAAGGGCTCGGGCATGATCGCGCCGAACATGGCGACGATGCTCGCCTTCGTCACCACCGACGCCGCCATCGCCGCGCCCGCGCTCCGCAAGGCCCTCCAGGCCGCCGCCGCCGCGAGCTTCAACCGCATCAGCGTCGACCAGCACACCAGCCCCAGCGACGCCCTGATCACGCTGGCGAACGGCGCCGCCGGCAACCGCGAGATCGCCGCCAGCGGCGCGGCCTACGACGCCTTCCTCGAAGCCCTGACCGACCTCTGCCGCGACCTCGCCTACCAGGTGGTGAAGGACGGCGAGGGCGCAACCCGCGTCTTCCGCGTCCGCGTCGAGGGGGCGAAGGACGAGCGGGAGGCGGACCGCGTCGGCCGGGCGGTGGTCGATTCGCCGCTGGTCAAGTGCGCCGTCCACGGCAGCGACCCCAACTGGGGCCGGATCGTCACCGCCGCCGGCTACAGCGGCGCCCCCATCGACCCGGACCGGATGACGCTCGACATCGCGCCGGTGGGCGGGCGGGGAGACGGGGCCGCGACACGCGTCTTCGACGCCGGCCGGCCGGTGCCGCTCAAGCCCGCGGTCGAGCGGCGGCTGGCGGCGACGATGCGCCGCCCCGAGATCCGCTTCACCCTCGGCCTCGGCCGCGGCCGGGCCGCCGTGGAATGGCTCGGCTGCGACCTGTCGAAGCAGTACGTCACGATCAACGCGGACTACACGACCTGATGCCCGACGCCCGCCCGACCGCCCCGATTCGCTCTATCCAGTTCCCTCTCCCGGGGGGAGAGGGAGCCGGAATGGCAAGCCATGGCACCCCTTCTCACACACGTTCCCAGAACCGGGAATGGACGCCGTTCGCGTTGACCGGGGTTGCGGGGCGCGGTAAAAGGGGTTGTCTGTCACGGTCGGCCGGTTATGCGCCGGGGAACGATTGGGTATCCCGAGCAGCCCCCGGACGATCACGATCGACGGTGCCGGGCCGGTGGGTCGGTCTGTGGTTCGGGTCGCCATTCGTCCTCTTTCTTCGGGAGTTTCACATGCGTCCAGGGTTCAATGGCTGCCTCGCGGCCCTCGTGGCGGGGACGTTCCTGTCCGCCGCTGGCGTCGCCGACGCGATCGTCTACCGGCCGGGATACGGGGACTACCACCTCAACCTCGCGCAGGACAATCCCTACTATGAAAGCGTCGGCCAGGTCAGCCTGTACAACGCCCGCGGTGGCTACATAGCCCACGGCAGCGGCGTGCTCATCAGCAAGCGCTGGGTCCTGACGGCCGCGCACGTGGTGGAAAGTGCTTCCGATGCGCCGACGGACGTGGTCTCGAGCATCGTCTTCGAGCGGGGCAACTACGATACCGCGACCCCCGGCTACGTGAACCCGTACAACCCGATCGGCGGCGGGTACACGCAGTACTCCGGCCGCACCCACCACTTCGCGAGCGACGCATATGTCCCGAAGCAGTACAACGGCGACATCCTCCACGGCTTCGACATCGCGCTGATCGACCTCGGCCCCGGCGCGATTACCGGCCGGGCGGCCGTGGCGAAGCTCCCCCCCGCCGGCCGCCGCATCGGCTACGGCAAGAAGCAGACGATTGTTGGCTACGGCAGCCGGGGCGAGGTCTTCATCGATCCGAACCGGGACATCAACCTCGGGCGACAGGAGGTCAACCACCGCCGCGCGGGCAACAACATCAACGACGGCAAGTTGATGAACATCGTCTCG
>CAZKRE010000339.1:0-2428 GCA_964555075.1 uncultured Phycisphaeraceae bacterium
GCCGGTCCATCTCCTGCACCACCTTGAGCGCCGGGCCCTCGTAGACCGCGAAGAGCTGCCGCAGTTCATCGAGGCTCATCCGGAGCCGCTCGCGGAGGAAATCGAGGGCCGAATCGTAAGGCGTTCGCGCAAGTTTGTACGAGGTTCGGAGGTGCGGCGCCACCGTCAGCGCTGCCCTACGCTGACCCTGCAAGTGGGCCGCGACCATGCCCTGAACGATGATCGGCTGTAGTTTTTTCAGCTCGGCGCGCGCTTTTTCGGTCGGGTCGCGGTGATTTTTCAGCGCGCGAGCGGCTTCGAGACGCACTTTTAATCCGATTTTCAGCGCGGCGCGGGCCCCGATCCGGTCGAGTTTCGCGCGATCGCGGTCCATGCGATCGGCGATCCGCTGCTGCGCAGGGGTCACGATGGCGCGTCGGGTGGGCATGGGGTCACCGCTCCGGGAGGTTGCCGTTGACCGACTCGAAGAGCTTGCGGACCTGGTCGCCCATCGGCCCGTTCGTCGGCAACGCGGGCACTGCGGTCCGCGCGGCGTCGGCGATCGCGGCGGCCGCGTCGTCGTCGAGCCCGGCGTTCTGTGCCTCCCGGTGGGCGAGCATGCCGATGATCTCGGCCGCCTTGGGCAGGCCCAGCAGGTCGAAGAGAGCGTCCCAGTCGAGCCAGTCGAGCATCAGCTCCACGCCCGTCGGGCTGGCCATCAGGGCCTTCACGAGGTCCATGAGGAGGCCCCGCTTCGTGTCCCGGAGCGGCGCCGGGCTGATGTAGACGCTGCCCCGGGCCTGCTCGCCGTAGTTCAGGACCAGCAGCTGATCGACGCCGTGCCAGTTGATCACCCGGGCCATGTCGGCGTGCAGGAGCTCGCCGTCGGTGATGGCAAGGTCGCCGTGCTCGCCCGCCTCGGCGAGGGTGCCGTGCTGGCCCTCGAGGGCGACCCGCTCGGGCCGGAGGTAGCCGCGGAGCTTCAGGCTGTCCAGGTACTTCAGCCGCTCGATGAAGCCGGGCTGCCGGCTGCCGCGGTCTTCGAGGAGTGAGACGACCCAGGCCTGCGCCTTGGGGTCGTTGATGTCTTCCTCGTTGACGAAGGCGGCGGCGAGCTTCGGCGTAACGATCGGCCTGCCAGCCGCGATGTTCTCCGCGAGACGCAATGCCAGCTCGTAGTTCGGCCGCTCGGCGCCGCTGGCATCCCTCCCCGTCCCCATCGGGTACTGCACATGCGGGAAGACCCCGGCGATCTTGCGGTCGTAGCGGTGGGCGCCGTCGTTGCACTCACGCCACCAGCTCCAGACCTCGCGGAGGTTCTCCAGCCGCGAGCGGCCGTAGCGGTTGTCGCCCTCGCCGTCGTGGGTGTAGACGAGGCACTTATCCGCCCCGAGCTCCACCTTCCCCTGCCGCAAGCCCTCGAACGTGCCGGTGTCCTTGTTGAGCAGGATCTCCGTCAGCTCGGGCAGGAGCGACTTGTGGCGGACGAACATGCGGAGCCCGCCGGGGATGCGCGGGGCAGGTGTCAAGGTGTCGTTGACATCTTGACTCTGAGGGTTCGCGTCGGGCTGACGGGCCGGGGGCGGCTTCGGCGGGTTCCACGGCTTGACCTCGAAGATCTTCTCGAAGCCCTGCCACCCGAAGTCGAGGGCCCGCAGCATCTCGCCCACGAGCTGCGGTCGCATCGACTCGTACACCTCCTGGACGAACTCCACCGCCCCGGGTGGCGCGTCGTCGCGGGCCTCGAATGACCACTGGCCGGCCTCGATGGGAGCCCGCACGACCATCCGCGCGAGGGCGATCGTGGGGTCGGCGAGCATCTTGCGGTAGGTCGCGTAGGTCGAGGAGGGGACCGGGCCGTAGCCCGGGATGTCACACATGAACGGCGAAGCGGCGGCGGCGCCGAGCTGGGCTCGGGTCTCCTGGCCCTGGGGCGGGGTGGGCGATTCGGCCATCGGGCGTGCCTTCCGGGGATCAGACGTTGACCATCATGTCGTCGGCGGTCACGTCGATCCGCCGAAGCGGGCGGACCCGGGCGATGCGGTAGCGCTCGGCGTCCGAGGCGTGGCTCTTGTTGCGGTCACGCTTGTCGAGCTGCCCGTCCTCATCCGTCTTTAGCTCCCGGAGGTCGACGATCAGCCTCCGGCATGTCGGGCGGATCAGGTAGTGCCGCCGCCCCTCGAGGTCGCAGAGGGCATCGTTGTACGCGTTGATGCTGTCGACGATGGGCGGGTTGGCGCTGGGCTTGCGGATCCGAAACGGCCAGCCGAACTGCCGGAGCTTCCCCCGGACGATGTCCCACAGCGACTCGCTCGTGCCGGCCCACTCGGCCTTACCGGTCGCATCCCCGAAGACGTGCAGTTCGGGCCAGCGGAAGCCCCCCTGCTCATTCACCCACCGCCGCAGCTCGTCGAGCGCCTCGATCACGATCATCCGCGGCCCGTGGATC
>CAZKRE010000340.1:0-2424 GCA_964555075.1 uncultured Phycisphaeraceae bacterium
GGTGACGCGGGCGGCCCTGGCCCGACAGCGGGAACGTGACGAGGTGTTCACTTCGTCGCTGGCGAAGGTCCGACAGCGGTTCGCGGCGTGGCAGTCGAACTTGGAGCGGGACGCAAAGACCGCGGAACTGGAGGCCGCGGTGCGGGACCTGCAGACGCTGCTGTCGATGCCGGGCGTGACAGATGAGATCCGCTCCCCGGCGCGGGCGCTGTCGATCACAGCGGGGCAGGCCCTGCAGGCGGTCGCGGATCGGCACGAGGCGGAACGGGAGATGGCGAAGGTGGTGGAAGGGCTGAAGCCGCTGACGAGTGAGCCCTCGACTTTTCTCGGCGCGCTGGTCGAACTGGCCTCTCAACGCGCGGACCACCCCATGGCGGCCGAGTGGAAACGGGCGAGTGAGCAGGTCGGGGGGCATGTGATGGTGAGCGCCTGGAATGGCGTCTTGGGCAGGCTTACGTCGTTACGGATCGTCGACGCCTCGACCGCTGCGGAGCGCGTCAATGCGATCCAGCAGTACCAGCTGGCACACCCCAACAACCCGTTTGCCACCCATCTGACGGGCTACCTCATCTACCTTGAGCGAGCGCAGGAGACGCTGCAAAGCTTCACGCCCGAGCGACCGAGCGAGGAGTTAGCGACGCTGCTGGACGGCCCGCTGCTGGGCGACTTCTGGATCATTCGCGACAAGTCAGGCCGGTCGTTCTACCTCAGCACGGACGTGGCGCCACGCAAGGTGCTCAACGGGAAGCTGGAAGTTGCGTATGTGAAATCGGCCGACCAGATGCTCGGCCGCAAGCCGGCGGAGCTTATGTGGGCGGACCCGGGGATGTTCCCGGAGACGCTGGAACCCGAGCTCGCGCCGCACAGCCGGCTCGCGCAGGACACTCGCGCCTGGTTGAGGGATTACCGCGGCGGCTGGGAAATGCTTTACGCCCAGTGGGTGCAGATGGTGCTGGCGGCGGAAGAGGTGGACCCGATCCTCCGCGCGGCGCTGGCGGGTCGGGGGCTGCAACTCGCGGCGCAGTACGGCTGGCCGGCCGACCTGGATCGGGTGGCGGCCTTGTTCCAGGGCTTGGAGACCAATGTTGCCTGGATGGACCCCGAAGACGCCCGCGCGGCCCAGGCCCGTCGCAGCGTCGTGTCGCGGCTGGCGTCGTTGCCGACAATCGAAGACCCGCAGCGGCAGGTTCTGCGGTGGCACGCGGAGGCTTGGTCCGGGCTGGCTCCCCGTAAGCCGGCGGGGTTCCTGTGGCGGCGGGCGGACGGCGCCGCCGTGCTGGAGTCGCCAACCGAGCGCCCGGCGGACGGGCCGGTCGACGCCGTCCTGCGGGCGGGGGAGGCGTGGCAACTGGTGACGGTGGGGCAAGTCAGCGACGGGCAGGTGGCCTGGAGCGGTGAGGCGGCGAGGCTCCCGGTGGGGAGCCTGCTTTACTCTCGCGTTCCAGCGGAGGCTGAATGATGACCGACGGCACAACCTACTTCATCCGGTATCGCGGGCGGGTGTCCGGACCGGTGTCGGACGCCGACGTGAGGCGGATGCTTGAGCGGGGCCAGGTGACGCGGCTGCACGAGGTCTCACGAGACCGGTTGGGCTGGCAGCGGGTGAAGGATGTGGCGGAGCTGCAGCCGGCGCCGACCGAATCCGGGAACTCGACGCGGATGGCGGTGGAGAACCTGATGGAGCTGGCGTCGATGCCGGAGCAGGTCGAGCAGGCGCGGCCGGCGCTGCACGGAGGCTCGCCGTCTGGAGCCGATACCGTGCCGGCCGGGCGCACCTGGTATTACGAGGTGGACGGGCGGCAGGTAGGGCCGGTGAAGGAGGCGTTGCTGCAAACGATGCTGCAAGAGGGTCGGATCGGAACCTCCACGCTCGTCTGGCACGAAGGGATGACCGACTGGACCGAGGCGGCAGTGACTGATCTGATGCCGTCGAGCCCGGTGCGACCGCAGGTCAACCGGCACACGGCTCCGGACCCGGGGGAGGTGGTGACGGGCCGGCCGGCGCGGGACGGCTTCCTCATCATCGGGCTGTTCGTGCTCGACGTCGTCCTCCTGATCGTGGCGGCGGCTCTGGCTCAGGGGGAACCGGGCGTGGAGGAGGATCTCCGCGTGGCGGCGGCCAACCTGCTCTCGACCTTCGTGGGGAGCTTCCTTGTCGCGGTCTTCGTCCGATCGGGGCTACAGACGGTGGCGAAGGTCAAGGCTGGCTACTGGCTGGCGTACCGCGTCTCGGTCATCGGGAGCCTCGCCGGCTTTGCCGGAGGGTTCTTTGTCGGCGCCGCCGCTGGCGCGGCGGGGGCGGATGTGGGAGCGATCCTCCTTCTCTCGGGGATCGCCAGCCTGCTGGTATTCGCATTCACCACAAGCGTGCTGCTGCGGGGGGACGCGGCGGTCAGCTTCGGGCAGGGCCTGCTGGTGGTACTG
>CAZKRE010000341.1:0-2409 GCA_964555075.1 uncultured Phycisphaeraceae bacterium
GCACGCCGTGCTCCACCTGCTCTACGCCCGCTTCTGGCACAAGGTGCTCTACGACCTTGGCCACGTCTCCACCCCCGAGCCCTTCGCCAAGCTCTTCAACCAGGGCTACATCCAGGCCTACTACTACGAGGACGCCCGCGGCGTCCGCGTCCCCGCCGCCGAGGTCGAAGAAAAGGGGTCAGGAGTCTTTCTTTACCGCGGCGAGCCGGTCACCCGCTTCCACGGCAAGATGGGCAAGAGCCTCAAGAACGCCGTCGCTCCCGACGAAGTCGCGGACCAGTACGGCACGGACACGCTCCGCCTCTACGAGATGTACATGGGCCCGCTCGACCAGTCCAAGGTCTGGAGCACCCGCGACATCGTCGGCGTCAACCGGTTCCTCCACCGGCTGTGGCGGAACCTCGTCGAAGTGAGCGACGACGATCCCGCCTCCCCGGGCGACACGGCTCCCGCCGCGATGCGGGTCGCCGAGACCGCGCCGTCGAAAGACCTTGTTCGCCTGACCCACGCGACGATCAAGCGGGTGACCGAGGCGATGGAGACGATGAGCTTCAACGTCGCGATCGCGTCGCTGATCCAGCTCAACAACGAGCTGGTGGCGCTGGAGAAGACGCCGCGCTGGGTCGCGGAGACGATGGTGCAGATGCTCGCGCCGCTCGCGCCGCACGTAGCGGAGGAGCTGTGGCAGCGGCTGGGTCACACGACGACCGTCGCCGACGCCGACTGGCCGACCTACGACGCCGACCTGCTCGTCGCCGACACCGTCGAGTACCCGGTGCAGGTAAACGGCAAGCTGCGGGGCAAGGTCAGCGTACCCGCGGATGCCGACCAGGCCACGATCGAGGCCGCGGCGAAGGCGGAGCCGAAGGTCGCTCCGATGCTCGACGGCAAGACGATCCGCAAGGTCATCATCGTCAAGGGCAAGCTCGTGAACCTCGTCGTGGGGTGATGCCCTACTCTCTCCCCCAAGGGAGCGACGAGTGAGGAGCCGGACGACGATGCCCGGTTCCGCATCGTGGGTGAGTCGGGCGCGGTAACTTGTGCGCGGCCGCGCAAGCACTTCCTGCGCGGCGGCGTGAGGGGCTTGCATGAGCGACGACGGCGGCCAGAGCGCGGACGAGCCCGTGAGCTGGGGGGATGCCGGGCGACACTTCGCCACCTGGTGCGTCGTGTGCTGGATCGCCGCAGCACCCAGCTTCTATATCGGCGCCACGATCGGTGACATGGGCTCTTCGCGGGTCGCGGCCATGGCGGTGGGCGTGTTCCTCTTCGCGGGCGCCTATACCCGTGTCTCGACATCCGGGTGGTTCCGCCGCCTCCGCCGCCGACCGTTCGTCGAGAGCACGCTCAAGATCGGCTACGGCATCCGTCTGGTGCAGTCGTTCCTGTCGATCCTGCCGCCCCTGTTCGTCCTGGACATGATCCCGGGCGTCGTGAGCGTCGCGGTGACGGGCGTTCTCTTCGGCGGCATCCGCCCCGTCGGCAGCCATCCCGAAGCCCACGGTTTCGCGTTCTTCCTCGTCGCCACGCTGGTCCAGGGATGTCTGCTCAACGCCGTGCTGGTCGTGGTGATGCTGGTGATCCAAAGCGTGCAGAAGGCCGTGCGCAAGCTCCCGCCGGACCCGTGGGAGATATGCAGCAAGTGCGGCTACGACCTGCGGGCGAGCAGGGACGCGTGCCCGGAGTGCGGCGAGCCCATCGCCCCCGCGGGCCCGGGGGCAACGGAGCCAGCGGCGGTTCGCCTATAATCCCCCCGTGATCCTCCTCATCGATAACTACGACAGCTTCACCTACAACCTCGTCCAGCGGATCGGGGAGCTGATGCTCGCGGCGGGCCGGGCGGTGTCGGACGACACGATGCGCGTCGTCCGCAACGACAAGATCACGGTCGCGGAGGCCGAGGCGCTCGCGCCCAGCCACGTCATCGTCTCGCCCGGACCCTGCACGCCGCGGGAGGCGGGCGTGTCGTGCGACGTGATCACGGCGATGGCGGGCAAGGTGCCGATGCTCGGCGTCTGCCTCGGGCACCAATCGATCGGGCACGCCTTCGGCATGGTCGTCGAGCGGAACTACCGGCTGATGCACGGCAAGACCTCGCCCGTTCACCACGACGGGAAGACGGTCTTCGAGGGCGTCTCCAACCCGTTCCAGGCGACGCGGTACCACAGCCTCGTCATCCGCCGCGACAGCTTCGACGAAACCCGGTTCGAGGTGTCGGCGTGGACGGAGGAGGAGGAGATCATGGCCCTGCGTGCGCGTCCCGGGGCGCTGGGCCCGGGGCGGGACGCGGCGCTGGAGGGTGTCCAGTTCCACCCCGAGAGCTTCCTCACGCTGGAAGGCCCGACGCTGCTGGCCAACTTCCTCGGCCTGCCCCGGCCGCAGCGGGTCGGCGCAGCCTGAAGCCCACGG
>CAZKRE010000342.1:0-2393 GCA_964555075.1 uncultured Phycisphaeraceae bacterium
TCGCCGGACTACGTCGGGACCATGCGCACGCTCGTCGAGGCCGCTACCGGCGGCGCGCCCTGTGCGTTCCTCCAGGGCGCGTCGGGTGAATTGGCGCCGCGGCTGCAGTACGTGGGCGATCCGGCAGTGCCGGAATCACACGGGCGGCAGCTGGGCTACGCGGTGCTCTCGACCCTCGAGGGCATGCTCCCGCCCCAGACGAAGTTGGTGATGCAGGGGATCGTCGAATCGGGCGCGCCTCTCGCGGTCTGGCGTCCTGCTCCGGACGAGTCCAACGACACTGTCACCGCTGCGCGCATCCCGATCGACCTTCCGCTCAAGCCCGCGCCGCCGCTGGCAGAACTCGAAGCGAGATTCGCCGCGTCTACCGACCGCGTGGAGTCCGAGCGGCTGCGGCGCCGGATCGCGCAGTTGAAGGAGGTCGGCGTCGGGGAGACGGCGGCGATGCCCGCGTGGGCGTGGCGGATCGGCGATGCGCTGCTGCTGGCCCACCCCAACGAGGCTTATTCCCATTTCCAGCGGGCGCTCCGGGCACGATTCCCCCGACACGCCGTGGTCGTGATGAACGTCGCCAACGGCTGGTCGGGATACGTCTACCCCCGCTCAATCGCGCACCGCGACTGCTACGCCGTCTGGCAGAGCCCGTTCGAGGCGGCGGCGATGGAGACACTCACTGATCGGTGCGGTGAAGCACTCGAACGTTTGGCGCCGGACGCCGCTATTGCCTGAAGGTCGCGTGTTCCCGACCGCCCTGCAATGGTTGCGCAACGAAAGAACCCGCCCCGGCGCCGGCATCACGATCCTGAAGCACCCCTTTGATGGGTATCGACCGGTGGCTCGATCGTGTCACTCGAGCCGCAATGTCACGATCCTCTTGGGTCCGGCGGACACTTCGCATCGGCGATCGATGACAGGAATAGCTTCGCCGTTCACGCGCCCTTCAAGGTCAACGGGCTGGCACAGCTTGGGGGCTGGGGCATCATCCGAGTCTGCGGGCCACCGGATGATCGCGGGTTGCTCCTCGCTCGACGGGTTAAACAGCCGCAGCTCCGGCTTACCATCCCGCGGTTCAAGTGCCGTCATCACGACGCCACCCTCGATCTGCAGGAAGGAACCGCGACGTGGCAGCCGTAACTCGTTGCGGCGGTGCAGCGCGACATCCTTGGCGTGCAGGAAGCTCGGCCGAACACCGCACGCGAGCCGCTGGCCGAGGCGGCACAGGCCAGCCGGATCAAGCCCGCCGGCGATCGGCTGGACCCAGAACCGGAACCGCAGCCGCTGGCGGAGCTGGCCGTCCGGCTCGCCGTCGGTGAACACCGTCTTGCGGGTCGAGCGGTAGAGCGTCAGCGCGATCGGCCGCTCGGGCTGGTCGCGGACCGCGCTCTCGTAAAGGCCCTCGCTGATCACGGCGAGGCCGCGGTCGCCGTCGGCGACGGCGGTCCAGGTCTGCTGCGGCTTGGTCTCTACCTCCTGCTCCCGGTAGAGGTGGTTGTCCTCCCGCAGCGCGATCGGCCTCTCAATCACGTCGTAGGCGCTGTCGGCGAAGTAGGTGGCGGCGCCCGCGGCGCCGGTGGGCAGCAGCACCCGCAGGCGGTGGTCGTCGACCGTGTTGTCGATCACCACCTCGACCTCCACCCGCGGCACGCCCGGGCGGAGGCTGACGTAGCTGTCGATCAGCAGGTCCCGCTCGCGGTCTGACCGCTTCCAAGCGTCGCCGAACTCGAACTCCGCGGGCAGCTTCATCGTGGTGCGGACGCGGAAGGTCGAAAGGTGCGGCCCGTTGGCGACGAGGGCGACCGAGGCGCAGCCCGGGGCGCTGTAATGGGTCTGGTCACCAACCGTCCGGCCGTGGTACCACCCATCGCCGGTGTCGGCGGTGTCCTCGTAGGTCAGGAGGCGGGAGTAGGTCTGGCCGGTGCGTTTGTCGGTGACGGAGAGCGTGCCGTCCGACTCGATGGCGACCGCGAGGAACTCGTTCTCCATCGACCTGGCGCCGGTCGCGAGCGATCGGCCGAGCCGGACGCGGGCATGGTCGGTGGGCTCGCCGCCGCGGACCCGCAGCGTCGTGTAGCCCATGGCCGGGACGGATACCGGCAGAGAAACCCGCGCTTCGTGGACCTTGTACTCCTGGGGGAAGCGGCTGTCGAAGGTGCGGAACCGGGTCCGGTTCCACGTCTGCGAGAGCTTCTGCACGGGCAACTCGGCTCCCGCTTCGTCAGAGATGCGGAACATCGGCTCGCGCAGGATGCCGCCGTGGGACGGGTAGCAGGGCCACGCCGTCGGGAGGGGCAGGGTGAGCTCGACCGTCTCGTGGATCGGCTCGGGCAGCGGGTTGAAGACGACGACGCGGAGCTCGTCCCCCCCGGGCTCGCCCTCGACGTGGGCGGCCAGGG
>CAZKRE010000343.1:0-2380 GCA_964555075.1 uncultured Phycisphaeraceae bacterium
CAGCTAACGGTAACGGCCCTCACCCCCGTCCGCCCACACCTGGGCCTAGCGGCGTGGCTCACCGCGGATCAGCCGCAGCGTGGCGTACTCTTCGTGAAGATGGAAGCTGGTTCGGGAGAGTTCCGGGTAGCTCGAAAGCTCCGCCCCCGACGTCGGGAGGTGGACGCCGTAGTTGTACCGGGCCGCCAGGACGATCCACGCCTGATCCGGGCCGAGGGGGATGCCCGCGTCGGCAAGCTCTGAACGTGGCACCGCCATTTCGGCGGTCCAGCCGGTGTCCTGGTCGCTCCAGTCCCCCGCCGTGCCGTCCACCGACGCGGCGACCTTCAGGTCGCTCTCGTGCTCGAAGGCGCTTGCGAGGCCGAGCCGGCCCCGGCCGGGGAAGAACGCGGCCGTCTTTCTGCCCGTCGGGGTCGCGTAGAGTTCCCAGTAATGGGACGCGCCCTCGGGCTTGAGGAAGAGCTCCGCCACGTCGCCCGTGCGGTAGTGATGCCCCTGATCCGCGTCGGCCTCCTGAACGACGTCGCGGTCCGTGAACTCGAACGCCGCGTAGAGGTATTGGTCGTCCCAGGCAAACCGGACGGTGCCCGGCTCGTGGGGCGTCGCCTGGGCACCATCCTTCTGGCGGTCGATCGGGATCTGGAGCGAGTAGACGGTCGCCTCGCGCCAGACCGGGTCGTCCAGCCGCCCGTCGAGGGTGACGGGCTCGCTGGTGAAGATCGCGGTGACGACCGCGGCGCCGGGCCGGTCGCCGATCGCGAACGGGCGGTGCGAGCAGCCCGCGGCGGCGATGAGCACGGCCGCCGCCGCCAACGGGATCATCGTCTTTGTCACGACGGGTCGGGTCTCGCTCATCCGGCGGCTCCCATAGCGACCGGCTCCGCGGGGACGCGGTCGGGGATGGTCAGCAGCTCGTCGACGTCGACCGCCCGGCCGGTCTCGAGGCTGCGGTTGGCGGCGACGCCCATGAGGATGCTTGCGGCGCCGTCGATGTGGGTCGCCCCACGGTTGAACGGGTCGGGCTCGGGGTTCGGCGCAAAGAGCTGGTCGAGGATCCGCGCGTCGCCGCCGCCGTGCGCGCCCTTGGCCACGGGCACGTCGAGCTTCTGCGGGACGCCGAACATCGGGAACAGCGTCATTTCCTGGACGTGCTGCTTGGCCTGGGCGAGGGCGAGCTCGTCGTCGCTCTGACCCTTGATCACGTGCGAACCGTGCCGATCGTAGAGCTCGACACGCCCCTTGGTCCCGGTGATCGCGACGCGGAAGCCTTCCCACGGGGAGTAGGCGACGAGGGAGTAGTTGAGCTGCACGCCGTTGCGGTAGGTGGCGAGGACGCCCATCGTGTCTTCGATGGTGATGTTGTCGCCGAAGACGTTGCGATCCCGGACGTAACCCGAGTCCTTCTCGGCATTGAGGTAGAGGCCTTCGAGCCCTTCGCCGTCCTTGAGGTCGAGCGCGAAGGGGTCGTCCTTCGCTTCGGGGACGCCGGTGTAGCGGGTGTAGGGCCGCTCCTCGCCGCGCTCGCGGGCGTTCTCCCGGCCGTAGAACTTCAGATCGCCCATGGCGAAGACGGTCTTGGGGAAGGAGTTGACCCAGAAGTTGACGAGGTCGAAGTGGTGCGTCGCCTTGTGGACGAGCAGCCCGCCGCTCTTGTCCTTCTCCCTGTGCCAGCGGCGGAAGTAGTCGGCGCCGTGGGAGGTGTCGAGCGTCCACATGAAGTCGACGAGCAGGGGCCGACCGATCAGGCCGTCGCGGATGACCTCGCGGAGCTTCGTCGCGTGGGGCGAGTAGCGGTAGTTGAAGGTCACCGTGACCTTGCCGCCGGTGCGGTCGACGGCGTCGAAGATGGCCTTGGCCTTCTCCGCGTCCACCGTCATGGGCTTCTCGGTGATCACGTCGCAGCCGAGTTCCAGCGCCCGGATGATGTACTGGTGGTGGTTCGCGTCGACCGTGGTGACGATGACCGCCTCGGGCTTCTGCTCGCGGACCATGCGGTCGAAGTCGCTGGCGGGGAAGGTCGGTGCCGGGGCGCTCTCGAACTCCTGGGTGATCCGCTGATTCCAGTAATCCATCCGCGTCTGCGAAAGGTCGCACAGCCCGACCAGCTCCGCGTGCTCCGCGTAAGTCGTGGTGATGGCACGGATGAACATGGCGGCGCGGCCACCCGTGCCCACGACGGCGTAACGCTTACGACCCCGTTCCCGATCATTCATGGGACCCAAACTCCGGTGGCGCCGATTGCCGAGGATCGGCAACGTCGGCTAAGGGTTGCCGCCGCCTCACGTCTCCGTTCCGTCGCAAGGGCGACGCGACAAAGGCCGTGACTCAAGGCGGACGACACCGGGCAGAATAGCGGATTGGGGAGCCCGCCGCATCAGAG
>CAZKRE010000344.1:0-2363 GCA_964555075.1 uncultured Phycisphaeraceae bacterium
CACCCCGCTATCCCCACCGGACACCGCCCCATGGTCATCGCCAGCGTCAGCAAGGCCTTCACGAAAGTCTTTGGCTCCCGGAACGATCGTCTCGTCAAGACCTACAACCGCCGCGTCCAGCAGATCAACGAGCTGGAACCGCAGATGCGGAAGCTCACCGACCCGCAGCTCAGCGCAAAGACGCAGGAGTTCCGCGAGCGGATCGGGAAGGGGGAGAACATCAAGGCGCTGCTGCCCGAGGCGCTCGCCGTCGCCCGCGAGGCGATGGACCGGGCGGTGGGCATCCGCAACATCTTCAATCCCGAGCACCACTTCGACCCCGCCCGCCTCCCGGCGGACGCGCGGCGGCTCTACGACGAGGTCAAGGCCCGCGGCGAGGGGATGGCCCCCGAGCCGGTGCTGGGCGGCGACAGCGGGCCCGCGGCGTGGTGGCTGCAGGTCGACGTCCCGGTCGAGCTGTACGAGGCGGTGCGGCAGATCCAGCCCGAGAGCCGCTGGCCGCTGCGGGCCCGGCCGTTCGACGTGCAGCTCATCGGCGCCATGGTGCTCCACGAGGGGAAGATCGCGGAGATGAAGACGGGCGAGGGCAAGACGATCGTCGCGCCGCTCGCCTGCTACCTCGCGATCCTCGAGGGCATGCAGTGCCACGTGGTCACGACCAACGACTACCTGGTGCAGGTCGGCCGGGACTGGGTGTTCCCCTTCTACTACCGCCTGGGGCTGACGGTCGGCGCGATCCACCCGCAGCACGTGCAGCACCCGATGCTCAAGCAGCAGGCGTATCAGTGCAACACGGTGTACGGGACGAACAGCGAGTTCGGCTTCGACTACCTCCGCGACAACATGAAGCTGTCGACGCAGGAGCAGATGCAGAAGACGCGTGACTTCTGCATCGTTGACGAAATCGACTCGATCCTGATCGACGAGGCCCGGACGCCGCTGATCATTTCGGGCCCGGCGCACGAGGAGGCGCCGCGGTACGACATGGCGGACGAACTCGCCCGCCACCTGATCCAGAAGCAGCGGGACTGGGACGCCGCCAACGAGAAGCTCGAGCGCGTCAAGCTCCAGGCGAAGGGGTTGGAGGGGGACATCAAGACCGGGCGCGACAAGGCGAAGATTGCGAAGCAGAAGGAGGAGCTGCGCGCGCTCGAGGCGCAGATCCCGGAGCTCGAGGCGGCGCGCGACCGGTTCACGCAGTATTACGAGGTCGAGCGGGACAAGAAGGCCGCCCACCTCACCCACGACGGCGTCGCCGAGGCGCAGAAGATGGCGAACCTCGGCTCGTTCTACGTCGGCGACAACATGGACCTGCCGCACCTGCTGGAGAACTCGCTGCGGGCCCACGCGGTCTACAAGCGGGACAAGGATTACGTCGTCCGCGACGGCGAGGTGATCATCGTCGACGAGTTCACCGGGCGGCTCATGATCGGCCGGCAGTGGTCCAACGGGCTCCACCAGGCGGTGGAGTCCAAGGAAAAGGTCAAGATCAAGGAGGAGACCCAGACCCTCGCCACGGTGACCATCCAGAACTTCTTCAAGCTCTACAAGCGGCTGGCGGGCATGACGGGCACCGCGATCACCGAGAGCACCGAGTTCCACGAGATCTACAAGCTCGAGGTCGTCGCGATCCCCACGAACCGCCCGATCACCCGCATCGACCGCGACGACCTGATCTTCCTCACCGAGAAGGACAAGTGGAACGCGATCCTCGACGAGATCAAGCGGCTGCACGATTGGGGCCGGCCGGTGCTCGTCGGCACGACGAGCGTCGACAAGAGCGAAATGCTCTCGCAGATGCTGACGAAGCGACACGGCGTCCAGCATGAGGTGCTCAACGCGAAGGTCGATCAGGCCGAGCGGGAGGGCAACCTTGTCGCCAGCGCCGGCCAGCTCGGCGCGGTGATGATCGCAACCAACATGGCCGGGCGCGGCACGGACATCAAGCTCGGCGGCATCGATCGCGCCGCGATCATCGAGCACTGGAAGCGGCGGAACCTCATCTCCCGCGAAGCCTCCCCGGACATGTCCGACGAGCGGCTCATCGCGATGGCGTACCGCCACACGGCGATCGTGACCCTCGGGATCAAGAAGGGGGACGCGCAGTCGCTCAGCGACGAGGAACTCAAGCTCCGGCTGCTGCGCCACTGGGTGCAGAATGACGCGTTCGTCGACGAGAAGAAGGCCCAGAAGATGTCGATGGAGGAGTGCCTCCAGACCCTCGACGGCCTGCCGGACTACAAGCGGCACCGGCTCCAGGTGTTCGCCAGTGTCGAGGAGATGGGGGGGCTGCACATCGTCGGCACCGAGCGGCACGAGTCGCGGCGCATCGACAACCAGCTCCGCGGCCGCGCCGGCCGCCA
>CAZKRE010000345.1:0-2349 GCA_964555075.1 uncultured Phycisphaeraceae bacterium
GCCTGATGGCGATGAGCTACGGGCACGTCTACGTCGCCAGCGTCGCCTTCGGCGCAAGCGACAACCAGGCGGTCAAGGCGATCCAGGAGGCCGAGAGCTACCCCGGTCCGTCGCTGGTGATCGCCTACTCCCACTGCATCGCCCACGGGTACGACCTCAAGCACGGGCTGGACCAGCAGAAGCTGGCGGTCAGCTCGGGCATCTGGCCGCTGTACCGCTACGACCCCCGCCGCACCGCCGCGGGCGAGGCGCCGCTGCAGCTCGACTCCCCGCCCGTCAAGGCGAAGGTCGAGGAGTACCTGCGCAACGAGACGCGGTTCCGGATGGTGGAGAAGATCGATCCCACAAAGTTCGCCCGCTTCGGCGAGCAGGCGCAGCGCGAGGTCGCCGGACGCATCGAGCTCTACCGCCAGCTCGCGCAGATCAAGACCGGCGGCGGGGACCACGCCGCCGCCCACTAACCCGGCCCGGGAGACGATCATGCTCGATCTCACCACGCAGTACCTGGGCCTCACGCTGGCCCACCCGCTGATCCCCGGCGCCTCGCCGCTGGTGGACAACCTGGACACCGTCCGGCGTCTCGAGGACGCCGGCGCGCCGGCGCTGGTGATGCGCTCGCTCTTCGAGGAGCAGCTCGCCTGCGAATCGCTCGCGGCGCACCACGCGATCATGCAGCACGTCGAGAGCTTCGTGGAAGCCCTGACCTACCTGCCGAGCCCGGACGATTACGTCCTGGGACCCGAGGAGTACCTCGATCAGATCGCGGCCATCAAGCGAGCGGTGGCGATCCCGGTGATCGCGTCGCTCAACGGCACGACCGAGGGCGGGTGGGTCCGCTACGCGAGGCTGATGGAGGAGGCCGGCGCCGATGCGCTGGAGCTGAACCTCTACGAGTTGCCGCAGCGGGTACAGGTGAACGCGGGCGACCTCGAGCGGCAGCTCTGCGACCTCGTCACCGAGGTGCGGAAGGCGACGGCCCTGCCGCTGGCGGTGAAGATCACGCCCTACTACTCCAGCCTGCCGCATTTCGCGGCGATGCTCGTGAAGAGCGGCGCCGATGGCATCGTGATGTTCAACCGCCTCTACCAGCCGGACATCGACGTGGATGGGCTGGAGATGAAGAGCGTCAACCCGCTGTCGGACTCGGGGGACCTGTTCCTGCGGCTGCGGTGGCTCGGCATCCTCTCGCCGCAGCTCCACCACGTGACCCTCGCGTGCAGCGGCGGCGTGCATACCGCGATCGATGCGGTGAAGGCCATCATGGCGGGGGCGCACGGCGTGCAGATGGTCTCGGCGCTGCTGAAGCACGGCCCGGGGTATCTCGGCGACGTGCTGAAGGTGCTGCGGCAGTGGATGCAGGAGCACGAGTACGAGAGCCTCGGCGTGCTCCGCGGAAGCATGAACGTCGCGCGGTGCCCCGAGCCGGCCCTCTACGCACGCTCGAACTACATCCATACACTGCAGACGTGGAAGTGACCGATCGCCGACGATGAGGCACCAGGCATGAACAACGACAGGCTGCTGCAGCGGGCCGCGGACGTCATCGACCGGGTAAAGGTGGGCGTCCTGACGACGGTCGACGCCGAGGGCAACCCACACGGCCGGTGGATGGGCGCCACGACGCGCCAGGGCGCGTCGCGGTTGTTCACCCTCACCGCGAAAGAGACGCGGAAGGTCGAGCAGCTCCGCGCCAACCCGCGCGTCTGCTGGCTCTTCACCTCCGCCGACTTCGCCGACGTGGTGACGGTCTGCGGCACGGCCGTGATCCACGAGGGCGGGACGATGCTGCAGGAGGCGTGGGACCTGCTCAAGGAGACGGGGCAGACGTTCGGCGTCGGGCCGCTGTCGGACGAGCAGCACCTGGAGACCTGCGTCATTGAGACGCGGGTCGAGACGATCGAGCTGACGAGCCCCGAACTCGAACTGCCGACGCCGCAGCGGCTGACGGTGTGACGGCGGCGGTCAGGTGGTGAAGTCGAACGCCGGGTTTATCGGCCCGGCCTCCGGCGTCGCCGCCGCTCCCGCGCCGGGCACGGGGGCCGCGCCCCCGGCCGTGCCCTCGATCGCCTCGTCCACCCGCCGCATGAGGTCGACGTAGTCCATCTGCGCGAGCTGGAAGTCGCGGAGCGTGGCGCTGCGCATCACCGCCTTCTGCAGCGATTCGAGCTTGTGCTTGTCCCCGACCTCGATCGGCTTGCCCGCCGCCTCCTTTTCGCCCAGGGCCTGCAGGTGGCGGTTGTAGTCGTTCATGGCCCGCTGGGCCTCGACGTCGGCCTGGAGCTGGTTGATCGACGCTTCGAGCTTCTTCGCCACGGGGTGCTCCTGGATCAGGTCGCCCAGCTCACGGGC
>CAZKRE010000346.1:0-2349 GCA_964555075.1 uncultured Phycisphaeraceae bacterium
TCGCCTACTTCCTCGCGGACCAGATCGACCGGGTGAAGGAGATGGTCGCGGAGGGGCAGATCGCCGTGCTGATCGTGCTGGTGGCGGTCGTCGCGGGGGTGATTGCCGCGAAGAAGCTGTTCAAGCGGAAGGTCACGTTGGGCGCCGTCTGAGGACGCGATTCGCCGGTCCGGGCGGGTTGTCGGACCCCCACGCACCTCTGACGCGGAACCCGCGGCACGAGGCGCCGTGCAACCCGTCAGCCATGAGTCGGCGTCGCGCCCGCTACGCCTCGTCCAGCCCGGCCGCGAGTTGCCCCAGCAGCCCGGCGCCGAAGTTCGCCATGACGCGGTAACCGCTGCGCTGCAGCGCCTCGCCGAAGCGGTTGGACTGCGCGACGCCGGCGAGCTGGCCGTCCGGCGTGAGCCAGCTTCGCAGGCCGTCCCACGCGCGATTCGCCGAGGCCAGCGCCTCACGCTCCAAGAGGCCGACCCGGTACCCGATCGCCAGCGCCGCCGCGATGCCGGCCGAAGCGCTGGTGTCGGGCGGAAGCTCCTCATCCACGAAGCAGCTCCACAGGCCGTCCGGACGCTGGTGTCGCATCGCCAGCTTCGCCACGTCGACGGTCGTGGTCTCAACTTCCGTGTTGCCCTCACCGACGCCCCGCGCCTCGCGGATCGTCCGGACCGATCCCAGGAGGAACCACGCCCACGCCCGCCCCCAGTTGCGGAACGTGAACGAGCCGTCGTCGCGCACGCGGAGGCGGAGGTCCTTCCCCGCGCGGAGCAGCCGCTGATGCAGGGCTGCCTGCTCCAGCGCCGACCGCGCCAGCTTCGCATCGTTCCGCACGTTTGCGACCGCGGCCAGCGGATAGCAGACGGTGTAGAGCCCCTCGCAGGTCGTCGACCCGTGCCGCATGATGCCCCCCACGCGGACCGACTCGAGATACGCCAGCATCCGGTCGATCAGCGGGCTTTGCGGCTGCCGCTTGGCCAGCGCCGCGAAAGGCAACGTCCCCTCGATGCCGTAGATCCGGTCATCCCCCGGCTTCGACCGCGGGTCTTCATAGATCAGGCGGTCCCCGTTCACGTAATGCCGGATCTGCTCGTCGAGCGCCGTCGCAAACGTGCCGCCGGGGCGAGCGTCGGCGAGGTCGAGCAGGCCGTCGAAGACGCAGCCGGCCATCCAGCCGAACGCCTCGAGTGACGCCGGGCTCGCCAGCCGCTGAAGGAACGCCCCGACCCGGTCGCTCGCGTGGCGGACCAACAGGTGCGGGCGCAGGTCGGCCGGTGCCGCCGCGTCGCAGATGAACCACACGTCCGGACCGCTCACGACCCGCAGCCGCACGCCCGCCTCGCCGATCCGCCGTCCCTGCTCCGCCGAAAGCGCCACCTCGTGCGTCTGCAGCACCGGGCAGAACTGCAGATCGAACACCCCCACCACCTCGTCGTCCACGAGGGCCTCGAGACGCACCGGCCCGCGCAGGTCCAGCCCCACCGTCACCCGCAGCCGCGGCGAGAGGGTGCCCAGCGGTAAGGCATCGGGAAACGCGATCGTCATCGGCGCCCTCGCCACCCGCCAGCCGAAAGGCGGGCGCATCTCGCCCGGCACCGAGGCCTCGGCCCACTCGGTCACCCGACCTGCCCGCAAAAGCCCGCTCACGCCGACCCTCCCGACCCTTGAGACGCCGGCTTCAACGGCTGGGCGATCTCGATCGTGTTGCCGTCAGGGTCGGCAATCACCATGTCACGCAGGCCCCACGGTTGATCCCTGGGCGCCTGACGGACCGTCACGCCCCTCGCATCAAGTTGTTCGGCCAGCTCGTCGATCCCCTCCACCATGATGTGGCAGTGACACCGACCCGCCTGATCCGGCCTGATGCCCAGGTGAATCTCCGCCGCGTCCCGCCGCACGATGGCGAAGGAGACGGGGGCGCCGTTGGTGAAAGCCAACTCGAACCCGAGCGCCTGCGTCCAGAATTTTACACCGCGGTCGAGGTCGGTCACGAAAAAGGTGGGCGCAACGCGCCCGAAGGTCGTGGTCATGACAGGCTCGGTACGGGGGTTCTGCCGCGCATCGACGGCCAGGGGCAGGAAAGGGGGTCGATGATCATGGCCGCCGACCCCGCCTTCGTCTCGCAGCTTAGCGACTTGCGGCTGAATCGGCACCGCGCGACCCCCGCCGGGTGCCAGCGGCGTGGAAGCAGGCCCAGCTTGGCCACGTCTGGTGACGAGCGGTGCTGCAGCCGAGGCTTCTCCGGAAGAGACGGATCGTGAACCGCGGCCCCGCGGGCGCAGTCCCTTGGCGCGTGGTTCATCTTGCGTGGGTTTCCCTGTCCGCCTAACCTGCCAGACATGGCCACGGATCGAG
>CAZKRE010000347.1:0-2335 GCA_964555075.1 uncultured Phycisphaeraceae bacterium
CTCTCGCCGCCGAGGACGATCGCGCAGGGCATCCCGCGTCGCTCTCCGCCCTTCGCCCTCCGCTCCTCGTCGAGCCGCTTCCACGCGCGCCAGTGCCGGGCGCCATCGTGGTGCATGTGCCAGTGCATCGCGGTCCTGGCGCGGTCGACGAGCTGTGCGCGGTACATGCCGACGTTGCGCGAAGGCCGCGGCGTGCCGGCGGGCTTGCCCGCGTCATCGGGGTGGATGGTGATCACGCCGCCGAGGGTGATGTAGCGCCCCTGCCCCTCCGCGGTGCCCGCCTCCTCGGGGGACAGGGGGTAGCCGCAGGCGCGGGGGTCGCCGTCGTCGGGCCAGCACTTGATGATGGGCAGGTCGAACAGGTTGACCTGGGCGCCCGTGGCGACCACCTCCTGGCAGGCCCCGCGGCCGCCGCGGACCTTCGGGCCCATGCCCGCGATCTTCGCGAGTTCGAGCCCCTTCTTCACCTTCTCCATCAGCCCGGTCGGCGGCTCGGGCTTGGCGATCTGCGCCACGCGCTTCGCGAGCGCCTCGAAGCCGCCCGCTTCTCCGGGGGTCGAGCTGTCACAGCCGAGCGCCATCTCCATCCGGCGGTAGCTGCCGAAGGCGTTGATGAGCAGGGGGAATCGGGAGCGGCCGTGCGGCGTTTCGACGTTCTCGAAGAGCAGCGCGCTGCCGCCGAGCCCATGGTGGTGCGGGTCGAACGCGCGGGCGTGCTCGCTCGGGCGGGCGGCGGGCGACTTGCTGACGCGGTCCGCGATCTCGGTGACTTCGAGCATGCACGACACGGGGGCGGCGATCCGCCGGAGTTCACCGGCTCGATCGAGCGCGTTCACGAAGTCGCGCAGGGTGGGGTATGGCATGGGGTCGGGGTTCCGATTGGTGTGGCCGCACCGGGGCAGGCGCTACTCGAAGTCGATCTCGCGCACGCGCTTCTGCTGCCGCATCAGCTCGACCTGGCGGCGGATGTGCTCGTAGATCGCCCGCGGCTCCTTGACGGCCGGGAGCGTGAACGTCGGGTGCGAGCGGTCGCTCGTCTCCATCACGATGTGCCCGGCGCCGAACAGCCGGTAGACGAACGGCTCGACCACGGTCGTGTCGCGGATCCGGTAGAGCTCGAGGTCGTCGTGCCGCTTGTTGAGGATGCCGACCCGCAGTTGGATCCGCTCGGTGGTCAGCGTGTAGCGCTGGAGCCGGGTGTCGAGCCACTTCCACACCGCGATGGGGATCGGCAGGATGAGCACGCAGAGGAGGAACCACTTGAGGTTCACCACCTGCGAGGGCGAGCCTTCCCAGAGGACGGTCTCGGGAGCCGGAGGGTCGGTCGTCATGGCCGCCATGCTAGCGGCTCGCAGGGCGGGCGGTGGGTGCCGCGGCCCGCGACCGGCGACGGCCTAACCGTCGGCCCGCCCGTTCCCGAGGACCAGCCGGACCCCCTCGGCCCGCAGCAGGAGGAGCGTCGCCCAGAGCATGATCGTCACGCCGACCATCTCGCCCATCTCTTCGAGAAACGTCTCCGCGAGGACGATCGGGTTCTCCTCGTGCCAGATGTTGCTGATCGCCTCGAGGCCGGTTGCGCTGACGACGAAGAGGACCAGGCCCAGGAGGTAGAGCCGGGTGACGACGGGCCGGCCCCGCAGGTACGGGCGGAGCCCCCACGCGAGCACGGCCGCGGCGATCAGGAACGGGGGCAGGCACACGAGGAACCAGATGCCGGTGCGGAGCCCGGCGTCGGTCTCGATGATGCGCTGCACCGCCTGCCCGATCCACTCGTGCATGCTGGCGGCCTCGTCGAGGGAGAGGATCGCGAACCCCGCCGCCGCCCCCGCCACCGGCCACGCCCGCACGCCGCCGCGCCACTCCCGGACCGCCAGCGCGCCGAGCATCAGCGACACGATCAGCAACTGGCTGCTCGAATACCAGGTGGGCAGATTGTTCTCCTGCCCCAGCCGGAAGAACCACGGCTTGGGCACGCCGGTGAGAATCGACACGAGAATCCCCGCCGCGGACGCGAGGCCCATCAGCGCGTCCGCGCCGAACAGCGCGATCACGACCGCGGGCGGCGGCCACCACCCCCGCCCGGGCGGCGCGTCGCCCCCTTGCGCTTCGCGCACCGCGAGCCCCTCGCCAGCCGACCCTGCAGCTCGTGACATGTGCGGCATTCCCCAAGGCATGCGAACGATGCCTCGCCCCATCCATCGACCGGCCCCACGACCGGCTTGACCCGCCTGACCCGGGGGGTCCACGAAAAAAGCCGCCCCGGGGCTTCCCGAAGCGGCTTCTCAAGCAAGCGAGGGTGACGGGGCTCGAACCCGCAACCTTCGGATCGACAGTC
>CAZKRE010000348.1:0-2314 GCA_964555075.1 uncultured Phycisphaeraceae bacterium
GCATCCTTATTTTTTTCACGACTTATTGAGAACGGATTATCAAGATGGGACAGCGAGGGCCGAAACCGACACCGACCGCGAAGCTCGCCGCGCGCGGTAGCTGGCGGGCGAAGGTGCGGAACGGCGAGCCCCAGGCCGAGCCGGTGCGGGAAGTGCCAGCGCCGCCCGAGTCGCTGCCCGGTGACGCCGCGGCGATCTGGCTGGTGCAAGCGCCGAAGCTGGTCGGGCTGGGCGTGCTGACGGCCGCGGACCTCGGGGCGTTTGAGCGGTACTGCCGGAGCTATGCCCTGTGGACACGACTCGCGGAGAAGTTGCAGCAGGCGGAAGAGCCGGACTGGCGCGACGTTGGGGCGTTGCAGAAGTTGGACGACATGACGCGGCGGCTTGAAGCGGCGTTCGGGATGAACCCCTCGGATCGCTCGCAGTTGAAGGTGGCCGAACCACGGAAGGACAATGGCAAAGCGAAGTTCTTTAGCCCGAAGCTCGCAGGCTAAGCCCCCCGCGGCCCCGCGGAAGTGGCTCGACCTGTTCGCGTTGATCCCCGGCTACGACCCGGCGGCGACCGCTGCGCTGGGCGAGTGGTTCGACGTGGACGCCGCGGAGATGGCGGTGGCGTTCTTCCACGAATGCCTGGTGCTGGTCGAGGGCCACAAGGGGGGCGAGCCGTTCATCCTTGAGGGGTGGCAGCGGGCGATCGTCGGCTGCCTGTTCGGGTGGAAGCGCGAGGATGGGACGCGGCGGTATCGCGAGGCGTTCATCTACGTTCCGCGGAAGAACGGCAAGACCCCGTTCTGCGCCGGCATCGTGAATCTGGTGATGTTCACGGATGACGAGCCGGGGGCGCAGCTTTACTCCGCGGCGGCCGAGCGTGAGCAGGCGGCGATCATCTTCAAACACGCAAGCGGGATGATCCTGCGGGAGCCCGAACTTGAGAAGCGGTGTCGGATCTACAAGACCTACCGATCCATCGAGCGGCCCGAGACGGGGGCGACTTACAAGGCGCTGAGCAGCGACGCGGACACGAAGCACGGGCTGGGTCCGTCGCTGGTGATCGTGGACGAACTGCACGCGCACCCGAACGGCGAGCTTGTGGACGTGCTGATGACGGGCACGGCGGCGCGGCGACAGCCGCTAGTGATCTACATCACGACGGCCGACTACTCGCGCGAGAGCGTCTGCAACACGAAGTATGACTATGCGTGCAAGGTGCGGGATGGGAAGATCACGAACTCCGCGCACCTGCCCGTGATCTACGAGGCGAAGCTGGAAGATGACTGGAAATCGCCCGACGTGTGGCGGAAGGCCAATCCGAATCTCGGCGTGAGCGTGCAGGAGGATTACTTGCGGCAGGAATGCCTGCGGGCGCAGGACGAACCCAGCTACGAGAACACGTTCAAGCGGCTGCACCTGAACATCAAGACGGAGCAGGCCGAGCGGATCGTCCCGATGGATGCGTGGGACGACTGCCCCGGTGACATCGACGCGGAGGCGATGCAGATGGCCCGTTGCCACGGCGGGCTCGACCTGGCCCAGCGTGACGACCTGGCCGCGTTCGCGCTGGGGTTCCCCCCGCCGCATGAGGATGGTGATTGGTCGTTTCTCTGGTGGTTCTGGTGCCCGGCCGGGTGCATCGAGAAGCGCGAGCGACAGCATGGCGTGCCTTATACGACGTGGGCGCGGCAGGGGCTGATCACGCTGACCGAGGGCGACGACATCGACTATGGCCGCATCCGCCGGGATCTGGTCGAGATTTGCAGCGAATACGAGGTGGTCGATATCGGTTACGACCCCTACAACGCGACGCATTTGCAGCAGTTGCTACGCGAAGAGGACGGGATTGAGATGGTCCCGATGCGGCAGGGGGCGCTGACGATGAGCGAGCCGACCAAGTATTTCATCGGCCGCGTGGCCACGAGGCGGATGAACCACGGCGGCAACCCGATCGCGCGGTGGATGGCGGCGAACATGGCCGTGAAGCGCGACCACGCCGACAACATCGTGCCGGCCAAGGACAAGAGCACCGGCAAGATCGACGGCATCGTGGCGTCGGTGATGGCGATGGGGCGGGCGATGGTGACGGTGGAAGAGGACTACAGCCCCGGAGTTTACAGCCTGTGACACGGACGATCCTGATCAACCTGTTCGCGGTGGTGGGGTTTGCGGCGCTGGTCTGGGGCGCGTGGATGATCTACGAACCGGCCGCGTGGATGCTCGGCGGCGCGTTGCTGCTGGGCTCGTCCGTGGCCGCCCAACTTTGGCCCGTGCCGGCGGCTCCGGTTGAGGAGAGTGAGTGATGCTGACAATGCTCCTACCA
>CAZKRE010000349.1:0-2286 GCA_964555075.1 uncultured Phycisphaeraceae bacterium
CGGCCGCGACGACATATGGTTCCACCTTGTATGTCGCCACGCCTTCGGGGGTATCGGCGTGTGAAACTGGATTGATCATCTGGAAGAGCTCGAAGGCGCGGTCGCCGTCCCCCTGCAGCGCCGTCGCGAGCACGGCCCAGAGAGCGGCGTGGGTATACTGTGCGCCGTTCTCCCGAACGCCCGGCAGGTACCCCTTGATGTAACCCGGATCCTGGACCGTTCGATCGAAGGGCGGAGTAAGCAGGACGATGAGTCCCGCGTCTTCGCGCACGAGGTGCTCGCCGAGCGACTGCATCGCCTGTTCCTGTCGCCGCGGATCCCCCGCACCCGAGATTACCGACCAGCTCTGGGCGATGGAGTCGATGCGGCACTCCTCGCTGGTCGCGGAGCCGAGCGGAGTTCCGTTATCGAAGTAGGCGCGCCTGTACCACTCGCCGTCCCAACCGCTCGCCTCCACCGCTTCGGCGTACCTGTCGGCCGTCCTGCGGAATTCCTCCGCCACCTCCAGATCGCCGCGCGCGTCCGCATAGGGCGCGAAGCGCCGCAGAGTGGCGATGAGGAACCACGCCAGCCACACACTCTCGCCCTTCCCTTCGACGCCCACTCGACTCATCCCATCGTTCCAGTCGCCGATTCCGATCAGCGGCAGCCCGTGCACCCCGCTGGTGCAGGCACGGCGAAGCGACCGCAGACAGTGCTCGTAAACGCTGCCATGCTCATCCGTCACCTTGGGCAGGTCGTAAATCTCGTGCTCGTGAGGCTCGAGCTGTCGCATGTCCAGGAAGGGGACGTACTCGTCCAGAATGGCCGCGTCATCCGTCACCCGGATGTAGTGTTCGACGACGAAGGGCAGCCAGACCAGGTCGTCGGAGAAACGTGTGCGCACGCCGCGCCCACTCTGAGGATGCCACCAGTGTTGTACGTCTCCCTCAACGAACTGACGGGCCGCTGCGCGCAGAATGTGCTCACGGGCGACCTGCGGCTCCGCGTACACGAACGCCATACAGTCCTGAAGCTGGTCACGGAAGCCGTACGCTCCACTGCTCTGATAGATCGCCGAACGGGCCCACATCCGACAGGCGAGCGCCTGATACAGGGTCCAGCGATTGATCATGACGTCGAATGACGGCTCGGGCGTTCGCACGCTGATCACGGAGAGACGATCGTTCCACCTCCTAACGCTCTGGTCGAGCTCAGCCTTGGCGGCCGTCACGTGTCGGAACCGATCGATCAGCCCGGCCGGCCCGCCGGCGTCGTCCGTTGCGCCCAGCAGCATCACGACTTCTCTGCTCTCCCCCGGCTCCAGTTCCAGCACGGTGCGCAGCGCTGCGCATGGATCCATCCCTGCCCCCGTGTGGTCGGAAAGGATGGCCCTGCTCAGCCCAGCAGGCCGCTCGATCGAGCCGTTCCGACCAAGAAACTCGCCCCGATCGCCGGTGTGCGTCGTGATCGGCTCGCTCAGCGCACAGAACGCCGTCCATCCCGCGAACTCGGGATCGAAGCAGTTGGTCGCATACAGGCCGCCCCTCGCGGCATCGAACGTTGTGTGCACCTGGTGTTTCGTGTGCTCCCGGAGGACACCGAGCGTCCACTCCACGTAGGCGGTGATCTCGATTCGTCGCGCGGCATCGCCCCGGTTGGTCAGACGCAGCAGTGACAGTTTGACGGGTTTTTCCTCCGCCATCCCCATGCGCAGTGACGTCTCGATCCCGGCACGTTCGTGCTCGAATGTAGAGCTTCCGGGCGAGTGCCGGACGACATAACTATCGTGGCGCCGCGCGAATGCCGGCGTGGGTAGCCACATCTCCCCGCTGTCCAGGTCGCGAAGATAGATGGCTTCGCCCGGGGGATCGGTGACCGGATCGTTCGACCAGGGATTGAGTCGAAAGAAGTAGCTGTTTCCTGCCCAGACGCTGCCGCCGCCTCGTTCAGTCACCGTGAAGCCTCCACGGGGGTTGGCAATCACGTTCGCCCATGGAGCCGGCGGAAGCAGGTCACCCTGCAGGTGCATCTCATAGTCACCGTCGTCGGTGAAGCCGCCGATGGAGTTATCGAGGTAGAGCCGCGGGCGTGGGGGCCGCGGCGCGGATTCATGGTGACCGGTGCTCGGGGTGAGTGACGTACCCACCATCGCGACTCCGTCAGTCCGGTCCGGCGGTGTATGGTCGACCGTGGGCGGGGCGGTGTCCCGGAAGGACGGATTCGCTCGACTGCTTCGGCTTCCGTCCGCGGCGTGCCGCGGCTCTTCGTTCAGCCGTCGCAGGCGACGTCCGAGTCCCTCCAACT
>CAZKRE010000350.1:0-2280 GCA_964555075.1 uncultured Phycisphaeraceae bacterium
CAGGTAGGAAGATCCTGATCGACTGCGGGATGTTCCAAGAGCGGCGGTACCGCGACCGGAATCACGCCCCGTGGCCGTTCGACCCCGCGTCGCTGGATGCGGTGATCCTCACGCACGCGCACCTGGACCACTGCGGGCTGCTGCCGCGGCTGGTGAAGGAGGGCTACCGCGGGCCGATCGTCACGCAGCGGGCGAGCGCGGAGCTCGCGTCGCTGGTGATGGAGGATTCCGGCCGGCTGCAGCAGCGGCGGGCGGACGACCCGGAGCGCGAGGACTACCTGGAGCCCGAGCCGCTCTACACCGAGGAGCACGCCCTGGCCGCGGGGAAGCTGTTCGTCGGCATCGGCTTCGACACGCCGCACGAGATCAGCCACGACCTGGGCATCGTCCTGCACGAGGCGGGGCACATCCTCGGGTCCGCGAGCGTCGAGCTCGTGGTGCGCGAGAACGGATCGGTGAAAACGATCGTCTTCTCCGGCGACCTCGGGCAGTTCGGCAAGGCGCTGATCCGCGACCCCTCCCCCCCGCCGCGGGCGGACGTGCTCGTGCTCGAATCCACCTACGGCGACACCACCCATAGCCCCGAGTCCGCACACTTCACCGACGCCGACCAGCCGAGCCCGAAGGACGACGCGATCGAGGACCGGCTCGAGGCGATCATCAAGGACACGCAGGAGCGAGGCGGGAAGCTGATCATCCCCACTTTCGCCGTCGAGCGGGCGCAGGAGGTGCTCTACTACCTCGCCCGGCTGAGCGACGCGAAGCGGTTCACCAACGTGCCGGTCTACCTCGACTCGCCGCTGGGCGTGGAGGTGACGAAGGTGTTCCAGCGCTACAAGAACCTCTTCGACCCGCAGGCGATGCAGGAGCTGCACCACGACGGGCGGGTGCTGGGGTTCAGGGGTCTGCGGCTCTGCGACTCGCGGGACGAGAGCATGGCGATCAACGACGTCCGCGGCCCGGCGATCATCCTCGCCGGGTCGGGCATGTGCACCGGCGGGCGGGTGGTGCACCACCTCGTCCGCTACGTCGACGAGACGGACTCGACGGTGCTGTTCGTCGGCTACCAGTCGCACGACACGCTCGGCCGCGACATCCTCGACGGCCGGAGCCCCGTGCGGGTGCTGGACATGACGAAGGATGTGCGGGCCCGCGTGGCGAAGCTCGACCGGCTCAGCGGCCACGCGGACCGCCCGTCGATCCTCCGCTGGCTCGAGGGGTTCCGGGAGAAGCCGGGGCACGTCTACCTCACCCACGGCGAGGAGGACGCGTCGGAAGCCCTCGCGGCGACGCTGCGGGAGCGGCTCGGGCGCCCGGTGGAGGTGCCGGAGTACCGGCGGGTGGTGGAGCTGTAGCCAGCCGGCGGATCGGCGTCACGCGCCGGCGACGTCACGCGGGAGCTCGCCGGTCTTGGCGCCCATCAGGCCCACGCGGATCCCCGCGCCGCGGAGCAGATTGGTCGCGCGGTTGTTGATCACCAGCAGCACGATCAGGCTCACGAGGGGGACGAACATCAGGAGCATCAGCAGGATCGTGACGCCCACGCTGTTGCCGTTGGCCCGCGCCAGGCGGAACACGGCGTACAACTGGAACGGGATGGCGAGCAGAAAGCCGAAGGGGATGACCCAGCCCAGGATCGAGGCCATCACGGCCAGATCAGCAGCTTCTGCGCCATCCCCACCTCGCGGACGCGGATGACCTGCCGCCGGTCATAGAAGGTGCGGCTGTCGCGCGGGTTGTAGGGGGTGCCGTATTCGGGACACAGCCCGGTCCCGTTGCCCCGCAGGCTGTAGTAGCACTGCCGACAGATGTGGTCCATTTCGGTAGGCGCGATGGCGATGCTGGGGGCGGCAGCGGACATGGCAGTCTCCCGGATGGCGGCGACGGGGGAGATCATACCGGCAGGACCCGCCGCCGGAACGCGGTTCTGCCGCCACACCCATAGCCCGTAGAGCGTGTCATGAGCGGCACGCCGATTGTCCCGGACTCGCCGCCAATCGCGATGCCGCGCTTTATTTGAAGACCATATTATCCTATAATCTTCTGTGGCGGCCCGCCCGCGTTGGTCCTGATGACGCCAACCGCCGGCCTTCGTGCGGGCGCCGCCGGGAGTTGACGATGCACCCCGACGCCGCCGATACCGCCTCTCCTTCTCTCGCCTCCGCCGCCGGCGCCGCCGCGCGCGACGTCGCCGGCCCCGAGATGTCCACCCTCGACGCCAACGAGGCTGTGGCCAGCGTGGCCCACCGTCTGAGCGAGGTGGCGGTGATCTACCCGATC
>CAZKRE010000351.1:0-2259 GCA_964555075.1 uncultured Phycisphaeraceae bacterium
GCTCGTCTACCGGCTGCCAAAGTAGGCAACCCGGCTCCGGACTCGGATGAGCCCGGAGCCGAATGCCTCGCGAACGGCTCGAATGCGGAGGCGCTGGGCGGCGTTTGATGACGGCCACGGTTTCCCTCGGTGGAGGCGGTGCGACAGGAGATTGAACAGCGGGGCGGCCGCGTCTCGTCCGGCACCGTTTCCAAGGTGCTCAAGATTCTGGAGGAGGATCTCATCGTCCGGCGTGACGGCGCGGCGACTCGCCTCGTTCAGCCGACGGAACTGCTCCACAAGCTCGCCGACAATCTCCAGCGGCCGACGGTGACGTTTTCGCAGACGTTCAAGTGGATGCGCGGCGGCGACGCCAGATGCTTGGTGGCGGGGAAGGCGGCAGAGGGAAACATAGACCTCGTCGCCACCGGCAGCTCCTCCACGGGCCTTCACAGCACGGCGCCGGAGGAGAGCGTCACTCGCTTCTACTGCCGCGATATCCGCAAGCTGCTGGATGCTGCCGGGAAACACCTCCAACCCGCGACACGGTTCGCCGACGTCGAGCTAATCGAGGCCGATGATCCGTTGCGTACTTCGAGGATCTTGGCGTCCGCTACGTCTGCCCGATCCAGTGCTGGCTCGGACTGCGGGTCGGCGACAAGCGACACCAAGACATGCCGAACAGATCGGGCGGCGCATCCTGACCGACCTGGCAGCCCAGGAGACCCCGGGATGAGGATGGATGCGCCCACCGACAGCCTCGTCGACTTGATGCTGAAGCTCAAGGGCCGCATTGAGCCGCTCACGCTCGGCGGCGGCTTCGGCAAGCTGCTCCGCGTGCGCCCCGTGGGATCGGCTGAACTGCACGCCTACCTGACCCCCGAAACGATCGCGGCCGACGGGGGCGCGTTGGTGCTCCCCGTAAAGGGCGCGGGCTGTTGGGAGAGCCGGTCACGGTGGCGGTGCGCGTGCCCGGCCCGACGACCACGATCCTTATGAAGCTGCACGCCTTCCGCGACCGCCTGGACGACCCGCGGAAGGACCTCGCCCAGCACCACGCCCTCGCCCTGTACCGCATCGTCACGATGCTGACCGAGGACGAGTTTGATGGGGTCCACCCCATTGCTGCGGGAGTGCCAGCATGAGAACCCGGCCCATTGCGGTGCTGCGATCGTTCGCGAGCATCTCGCCAGCGACACCGTCCCGCCCAGCGCGACCGGCGCCAGGGAGGCCGGCTCCGCGACTGTCACAAGGCGCCCCGGCGTACTCGCCATCGGGCTGGAACGCGACCGTCTCACCGGGCTCGGCGAAGCCCAGGGAGAAGGTCGAGTCGAACTCGTCCCGGAAGAACGTGCGCAGGGCGACGATGTCGGGGTGGTGTCGGTGGCTGAGGCGTTCAGGCGACGGGCAGGTAGCGGCCTCCTCGTCTTATTCTGCGCGAAGTACGCCATTTGGCGTATAGCCGGTCTGCCAGATGCCTCTATGCTTGGATGGTCAAGCGCGGAGGGGCTTCCGGAACCGACCATGGTCGGCTGATCTTTCGGGTGCAACGTTCAGCCCACGTTCAGGCACGCTTCGAGACCGATCGAGGCGGGGTGCCATGTCCCGATTCCTTCGCGACTCGACGTTCGTTCCGAGAGGCAAACGGAGGAGACGATGCGTAGCGAGTTGAACCGGCTGTCGAAATGGTCCGCGTCTGTGGCGGCTTGCGCCGCGGCCGGCGCGATGCTCGCGGGGCCCTCAAACAGCTTCGGCCAACTGGTTGTCCCGGTGGGGACCGAGGCGACGGTATCGAGCGGTGACGTCGTGACCGGAACCGACGGCGAGGACGGGGCGGATGGGCCCCCGCAGCCGGATGGGTCGATCGTCCGTCCCGACGGCGGCTTCGGCACCAACGGCGGGGCCGGCGCGATCGTCTCGGGCACGCTCCACATCGACGGCGGCACCGTTCGCGGCGGTTCGGGCGGGAACGGCGGCAACGCCCACCCCGTCAGCGGCGACGACGGCGGCGACGCGGGCGAGAACGGCGTCGGCGTGCAGGTGCTCCCCGGCGGGACGCTCAACGTCCTCAATAGCGCTTTGGTTGACGCCGGCTTCAACGGCCGCGGCGGGCAGGCGGGCCCCGGTGGCGATGGCGGCGCCGGCGGCGGGTTCCGGAACGGGGCGGCGATCGACTTCGCCGGCAACACCCTGACCATCCATCAAGCCACCGTCACCGGCGCTCACGGCGGAAACGGGGGCGCCGGCGCCGCTGGCACCGACAGCTCTCCCGGTGGCTAC
>CAZKRE010000352.1:0-2257 GCA_964555075.1 uncultured Phycisphaeraceae bacterium
ATCGTCGGCTCCCGCCAGGTCACCCTCTGGCGCGGCCCCTATTGAGGTCCTGGGCGAGGCGCGGACGAAGCCGCGCCGCCGTTCTCTCCCACGCTCCGGGGTTCAGTCGGCCAGTTCTTCCGAGGTCGGCCCGACCTCGACCTTGCCCTCACGGTTACCCATCTTGTACGTGCCGAGGACGTTGGTGTCCTCGTCCACCCGCAGCAACGGATAAGGCAGGTCGTCCGGGTAGCAGGTGACATCACCGACGAGATAAAGCATCCAGGTGTGGCCGGTGCTGTCGAAGTTCGCAATCTCGAAGCACTCGCCGTAGGGGTAGCCGGGCAAGGTCGAGTAGTACCTCTGCCCGGGCGTCGCGTCCCGCAGGTCCATGACGTAGACCGCGTCGCACTCGATCGTCCCCACCTTCTGAAGCGTCACCTTGATCCGCGGAATGAGGCTTGGACCTTCTGCCATTTCCCGACCTCCCTCAAAGAAAGAGTTTGATGGCTGTTCCTCCGGAGGGTACTCTACGAGTACCAGGAGACGCGTGCAATCATTTCGCGATGGAGTTGGGGTGATGCGGATCTTGATTCTATCTCTGCTCGCGGGCCCCGTTCTGGCGGCCCCCGCGGCCGAAGCCGCCTACATCAGCGCCTATCTGAAAAGCACCGGGGCGCAGGTCCCGGCGACGTTGAAGAACATCAAGTCGGGCAACGCGGATGACAACACCTGGGTGACGCCGAATCAGGTGATTGCCTTGGGCACCTCCCCTCAGCGGCAGGTGTTTGCCGACCCGGCGACCCCGTTCGAGTACACCTTCCGGGTCACGAACACGCGGGAAGCGGACACCACCTACCGCCTCAACTGGGCTTTCGGGATCACGACGCCCGGCGGACTGGAGGGCTTGCGGGTCGACCTGCTCCCGATCGACGTCGAGGTCCCGGGCCTGGCGTTTGAGCCGCCGGTCCCGTACCCGGGCGCCGCCAGTTCGCCATCACAGGCCCCCGCCATCAGCTGGTTCGAGAGGTTCTGGGAAAAGGAAGCGCTCGGCGTCCTGCCGAACCCGTCGCGGATCGACTTCCCGGGAACGTTGCCGCCGCTCAGCCCCTTCTTTCCCTATGGCCTGCATTTCGGCCTGTCGGTGCCCTACCTGGATGACCCGGCCGTCGAGACGTACGACTTCACGCTCCGCTTCTCGCCCGTCACGCCGGAGCCGGTCTCGGCGGTGGCGTTGGGCCTTGCGGTGGGCGTCCTGTTCAGCCGCCGCCGTTAGAGCCATTCACACCGATTCCATCGCCGCTCCGATCGGCGCGGGATCATCCGAGACCTCCGTTGCCGGAGGCGGCGAGCATCCACGCCGCATGCTTCAGCGATTCTCGAACCAGGCGTAGCCCTCTTCCGCGACCGACCGCAGCAGGTCGTCCATGTGGAAGACCCGCACCGAGCCGTCGGCGTAGGACACGTTGGCATACGTCTCGCCGCCGTGAAGGGGGCCCATGCCGTAGTACTGCGAGTCGCTGGCGAGTTCCCCGAACCAGCTCCGCGCCATCCGGTCCCGCCTGACGGTGTCCCGCACGACCTCGAAGTCGGCGAACCAGGGGTACTGCGACGGGCGGCGGACATGCGCCCACGTCTGGTGGTCCGGCCGGGGGATCCCTCCGCCGGGGCCGGGGGGCGTCCACCGTCCATTGATGGCATAGCCGAACGGCCCATTCAGGCCCCCGACCGGCCGTGCGCGATCCAGTATGTTCGGGCAGACCGTGGCCGCCGACACCTGCCCGGGCATCATCATCCGCAACTGGTTCGTCCACACCTCGGACATCGGGATGTGCGGCGGCGGCTGGTTGACCACGTAAGGGATCTTGTCCTGCCGATCCGCCATCAGGGCGCTCCAGGCGATCATCATCCCCCGGAGGTTGGAGCCACAGGCCCGCTCGCGGCTGAGTTCGCGGGCCTCGTTCAGCACCGGGAGCAGCAGGGCCACGAGCACCGTGACCAGCATGATGACCACGAGCAGCTCGATGAGCGTGAAGCCGTGTCGACGGGCCGGGATGGGGGTGGCTCGACTTCCCACTCACCCCGAATATAGCGGGGGTTGACCGCGGAAACGATCCTGTTATCCTGCCGCCACTCACTTGCCCCCGGAAGGGCCCGGTCTGAGATTCGTCTCAGCCGGGCCTTTTTCTTTTTCGGCCGGTTGTGAGAAGCCGATCCGGGTGCCACGGCTTGCGTCTCGTGCAACGAGACCAAGCCGTGCCGAACGTCATCGGACGCC
>CAZKRE010000353.1:0-2256 GCA_964555075.1 uncultured Phycisphaeraceae bacterium
GCCGCAGGTCGGGCGTGAGGTCGGGCAGGTCCTCCGCATCGACGGTCCACGACGCGGAGTCCGCCGAACACCGCTGGGTCGGGATGCGGAATGTCCATTCCCGCTGTGCGCAATCGATCAGCAGCACGATCCCGAAGCACCGGCCGTACATGTCCCACATCGATTCGCCCAGCCTGCTCAACGACGCCAGCATCGACATGCGGAACTGTGGCATGTTGAACGGTGAGAACGCCCCAGCTACGCCAGTCTGCCCCGCAGGGTCGACCATCTGGAGGTAACCGCCCTGAGGCAGGAGGTGGAGCGACCGGACGGGCTGGGGGACAGACGGTTCGTTCTGATTCATATTCTTCTTTCCTCTGAGGTAAGGGGACTGGTTAAGGACCTAAAAACAACTTGTTTTGCACCATGATCAGTGAGCGGTTTAGCTCGCCGCTTGGCTTCGCCGGAGCGGCGACGGCGAGAGCTGACCACTTCGATCTGAGGCTTCAGGCGAGCCGAGAGGGCTGCGAAGCGGTGATCGCTCCGCGCGCACCCGGCCCACTGGCTCACCCCTTTAACGAGATCCGCAACGACGCGGAAAGGAGATCGACTGACGACAACATCCGACAGCCGGGTCTGGCCGCGGTTCGCCCTTGCCGCCCCTGATGGAGGCACCTCGAGTCAGCCGCGATCGCCACCAGGGCCATCGAGAACGACTGGCGAAGCATGTCTTCGACCCAGCGGACCCCGGTGTAGACCCGCTGATATGATGCTTCCCGTGTCAGGCGCACCGTGCGGGATACGGGGGCGTGAGGCCGACATTGCCTCGTTCGGGGGTTCTCCGGGGGCGTTGTCGCCCACAACACCCATCGCAGTGCTTGATGTATGCGGGTGCCGAACGCCGGCGGTCGCCTCGGAGTGATGTCGATGCCACGATCTGATCCCGCTGCGGGCCAAGCCGCGGACACCGCCGACATTCAGCAGCTCGCCGACACCCTCTGGAAGTCCGCCGACGCCCTCCGCGGGCAGGTGGACGCCGCCGAGTACAAGCACGTCGTCCTCGGCCTGCTCTTCCTCAAGTACATCTCCGACTCCTTCGAGTCGCGCCGCGACGAGCTGAAGGCGGAGCTGGAGAAGGACGGGCTCAAGGGGCCGCAGCTCGACCAGCTGCTGGAGTCCCGCGACGAATACACCGCCGAGCGTGTCTTCTGGGTCCCTCCTGAGGCCCGCTGGCCGAACCTGCAGAACCAGGCCGCGCGGCCCGACATCGCCACGCTCATCGACGACGCCATCCTCGCCGTCGAGCGGGACAACCCGAACCTCAAGAGCAAGCTCCCCCGCGATTACGCCCGCCGCGGCATCGCGCCCGAGAAGATGAAGGGGCTGATCGACCTGATCGCCAACATCGGCTTCAAGGGCTCCCGCGGGAAGGCCCGCGACACGCTCGGCCGGGTCTACGAGTACTTCCTCGGCAAGTTCGCCGCCGCGGAGGGCAAGCTCGGCGGGGAGTTCTACACGCCCCGGTCCGTCGTCCGCGTCCTCGTCGAGATGCTCGAACCCTACGCCGGCCGCGTCTACGACCCCTGCTGCGGCTCGGGCGGCATGTTCGTGCAGTCGGAGAAGTTCGTCGAGGCCCACGGCGGCAACAAGACCGACGTCTCCATCTACGGCCAGGAGTCCAACCCCACGACTTGGCGGCTCGCCCACATGAACCTCGCCATCCACGGCATCGAGGCCAAGCTGGGCGAGCAGCCGGCCGACACCTTCCTCCGCGACGGGCACCCCGATTTCAAGGCCGACTTCATCCTCGCCAACCCGCCGTTCAACGTCAGCGACTGGTCCGGCCAGCTCCTCCGCGGCGACAAGCGCTGGACCTTCGGCGATCCACCCGTCGGCAACGCCAATTACGCCTGGATTCAGCACTTCATCCACCACCTCGCCGCACCCAATGGCACCGGGGGCGGAACGGCGGGATTCGTTATGGCCAACGGCTCGCTCTCCTCCAACTCCGGGGGCGAGGGCGAGATCCGGCGGAAGATCGTCGAGGCCGACCTGGTGGACTGCATCGTCGCGCTGCCGGCCCAGCTCTTCTTCACCACCGGCATCCCCGTCTGCCTCTGGTTCCTCACCCGCGACAAGACCGGCCGCAACATCCGCCGCGGCACGCCCAACCGGCCCGATGGGCGCAAGGGCGAAACCCTCTTCATCGACGCCCGCAAGCTCGGCACGCTGCAGACCCGCACCCTCCGCGTGCTGACGGGGATGGAGGAGGCCGAG
>CAZKRE010000354.1:0-2237 GCA_964555075.1 uncultured Phycisphaeraceae bacterium
AAGCGTGGTGCCGGCGGAGATCTACGCGGCGATCAACTGGGGCGGGGACGGGATCTGCGGCTGGGGCGTGCCGATGGCGACGGACATCGCGTTCGCGGTGGGCGTGCTGGCGCTGGCGGGCCGGCGTGCGCCGCTGTCGCTGAAGGTGTTCCTGCTGGCGCTGGCGGTCGTGGTCTGGGACAACCTCAACACGCACCGCAGCACGCTCGTCCGGGACTTCGTGTCCAAGCACCCCCGCCTGCACCTGGAGTACCTGCCGCCTTACGCGCCGGAACTGAATCCCACGGAGTGGCACTGGCAGGACGGCAAGCGCCGTGCACTGGCCAACCAGGGCCTAACCGACGCCGACGAGCTACTCACGCGGGTCGTCGCCCACGCCAACACCGCCGCACGCGACCCCGCCAAACTCGCCGGTTACCTCCGAAGCGCCAGGCTCCCTTGGCGGCTCAATCTGTGAAGCGTTAACAGGCGAGGGTCAGGTGATCCCGCTCCGATGTCTGTCGCGGGACGCGGCGTCATGGGAGCAGTAGCGTTCTACGCCGCGGTCCTGGACGGCGGCATCGAGGCGGTTTTGCTGCAGCACCTGCCGCCGACACAGATCATCGACGATAAGGGGGAAGGGCATCGAGATCCTCCGCTGCCTCAGGACCACCGACCTTCCTCAGGTGGCGGGCCTGCTTTGGCCCGCGGAACTCGTGTTCATCGGGCCGCGGCCCCTGGGCTACCGTTGCCGCTGGCGACCCGGGCTCAAGGATCATCGGTAACGCTTCAGCAGGCCGGCGGTGACGGACGCCGGATTCGCCCCGCATGCGCGGCACCAATCGAAGAGCTCCAGCACGTCGCAGCGCCGGATCCCCGCCTCCATCCGATACACGGTCATCTGGGCCACGCCGAGCCGGTCCGCCAGCTCGCGCTGAGAAAGGCCGGATTCGTCGCGGAGCTCCCGGAGGAGCTTGGAGACGATGCGGTATTCGGGTCGGACCTGCGGCTTGGGCACAGGCGCAGCTTCGCCCCGCGGACCATTGACAACGCTTGGTTGTCGGGCTAGCGTGGGGGTTCAGACTCGCACCTGGGAAGGTCTTCTATGGGGGCTCGTCACATCCACCGGACCCTGTTTGGTCTCATCCCGATCCTCCTGCTGGCTTGGGGGTGCTCCGAGGAACCGTCCCTCGAGGACCCGGAACTGCCCGCCGTCCAGTACGAGAGCCTCCGCTACCCCGAGGCGACTTCGGAGGCGCGGCCGTGACGACACCCGCCGCAGAACCAGCCGCCGCGACGTCGCCGCCACCGGCCCCGCAGCCCCGCAACACGTGGGGCTTGACCCACGGCCTAGCCGTCGCCGCGGGGCTCCTGCTCGGCGCCATGTTGCCGATCGGCAGCGCCATCTTGAACCTGCCGGGTCACCTCTGGAACCAGGCTTGGAGCTGGGTAGGCGACGATGTCCACTACGACTCACGCGGGCCGGTCGTGGAGCGGCTCGAGAACCTTCGGGATCTCACGGTGATGCGGTTCCCGATTGTGGACGTGATGACCGCGCGCGGCTTCAACGTGGAGGCGGCGTGGGTTCTCATGGGCGAGGGCATCGTCTCGCTCGACATCGAGAAAGCGGTCGTGGAACGCTGGGACGCCGAGACGAAGGAACTGCGGCTCGCGCTCCCCGTGCCCCGCGTCATCAGCGCCCGTCTGGACATGGAGGACACGAAGCTGATCCACGCCGGCAAGCTCTGGCCGGTGCCCATGGTCGGGGACGAGGCATCGCTTCACAAGGACGCCATGCGGCAGGGGGAGCGCTTGATCGCCCGGGGCGCCGCGGACTACCCCCACCACCGCCAGTCCAAGCAGAACGCCGAAGCCGCGATCCGCGACCTGTTCCGCGCGGCCGAGATCGACGTCACGGTCGTGTGGATCGAATGAGCCGCGGGTTGCGCTGAGTCGGGGCTGGTTTCGGCTATCGCTCACGACAGTCGGCTGAGTGGACGTCCCGATTCGATCGGGGTCGGCTCGACTCCCGGCTTGAGGCACGAGGAAGGCGCGGCAGCCGCGATCCACCCGGCGCTGCCGCGGAGGTACGCCCGCGGGCAGCCCGCGGCACCCGCCGTCGATCGGGAGGTTGACGCCCTGATCTAGGCGGAGGCTCCCGAGGCGAGGAACACAATAGCGCCCTTCAAGTCGGAGCCGTTCGCGAGCCGGCCAAGAACGTCCGTGGGTTGTAGCGTTCGATGAACCGCTCGTCCTGA
>CAZKRE010000355.1:0-2145 GCA_964555075.1 uncultured Phycisphaeraceae bacterium
CTGCTGCGCAACCTACGCCGTCGTGGATGGACCCACCGCCCGCGCGCGGAGGGCGAGGAACATCGGGATCTCTTCCCGGGCCCGGTCCTGCGCGGGGGCCTTGGGGTCGCTGCGGTCGCTGCGCTTGTGGCTCGGCCACTCGTCGGCGTGATCGATGAGCAGGCCGGCTTCGGCGAGCGTGTTGATGTAGGCCTGGAGCGGGCGGTGGAACGTGAGGGTCGACAGCTCGGGCGCGGCGCCGGGGTGCATCTGGATCGGGGTCTTGCGGCTGGAGAGGTACCCGTCGACGCGGCGGTACTGCACGCCGCCGCCTGGCGCGTCTCGCTGCGGCTCCCAGCCCCAGAAGCTGGCCTTGGGGATCCGGAAGCAGGGGTGCATCATCACGATGATCAGCCGGCCGCCCTCCCGGAGCGCCGCCCGGCAGCCGCGCCACACGGGGGAGAGGACCGCGATGTTCTGGATGGCGAGCGTGCAGGTGACGGCGTCGAACCGCGCGGCGTTGCCGGTGGTCTCGACGAAGGCGGCGAGGTCCTTGGCGTCGGCGAGGTGGTACTCGACCGGCAGCGGCTCCTGGGTATTGCGGTCGCGGGCGACGTCGATGAGGCCGCGGGCCGCGTCGATGCCGACGACCTCCGCGCCGCGCTTGGCCATCGCGCGGCAGAGCACGCCCTGGCCGCAGGCGACGTCGAGGACGCGCTGCGGGCGCTCGGGCGTGAGGTTGAGGAGGCCCAGGACGCCCGGGACGACGACGTGGCGGTGGTACTCGCTGCCGTCATCGCCGACGAGGGTGTCGTACCACTCGGTGACGGCGTCCCAGTGGGTCGGGGCGGGCTGAAGCGGGGCGGCTTTGGGCGGGGCGGGCGCCGCCGGCCTGGCCTTCATCGGCGGGCGGGCGGGCGGGCGCGGGGGCGGGTTCTGACCGCCGCGCGGGCGCGGGGCTGGGGGGCGGGGGCCGAACTTCGGGTTGCGTCGGGGTGGGAACGGCATGGGCGGATCATACGCCGGGATGCCCGCCGCCCGCGGCCCCGCCCGCCGCCGGGCCACGTCCCCTACCATCTGCCCATGCTGCGAATCGCATTGCTCGGTGACATTGTGGGACAGGCGGGGGTGCGTGCGGTGGTGCAGCAACTGCCCCCGCTTCGGGAGCGGTTCCGGCCCGACCTGATCGTCGCCAACGGCGAAAACGCCTCCCAGGGCAGCGGCATCACCCCCGACATCTACGCCCGGCTGAAGCAGGCGGGGGTCGACGGCATCACGCTGGGGGACCACGTCTACCGCAAGCGGCAGATCATCGGCACGCTCCAGCGGGAGAACGACATCATCCGCCCGGCGAACCTCTCGGGCCAGGCCGAGGGCAAGCCTTGGATGCGCCTGCGGCCGCGAACGCTCAACGGCGGCGAGCCGATCGGGGACCTCGCCAGCGCCCCAAACGTCTACGTGCTCACGGTGCTCGGGCGGCTGTGGATGTCCCTGCCGGCGAATGACCCGTTCTACGTCGTGGAGCAGACGATCGCGTCGCTGCCCGAGACGCACCCGATCGTGTTGGTCGAGATCCACGCCGAGGCGACGAGCGAGAAGCAGGCGATGGGCTGGCGGTTCAACGGGGTCGCCACGTGCGTCTACGGCACGCACACGCACGTGGCGACGAACGACGCGAGGGTCCTGCCGACGCACCTGCCCGGCGACCGGGCGACCGACCGGACGGACCAGTCGGCCACCCGGGGCGGGACGGCGTACATCACCGACCTGGGGATGTGCGGCCCGATCGACTCGGTGCTGGGGCGGAAGGTGGAGCCGGTGCTGCACCACATGACCACGAGCATGCCCGCCCCGTTCGACGTCGCGGAGGGGAACCCGCGGGTGATGGGGGCGCTGGTGGAGGTGGATGAGCAGACGCGGCGGGCGGTGTCGATCGAGCCGATCCAGATGGCGGCGGACGTGACGAAGCCGCCGTTCGTGTGAGGCGGGTTGGGCGGGAGCCGAGCCCGGGGCCGGGGTCCCGGGTCCTGAGTCCTGGGTCCTGAGTCCTGAGTCCTGAATAACAAGGCGTGGCCCTGATCCGCGGCGGATGCGGGTCGTAGCGCGTCCGGGGCGCGTCGATTGGGGTTCGACGCGCGTCGACGCGCATCCGATCAGAATCGACGC
>CAZKRE010000356.1:0-2142 GCA_964555075.1 uncultured Phycisphaeraceae bacterium
ACACCTTGCGGAACCGGTGATCCTGGAGGTCGCGATACGCCCGGGGGTTGCGGAGGCGGTCGGGGACCGACGCCTCCGGCCGTTCCGCGACGACGGCCCGCAGGAATGCGTCGTACGTGCCGTTGTCTCCCTCGGAGAACTTCGCGCCCTGGCCGCGACACGCCTCAAGGAAGGCCTCGCAGGCGGCGGCCGGATTGTCCGGCCCGAGAAACTCCGCTCGCTTCTCCCGCGCCTCCTCGGCAAGCGGCCAGTAGTTGAGCAGCCAGAGGTGATCGAGTTCCAAACGCGCCCGTCGCACCCGCTCCAGCAGGATGTCATCCCCCGCGACCGCCCCCGCCGCCTCTTCGAACAGGCGCGCGGCCCGGTTCATTTCCGCCAGCCCCATGTAGCCGTAATCAGCGTTGTAGCAGGTCACGTGAACCCTCTTCGCCTTGGCGGCCCCATGCACCAGTTGCAGGTACTCGGAGAGATACGGCGCGGCTCCTTCGTAGTAGCCCTCGAGAAACTCATCGATGAGCGACTGATTGTCGAGCGACGGGTCCCACAGCAGGTGCCCGAGCACCCACGCCCGGAGTTCTTCGAAGCTCCCGACGGGCGAAACGCCGTTGCCTTGCGCAAAGATGCCGACCGCGTTGTGCTCGACGAAGAATCGAACGTTGGCCCCGAGGTGATAGAGATTGGGATGCGGAGCGATGTAGTTCGAGAAGTTGGTCGTGTACTCCCAGATGAACAGGTTGGGGGCGATGGCTTTCCACGCCTTGAGCGTCTGGGCAAACGGTGCGTTCACGGGGTCCGACATCGGCCGGTCCTGCAGCGCCTCGATGGGGCACAGCCGCACGATGACATTGGAGGCCGGCTTCACGTGGCGGGGAGGCTGCCGCGTGTAGGTGTATGCCAGCGTCTCGACCCAGATCCCGGGGAACTCCTCCGCGATGTCGGCCGCCACCCGGTTCACAAAGTGGAGGAGCGGTCCCGCCTCCGATCCTTCCCGCTCCCTGAGCTGGCCGCAGGCGTCACACTCGCACGGACTCCCATGATCGTTCTGGCTGATCGAGATCATGCCCGCGTCCGGCTGCTTGCGGATCCATTCCAGCGCCCGGCGGGTCAGCTCCTCACGCATCGCGGCATTCGTCAGGCACAGCTGCGCATCCCGCGACCGCTGACCCTTCACCAGGCCGTACCACTCCGGGTGCTTGTCGAAGTACTCCGCCGGCGGGAGCAGCTGCGCAAACGTATGGCACCAGCCGAGGATGCGGTCGTGCCCGCCGTGCGTCGCCGGGACCCTGCTGAAGTGGCCGTTGAGCCGCAGCTTCGCGGCGAAGGCGGGCGCGAGGTTCTTCTGCCCCAGGTCGCGGTGCTGGACGGGCGGGGCGAAGGTCGCATCCACCTCGGCGTCGTCCAGGATCAGCGTGGGCTTCTTCGGGAGATGTTCTTCTGTCGCCGTCCACCACCGAACGCCAACCGCGTCTTCGAGGAAGGTGTACACCGCGTGGAGCGTCGCCCGCGGGCTGCCGCCGCCGATCTCGAGGTCGTCACCCGACACCGCGATCCGGATGGCGTTGCTCCCATGCTTCCCGGCGGGGCCGTCCCCCGGCAGCGTCGCCGCATCGGCCGACACGCCCACCCGGATCTTCGGCCCTTCGCCCCCCTGCTCCGTCCGGGTCAGCGGGAAGGTGGCGCCGGTTACCGCCTCCAGGTATCGCTTGAGTTCCTCCGCCGCCGTGACCTCCGCTTCGGCCGCCCCTTCCCCGACGACGATGGTGTAAGCCGTCTGGCCATCGGTCGCGAGGGGGACCGCCGCCAGCACGCGCGGCGGCGGCTGGACTATGGCCGCGGCAACGAGGCAGAGGATGAAGTTCACGAGTCGGTGCAACGAATGTTCCTGTCGTCGTGACGGTTGCCCGCAGTGCGGCAGCGATCTCGTCGGCTATTCGATCCCCTAATGGGCGTAGACGTTCCAGCTGCGAACGCCGGTGGTCGGCTGGAAGTACTCCGTGTTCGTGATGTCGGTCGCGAACCCATGGCCGTCCGCGGCCAGGATGTTCCCGGTGCCGCCGACGTGGACGAAGGGGAACCGCCGGTTATACGCCTCGCCCGCGTTGGCGTAGGTGCTGTAGATGGTTCGATAGTCGAGCGCGAGGA
>CAZKRE010000357.1:0-2133 GCA_964555075.1 uncultured Phycisphaeraceae bacterium
CCGTTCACCGCCGATAGTTCCACGAGATGAGCCTTGATGCCGCCATCCTCCACCCCGTCCCCGCCGTCACGCCCCGGCGACGCCTGCGGGAGGCGCTGACGCCCTTCGCGATCGACCTCCGGGCCGTCGCGGCGTTCCGCGTGGTGCTCGCCCTCCTGCTCCTGGCCCGGTTCGCGACGTGGGCGGCCGCGTTTGTCCGGTCACCCGCGACCGGGGAATGGTCGATCGCGGCTACCCATGCCGCGGCGTTGGGGCTGCTCGCGGTCGCAGGGCTTGCCCTCCTGTCGGGGTGGGCAAGCCGGAGCGCCGCACTGCTGGGCCTGCTGGCGACGCTGATGGTCGAAACGGCGGGCGGGCTCGGGACGACGCCGGGCAACGTCCTGCTCCGCATCGCCCTGCTCTGGGCGGCGCTGCTGCCGATCGGGGAGCGGTTCGCCATCGACACCGCGCTCGAGGGGCCGACGCTCCGGCGTCAGCGGTGGGCCGGGGCCGCGACGGTGGGCGTGCTGCTGCAGTTCCTGGCGGTGTACCTCGCCCCGCCGATCATCGGCGACGCCGCCGACCTCCGCTCGATCACCCCGCTCGCCCGTGGTCTGGAGGCCCAGCCGTGGTGGCGTGGATCGGTGCCGTGGACGGATCTGATCGAGGCGGTCGGGTTCGGGGCGCTGATCGTGGCGTTCGCCTTCACCGGCCGTGCGCGAGCCGCGGCCGCGGCGATGATGGCGACGCTCCATGCCGTGCTCGGCATCACGCTGGACCTGGGGCTGCTGCACCTGGTCCTCGCCGGCTTCTGGCTGCTGCTCCTGCCGCGGCAGGCTTGGGACTGGCTGGAGCGCCGACTCTGGACCCCCGACCGGCTCCGCGTCCGCCTCTGGCACTCCGACCGGGACGAGACGCAGGTCGCCCGCGTCCGGCTGCTCCGCACCTTTCTGCTGCTGCCCCCCGCCGCCGCCCGCCCAACGAGCGAGGACATCGACATGGACGTCTTCCGCCGCCAGCGGGATTCCTGGGTCGTCACCGACGCCCGCGGCTACCGCTACGTCAAGTTCCGGGCGTTGTCGGCGGCGGTGATGGCGTCGCCGATCTTCTGGCCGATCGGCCTGGTGCTGCACATCGGCTTCGTCGAGACGATCGGCGACTGGGTCTACGACCTCACCAAGCGCCGCCGCGGCCCGCTGGTGCTCCTCGCCGCCCGCGTCACCCGCCCCCGCCACACCCGGGCTCACGAGGCCCTGGCCGCCGCCCTGCTGATCGGGCTGCTCACCTGGCAACTCTGGGGAGCGGGGCAGAACCCGCCCGCGGGCTGGTCCCCCTGGTGGGCGACGCTCCGCGCCGCGGTCGGCGGCTGATCCGGACGGGGCCTCACCGCCCGCGGATCGCGCCGATCAGTTCCTCGGCCGGGCTGCCTTTGGAGAGATAGTCGTCCGCCCCCGCGTCGCGCAGCGCGTCCGCCATGTCCTCGACGGTGTGCATGCTCAACACGATCACGCGCATCCCCGGCAGCAGCGCCTTGATCCGCCGGGTCGCGTCGATCCCCGACAGGCGCGGCATCGTGATGTCCATCAGCACCACGTCCGGGCGGAGGCGGGTCGCCATCTCGACCGCGGTGATCCCGTCGGCGGCCTCCCCGACCACCCGGATGCCCTCCACGTCGTCCAGCAGGCTCGCCAACCCCTCGCGGAGGATGTCGTGATCATCCGCCAGGAGGACCCGGATCGCGTCCGGCCGCCCCCCGGCCGCATCCGCTTCGGGCGTGGCAGAGCGACAAGCCCACATCATCATCGCCACTACCTTCTCTCCTCCCGCTCCGCCGGTCCGGCACCAGTCGAACCATCGGACGGTCCGGGTGCGGGCTCAAGGCCGCCCGCTCCGCCATCTGCCATTCCCCGGCCCGTCTCATGGATGCGTCGCCCGGCGACGAAACGCCGAAACAGCCCCGGATCATAGGCAGCCCCGGCCATGTCTCCACCCGCAACGCCAGGATCTTTCATAAACACGCACGAGAGACGCAACCCCTTTATCTATCGGACTTTCACGCCTGGATCCGCACATTCATAAAAAAAGCCCACGGATGGGATCCGTGGGCTTCGGGGGGTGAGGCTGGTTGGGCGGGATCAGCCGCCGGTCTCGAGG
>CAZKRE010000358.1:0-2129 GCA_964555075.1 uncultured Phycisphaeraceae bacterium
GCCCGCCCGACGTCAGCCACTGCCGCGGCCGCGAATACTTGTAGAACTGCGCCGCCCACATCTGGTGCTGCCCCACGCCCGTCGTGATGATCCCCTCCTCGCCGAGCTGCTTGTACAGCTCCTCGATCACCGCCTGCGGCTTGGTGTGGTACTCCCGGTCGTCCCGCTCGTAACGGAACGGCTGCTCCGCCTTCCACCGCTGCACCTGATCCAGCCACTCGCCGCCGTCGCGCTTCTCCAGCAGCGGCAGCAAGAGCTCCAGGTTCCGCTTCGCGTCCCCCTCCACCCCGATCGTCACCGGCACCGCCTTGTTGATCTGCTCCGGCGCGATCTCGAAGTGGATGATCCCGCCCCGGCCCTCACGCTCCGCGGCCCGGGCGCCCGGCGCGAACGCCGACAGCTTCCCCGTCACCCGGTCGTCGAACCGCGCGCCCACCGCGATGATCACGTCCGCGTCCCGCATCGCCCAGTTCGCGTACGCCGCGCCGTGCATCCCCAGCATGTCCAGCGACAGCGGCGACGTCTGGTCGAACGCCCCCAGACCCTGCAGCGTCGTCGTCACCGGGATGCCCGCCTTCTCCGCCGCCTCCTTCAGCACCCGCTCCGCGCCCGACAAAATCGCGCCCTGGCCCACGTAGAACACCGGCTTCTTCGCGCCGTTGATCATCTCCGCCGCCCGCGCGATCTCGCTGCTCGTCCCCAGCTCCCGCACGTGGTACCCCGGCAGGTGCGGCTCGGCGTACACCGGCTTGTTGCACACCGCCGCCGTCACGTCCTTCGGCAGGTCCACCAGCACCGGCCCCGGCCGGCCCGTCGTCGCGATCAAAAACGCCTGGTTGATCGCCCGCGGGATGTCCTCCACCCGCTTCACCAGCACGTTCCACTTCGTGCAAGGCCGCGTGATCCCCGTCACGTCCGCCTCCTGGAACGCGTCCGTCCCGATCGCGCTCGTCGCCACCTGACCGCTGAACACGATCATCGGCGTGCCGTCCATCAGCGCGTCCTGCAGCGGCGTCACCGTGTTCGTCGCGCCCGGGCCCGACGTCACCAGCACGATCCCCGGCTTGCCCGTCACCCGCGCGTACCCCTCCGCCATGTGGCCCGCGCCCTGCTCGTGCCGCGGCAGGATGAACTTGAAGTGCGGGCTCTTGTGGATCGCGTCGAACACCGGCAGGATCGCGCCGCCCGGATACCCGAAGATGCACTCCACCCCGTGCTCCCGCATCAGCTCGTGGAACATCTGCGCCCCCGTCATCCCCACGTAACGCTCGGTCGGCGTCCCGTGATGGAAGGCGGCGGTGCTCTGGGCGGACAACTGCTTGCTGCTGTGGTGGATCATGATGGTCTGCTCTCTCAACGCCGGTCCTGAGCCGCTCCGGGCGAAGGGCCGGGTAAACCAAGTCGATGGCGGGCGGTCCCCGGCCGCGGTCGTCCGCAAAGGACGCCTCCGGCCCGGGGGGGATGCACAAGTGTAGAACGGTCACGCGGTCGGCGGGCGATGGGCTTGCGGGTCCACCGCTCAGCTAACGGCGACCGTCGGCAGGAGAAGGGCAAGGCTCGGGGCGTGCGTGAGCATGGCCAAATAGTGTATCTTTGACGGGAGCGCCGTCAACCCGTCGGGGGGAGGAAAGGATAGGGTTGTCGTCCGATCATCCCACGCGGCACCGCCACGCCGCCGTCCCCCGCCGGGTCCGCGCCGCGGGGGGGCCTCCACCCGCGGACCCTCAAACCCGTGCCCCGCACGAACAGGATTGGATATGACTGTCATCCTCGACGCATCCCTGGAAGCGATCTACCAGGAAGTCCTCGCCCGCAACCCCGGCGAACCCGAGTTCCATCAGGCCGTCCGCGAAGTCCTCGACTCGCTCGGCCCGGTCCTCGCCAAGTACCCCGAACTCGCCGAGCACAAGATCATCCAACGCATCTGCGAGCCCGAACGCCAGATCATCTTCCGCGTCCCCTGGCACGACGACAACAACGAGGTCCACATCAACCGCGGATTCCGCGTCGAGGCCAACTCCGCACGCGGGCCCTACAAGGGCGGCATCCGCTTCCACCCCTCCGTCAACCTCTCCATCGTCAAGTTCCTCGGCTTCGAGCAGATCTTCAAGAACGCCCTCACCGGCATG
>CAZKRE010000359.1:0-2111 GCA_964555075.1 uncultured Phycisphaeraceae bacterium
TGATCGCCGGCGGCGATGCCGTAGGGCACCTGCAGGCACCGGGCGATTTCGCTCAGGATTTGCCGCTTGAAGTCGCCGTAGGTGGTCGTCGGCTGCTCGGGCTTCATCTGCCCGATGTCCCAGCCCTCGGGGAGCGCCGTCACCATGCCGCGGGAGAGCTCGAACGTCACGAGCGGGTCCATCTCCGCGGGGTCCACGCCGGCGGGCGTCATGGTCTTGATGACCTGCGCGTTATTCGCCGCGATCTCGGCCGCCTCGACCACCGCCAGCGTGTAGCGGCGCAGGTTGGCGAAGAGCGGCAGCGCGGGCGTGATCTCGGGGATGCCGCGCCGCTGACCCGGCCGCCGGGCCTTGAACCAGTGCAGCATCTTGTCGGACGGGACGGCCACAGGGTCGGCATTCAGCCCCGTCAGGTCGCCCGGGTGCGTCGGGAGCATGAGGTAAGAGCGGACGTTGCCAGCCGCGTCGAACCGGATCCCCTCGACCTGCGCCTCGGGGTAGTGAGCCCAACCGATGCCCTCGGTGATCTGGTCCGCCTCCACGGGCACCAGGTCCAGCTTGACGGGGTGGCGCACCTTGGGATTCGTCCGCAGCAGCGCGAACGCCTCACCGTCGCCCACCTGCGCCATCTTCATCGTGCGGAGCTTCTCGGCCAGCCCGACCGCCGTAGCCCACTGCGTAAACGCCCGGTTGATCCGGCGGTTCAGGGCGGTATCGCCCGTCGCCAACTGCAGACGCGGCCCCGTGCCGATGGTGTCGTTTGCGAGCGTCTCGACGATGCCGGCCGCGTAGGTGTTATTCGCAATCTCGTACCGGGCACGGTTGCGGAGCACCGTGCGGACGTGGGCGGAGTTTGCCGTGACCGCACTGATGCCGGTGGCATACTGCCAGTGCTTTTCGTTCCCGGCGTGCGATTCGGCCGCGTCGTACCGCGTGGCGTGAACGACCTTGACCTGAACCCGGCCGATCTTCGCGGGCTTCTGGATGGGCTTCGCCTTTGCCATCAATCCCCCAGCGCCGAAGGGAGTTTCGCCCGCATCCGCCGCAGCCCGAACCCGGCAACAGACGTCGGGTTGGTCGTGGCCGACTCCGCGAGCTTGAGCAGCTTCGCGATCTCGTCCGCGCTGCGCATCTCGACAGAACCCTCGTCACCCTGCACGCGGCGGGGCGAGGTGATCAGCGCGAGGATTTCGGCTTCGGTGAGTGCCACTAACCGGATGATCGGGCGAACCGTAAGGTTTGCAAGGGGTTGCGGGCGTTGGGGGCGATTGTTGTTCCACGGGTATAGATGGGTGCAAAGATTCGCGCGTCAGAACCGCACAGCCTCCCGCGTCGTGACCCGGTTCCCACAGGCGACGCACTTCCGCCGCCGGTCGATCGTCCCGTCTGTCATCGGCCGCGTGTAGACCACGCGAAACTCACGGCCGCCGCACTTCGGGCAGCGCAGGCCCCGCGTGTCGCCGCTGAAATCCTCGCCGTCGACTCGCATCGTGGCCTCCGTTCGCTGCTCCGTCCTGATCCCGGTTGGCATGATCACGCCGCGCCCTTTCGCCGTCTGAAGTCGTCCGCCGTCACCGTCCGCCGCGCGGCGGCCTTGGGGTCGAAGCGCTTGCGGGCGCGTTCCCGTTCGTAGTTCGCCCCCACCATCGACACGCCCACCATCGACGCCGCGACCGCGGATCCCACGAGGCAGTCGAAGAGGTGGTTATCAGGCTTGCCCGGCTTCGCCCTCCAGAGGTGCACCGTCCGCCCCCGGCCCTCGGTTCTCGTCACCGATTCCGCCGTCAGGTGGTCCGCCAGCATCTGGTGCGCCCGCGGCTCCCGCCCGTAGAACGTGATCGCGTGCCGGTCCATCGGGGGGACCTTGAGCCGACTGTGGACAAACGTCTTCCAGGTGTTGGTGTCGATGAGTACGAAGCGGTCGATTCGGTTGCCCGTGGCCGTAATCATCCAGTCCGAGCCGATCGTCTCGCCGGGCTTCTTCGTGTAGTCCTCCATCGGACGTTCCGCCGGCCCGATGCCCTTGCCTTTCGCCGGCATCACAACGGCCGCGTGGACCGTCCGCCGGCAGACCTGGTGGACGATCTTCGCCTCATAGCCCTTATCCACGA
>CAZKRE010000360.1:0-2104 GCA_964555075.1 uncultured Phycisphaeraceae bacterium
GGAGAGCGATGATGGTGCAGCGCATGACCACGGCAGAGCGCGAGGCGGCAGAGTACCAGCGGCGGGGATCGGTGCCGAAGCCATCGACTCCCCCCGCGGCCGCGGTGTCGATCGACTACCTCAAGCTGTTCGCCGCCGTGTTTTTCGCGATTCTGCTAGCGTCGATGATCTTGTGGGGGATCGCGGAATGGCGGGCCGGCGTGATGGCGCAGCACTGGGTGGATGAGGCGGTCCCCGCCTTTGACGCGCTCGACGCGGGGGCGGGGAGTAGGATGGAACCATGAGCTACACAATGGCAGATGCGTTACGGTGCGTCGGGGCGTGGTTGTCGCTGTTCTTCGCTTCCCTCGCGTTCTGGGGCTACTTCGTCATCAGCAACGACGGGGCGACCCCCTTCTACTACGTCCCCTCGCTCGTCGCGGCCTGCGTGAGCGTCGTCGTCTACGCGGTCGGCCGCGCCTATTACGAGGAAGATTGAGCCATGCGAAACGCCCGAGCCTTCACGCTCATCGAACTCATCGTCGCGGTTTCGCTGACGGTCCTGATGATGTTCCTCATCGGGCAGATTTTCACCCAGACGCGCCGCACCATCAGCCGCGGCACAGGCACGGCCGACGTGCTCGCCAACAGCCGCGCGATGTCGAGCCAGCTGGTCATGGACTTCGATCAGATGCTCGGCCCCCACGACAACAGCGGGCGGATGCCGGAGCAGTCGGGGGGCGTCCTAATCATCACCTACCAGCGGCTCGGGGACTGGATCGCCTTTGACGGCATCCTCGCCGGCGACAGTAACGGGGACGGGAAGTTGACGCCTGACGAGGGTGACGTGCTTGGCGCTCCCGAGGGCATCCTGTTCCAGACGCCAAACGCCCAGCTTGAGCGTCGATTCGTCCGCACCGATCAACTCGCATTCATCGCGTCCCGACGGCCGGGGCAGCAGCCGATCACGCCCGCCGGCCCCGACTCGTTCACGCCGTACAACGACGACCGCGCCGCCCGGAATCTGATCGTCACCTACGGCCACGCGGCCCGCGCGAACCGCGACGGCTCCGACTTCGACGGCAACCCCTCCGTGGATACGCCCACGCTGGCCGGCCACCTTGGACGCGCCGGGGCCAACACAGAGGGGAACCGCTTCATCCTCGGGCGCCATGCCCTGTTTCTGGGCGAGGACAGCCCGCCCGCCGGCGTCATTCATACGACAACCCCCAGCCACCGGGGAACGGTCGCGAGCGGCTACAGCCCGCTCTCGGACGATGGCGTGTGGATGGGCCTGACGGACTACGCCGACGTGAGCTTCGATGATCCGGCGCGGCCGGCTTTGCTGGTGGGCGACGCGGCCCCCGCGTTCCTCGAGGCGCAGCCGGGGACGGTTCTGCCGAGCCAAATTGATGACTACGCGGAAGCGGCTCTGGATCTCGCGTTCACGCGGAAGCGGATGCGGGTCAATCCCCAGCCCGAGGCTGGCGCGGAGTGGGAGTCGTGGCGGGTCGCCCAGGCGCACGCCTACTTCATGGAGTACGCCAGCGATTTCATCGTGGAGATCGCGGGGGATTACGAGACAGAAGTCGGAGACGGCTTCGCGCAGGATGGGCAGGTCGACACGCTCGGGACCGACGTGAGCGGGACCGACTCCCGCGGCGTCGCCTATTCCTACCCCGCCAACACGATTCGGTGGTACGTCCCCGTAGGCTTCGACAACAGCCCCGACGCCGCGTTCTTCGATTCGAGCAAGCCGCTGACGTGGGCTCTGCCGTCGATCCCCGTGGGCTACGACCCGGCCGTCGATGGCTCCAAGATCGCCCCCCTGCCGCACGCCGACGCCGCGTTCGTCTTCCGCCACGATGACGAGGGCGGCAAGTTCACCGGCGACCCCGCCATCCCCTCCTTGTGGCCGCACCTGCTCCGCATCCGCTACCGCCTGCACGACCCGCGGGGGGAACTGATGTCGGGCAGCGGGCATCACGGGATCTGGTTCGAGCAGGTCGTGGCGGTGAGCCGACCTACTCGCTAGGCGACCCACAGCATCCCCCTTGCTTCGCGCGTCGGCGCTCATGCTCGGGGTCGAAGTCTGTCGGAATAGGCATGGGCGGTCGCTCGGTCA
>CAZKRE010000361.1:0-2081 GCA_964555075.1 uncultured Phycisphaeraceae bacterium
GTGGTTCGCGTGAAGTTGCCGGATCCCGTTTTCTGCCACACGTGCGGGCTGTTACGCGTGGGCCCGACACTGTTCACTGCCCCTCGCCGGGACTGCGTAAAGATGTAAGCCTCCGAGTCGCTGGCGGCGATCAGATGCGCCCCCGCGCGGGTCCAGTCGGTGCCGGCGCTGTCGAACATGGTGCGTTCGGCCTGCCAGTCGCCGTCGGCGGTACGCATGCGGTAGCGGTGGTTCTGGCCTGCACCGTTGCGCGACGTCTGCCACGACACGTGCACGTTGTCATCGCTGTCGATCGAAAGACCGACGGCACCCGCGTTGACATCGCCGATCTTTGCCGCGCCCTGCCAAGTGCCGGCGACCTGGTAGTTGTAGTACAGGTTGTTCGAGCCAGCCGCCCCGTCAGCGCCCTTATAGTAGGTGACGTGTGCCTGGCCGGTGCTGTCGTAGGCCAACCGCGGGGCGAAGTTCTCGTGCAGGCTGTGCGACACCGACACGTCGGTCCCGCCCATTTCCGCGTAGCGAACGCGTTCGGCCGAGTTCGAGCCATAGACATAGCCGAACGTCCCATTCGGCTTCACCGCGGTATCCAAGCCACGAATGCGATTCGTCTCTGTGACGAGCGTCGTGAAGGGCTCGAAAACGACATCCGCCGACGTGGCGCCGCAGAGGCCCACGGACACAATGGCTGCAAGGCACGCGTTTCTCATATTCTCATCCATCCTTATGCAAGTCGTCGTTGATGTGACCGGCGGGTAGAAGCTTCCGACCCGTGGCTCGCGGGAATCCGCCGCGCAAGCGGCTTAACGTGAAGCTTCTCCCCCACCATAGCGTAACGTTAAGCTTCGTCAAGAAAATGTTCCGACGCGGAGCGGTTTCCCGCCGCAGGAAAGGGGGCGCAGCTCAGACGCCCGCTCAGCTTCGGCCCGACGATTCGCGTACGGTCAATCGTGGCTCGACCAGCTCGACGGCCGGCGATGAGGCGGCCGGCTCGCGGTTGATCTGCGCGAGGACGCGGTTGACGATGAGCGTGGCGAAGTCCTCAAGGTCAAAGCCGAGGGTGGTGAGGGAGGGACGCGCGTACTGCGAATCCAAGTCGTTGTCCATGCTGACGATGGCGACGTCTCGCGGGACGGAATACCCTGTTCCGTCCAATGCCCGCAGCACGACGCGGGCGCACAGGTCGCTGTGAATGATCAGAGCGTCGGCGCCGCCCGCACGGAGGACGCGGAGCACGGTCTCGCGAACCACATCCACCGCCAGCGGAAACTCGGCGGGCAGGACGCCGATCATCTCGGGCTCTTGGGCGTGGCCGTGAGCGCGGCGGGCTTGGCAGTAGCCCTTGACCTTTTCGTTGGGCGAGATCGCCTTGCTGTCGATCGTGATCATGCCGATGCGGCTGCGTCCGCCCCCGAGAAGGTGCTCGTACGCCAAGGCGAGGGCGGCGGCGTAGTCGAAGGTGACGCAGTGATAAGGATACTCCAGGCGCGCCCTGCCGACGAAGACGGCATTGTCCATCCGCGCGACCGCCTTGGGAACCTCGGTTGCGAGCTTCGGGTCGTCGTAGTCATGACCGAAGCTGATCACGCCATCAACGCCGCGCATCGAAAAATCGTTGATGTAGTCCCGGACACGCTCGAGGCTGTCGTGGAACTGGCCGACCATCAGTCGGTAGCCATGCCTGGCCAGCGCGCGTTCGACGGCGGCGACGAGCGACAGCTTGGTGGAAGGCGCATGGGTGTCGAGGAAGGCGCCGACCATCTGGGACTTGCCGCCTCGAAGGACGCGCGCCGCGAGATTGGGCCGGTATCCCAACTCGGCGGCGATCCGGCGGACGCGGCCCATCGTTTCGGCGCTGACGAGCGCGCGTCAGTCGTCGATCTGAGGTGTGCAGCGCAGCTCATCGACGCTGGCCGTATCGGGGAGGTCGAGCAACCCTGGCCCGTACTCGCCGAGCTCGGACCCGCGGCAGCTGACATCCAGCAGCGTCTGCCGATCCGGCGCATAGTGCAGCCGGATCCGCAGCATGGTTGCGGGCTCGGCCTCGTAGTTGGGCATGGTGACCGTGACGTACGCACCACCGC
>CAZKRE010000362.1:0-2077 GCA_964555075.1 uncultured Phycisphaeraceae bacterium
AAGGGCGACAGCGAGCTTTTCGATAAGCCGATTTTGCTGCTGGTGCCGGAGGAGACGAGGCAGTGGAAGCCGGAGATGGCGCCGCAGGCGACGGTGATGAAGAGGAAGGGGACCATGGCCGGCGCTCCCGCGGGGTTCCAGTTGACCATCGGGGCGGACAACTGCAGCGGGACGCGTTCGGCCCCTTCGACCGGGGGCGCGCCGCCGACGAGCGCGGCGGCGATGAGGCCGACGACGATCAGGCCCAGGGCCGAGAGCAACTGCAGCGAGTTGATGTAGTCCCGCGGCTGGAGGAGGCACCAGACGGGGATCACGCTGGCGATGTAGGAATAGACGAGCAGGATCGCGACCCAGACGATGATGGGGAGGGATGCGGCCCAGGTGTTGAAGGCGTGGAGGGCGCCGCCGAGGGTGTCGTCGAAGAAGGCGACGCCGACGCGGGTGTTCTGGTCGCCGAAGACGACGGTGAGGTACATGATCGCCAGCGCGATGATCGAGGGCAGCAGGAGCGAGGCGCCGCGGCGGTGGAGGTAGAGGCCGATGGCGACGGCGATGGGGAGCTGGACCCAGACGGGGAAGATGGTGTTGGGATAGAGGCGGAAGACGTTGGCGATGACGAGGCCGAAGATGGCGAGGACGATGGCGAGGGCGAGGAAGAGGACGAGGAGGAAGAGAATGCGGACGCGGGGGGAGATGACGCGGCCGGCGATGTCGCCGACGGTCTGCCCGTTGTTGCGGAGGGAGACGACGAGGGCCCCGAGGTCGTGGACGGCGCCGATGAAGATGGAGCCGAGGAGGACCCAGAGGAGGGCGGGGAGCCAACCCCACATGACGGCGATGGCGGGGCCGACGATGGGGCCGGTGCCGGCGATGGAGGTGAAGTGGTGGCCGAAGACGATGGACTTCTTGGTGGGGACGTAGTCCGAGTCATCGCGGAGGCGGTGGGAGGGCGCGCCGTGCTTGAGACTTCCGGGGGTGGCGAGGTGGAAGATGCGGGAGCCGAGCCACTTGCCGTAGGTGTGATAGGCGACGAGAAAGGCGACGGCGGAGAGGAGGGCGATGAGCAGGGTTCCCATGAAGGGGAAAGATACCGCGAGCGGCGGGGCTGGCGAAGGGGTGGCGGGGGTCGTACTCCTACTCGTACTCGCGCGCGTACTCGGGACCAACGTAGGGGCTCGGCTGGTGAGGTCGTCGCGTACGCGTACGAGTATGAGTACGAGTACGCGGACGAGTCGATGGGAGTGGGGGTGGAGTGGGGGCGGCATTCGCGCGCGGGGCGGGGGATGGTTACCATCCGGGCACGATGCAGGGACTCTACGGGCCGGTGCTGGAGCTGATGGCGCGCGGGGGGTGGGTGATGTGGCCGCTGCTGGGGTTGAGCCTGGTGGCGGTGACGCTGTCGCTGGAGCGGGGGTGGTTCTTTGTGGCGCAGAACGGGCCGGGGCGGCTGCGGAAGGCGGAGGAGATGGGGCGGCGGCTGCGGGCGGGGGACCGGGCGGGGGCGCGGGGGGTGGCGATGGGGGAAAGGGGAGGAGAGAAACCCCGCGCTTCGCGGAGCCTCAGGCCCGGCGTGCGGGGTTCTGGGGGGGTGTATGAGGATGTGGTGCTTCGGATGCTGGATGAGCCGCGGCTGACGGAGGCGGCGGCGGTTGACGTCGTGGAATCGCAGCGGCGGCGGATGGAACGGTTCATGGCGACGCTGTCGACGATCATCACCGCGGCGCCGATGCTGGGGATCCTCGGCACGGTGCTGGGGATCATCGAGAGCTTCGACGTGCTTTCGCAAAGCAGCGTCGTCCGCGACCCGGCGGCGGTGAGCGGGGGGATCGCCGAGGCGCTGATCACGACGGCGGCGGGGCTGATCGTGGCGCTGGTGACGCTGTTCCCGTACAACGTGTTCCGGGGGCAGATCGACCTGATGCTGTCGCGGATCGAGTCGCTCGCGGCGGCGGGGATGAGTTCGGCCGACAAAGCTCTCGTGAGTCCTGAGTCCTGAGTCCTGGGTCCTGGGTCGAGGCGCTGCGTTCGGCGGTCCTTCGAGACTCGGGGCTTGCGGGGCCTGGGAATGCCCGAACCT
>CAZKRE010000363.1:0-2069 GCA_964555075.1 uncultured Phycisphaeraceae bacterium
GCAAGCACATCGGCGCGTGCCTCGACCGCAACGGCCTGCGCCCGAGCCGGTACTACGTGACCGATGACGACCGGGTGATCATGGCGAGCGAGGTCGGCGTGGTCGACCTCGCGCCGGAGAACGTGAAGATCAAAGGCCGGCTCCAGCCCGGCCGCATGTTCCTCGTCGACTTCGAGAAGGGCCGCATCATCCCCGATGAGGAGCTCAAGGCCGAGGTCGCCAGCAAGCGGCCGTACGGCCAGTGGCTCCAGAGTCAGAAGCTCGACACGCAGGACTTCCTCCGCAGCGCCGGGCTGTCGTCCCCCGACCTCCACACCGACAACGGGCACGGGCACGTAAGTGCCCGTGCCTCGGGTGAGCCCGAGGCGCACTCCGGGAACCAGGAGCAGAGCTACGCGGGCGGCGGCGACCAGGCGCCGCTCACGAGCGACAGCGTCCTCCCCGAGCTGCGGGCGTTCGGCTACACCGTCGAGCACCTCAACATGCTCATGCTCCCGATGGCCCGCAACGGCGAGGAGGGGCTGGGCTCGATGGGCAACGATGCGGCGCTGGCGGTCCTCAGCGACAAGCCGCGGCTGGTGTACGACTACTTCAAGCAGCTCTTCGCGCAGGTGACCAACCCGCCGATCGACCCGATCCGCGAGGAGATCATCATGTCGCTCGAGACCTTCATCGGTCCCGAGGGCAACCTGCTCGACACAACCGAGGCGCAGTGCCGCCGCCTGCACCTGCCGCACCCGATCCTCACCGACGAGCAGCTCGCCGCCCTCAAGGCCAGCGGCGAGAAGCCGGTCCGCGGCTGGCGGGCGAAGACGATCGACATCACCTACCCCCGCCCCGGCAGCGAAGAAAACTGCCACCAGCCGATGGTCGCCGCGCTTGGCCGCATCGCCCGCGAGGCGTCGCAGGCGATCGCCGACGGGTACCAGCTCGTGATCCTCAGCGACCGGAGCACCGGGGAGCACCGCGTGCCGCTGCCGACGCTGCTGGCCGTCGGCGCGGTCCACGGCCACCTGGTTCGCCACCTCGAGCGGACGAAGATCGGCCTCGTCGTCGAGTCGGGCGAGGCCCGCGAGATTCATCACTTCTGCCTGCTGTTCGGTTACGGCGCCGATGCCGTCAACCCCTACCTCGCGTTCCGGGCGCTGGCCTGGCTGAAGGCCGAAGGCGTGCTCGATGGGGAGTTCACCCGCGAGGCGATTGTCGGCAACTACATCAAGGCGGTGAAGAAGGGCATCCAGAAGGTGATGTCCAAGATGGGTATTTCCACCCTCGCGTCCTATAAGGGCGCCCAGATCTTCGAGGCCCTTGGCCTCAAGGACGAGGTGATCGAGCGGTGCTTCGCCGGCACGCCGTCGCGGCTGCAGGGCGCCGGCTTCGACGTGCTCGGCAAGGAGACGCTCCGGCGCCACGCGCTCGGATATCCCCGGCGAAAGCAGGTCCGCCTGCCCCAGCTCCCCAACACCGGCGAGTACCACTGGCGGAGCGATGGCGAGGCCCACGCCTTCAACCCCGTCTCCATCGCCAGGCTCCAACAGGCGGCCCGCTCCAACAGCCGGCAGGCTTACGAAGACTTCGCCAAACTATGCAACGACTTCAACGCGTCGCGCGCCACGATCCGCGGCCTGCTCAAGTTCCGCTTTGAGGCGGAAGCCGCCAGCACACCGCCGCTGGCTCCCTCGGCCCCTGTCCCCCCGGCCCCCGTGCCCCTGAACGAGGTCGAGCCCGCCCGCGAGATCGTCAAGCGGTTCCGCACCGGCGCGATGTCGTTCGGCTCTCTGTCGAAGGAGGCGCACGAGACGCTGGCGATCGCGATGAACCGCATCGGCGGGTACAGCAACTCGGGCGAGGGCGGCGAAGACCCCGACCGATTCAAGGTCGAGCACGACGTCGACGGCGAAGTCCTCAGCAAGCGCTCCGCGATCAAGCAGATCGCGTCCGGCCGGTTCGGCGTGACGAGCTACTACCTCGCCAACGCCGACGTCCTGCAGATCAAGATCGCGCAGGGCGCCAAGCCCGGCGAGGGGGGCCAGCTGCCGGGCTTCAAGGTCAGCCCGGACATCGCCCGC
>CAZKRE010000364.1:0-2051 GCA_964555075.1 uncultured Phycisphaeraceae bacterium
TCGGCGGCGGGGGGGCCGGGCAAGCCCAGACCACCCGCGGCGGCGGCGGCGGGCAGGCCCGCGGCGTCAACTTCTCCCGCAGCGCCCAGCAGGCCGCCACCGACCTCAGCGGCCAGGTCACCATCATCGCCGACCCGGACACCAACTCCGTCCTCATCCGCACCGCGCCCAAGAACTACGACCGCGTCCGGGAGGTGCTCGACGAGCTCGACCGGCCGCTGCCCCAGGTGCTCATCAAGGTCCTCATCGCCGAGGTCACGCACGACGACACCATCGACCTGGGCTTCGAGTTCTCCGCGCTCAACCTCCGCGCCGGCGGCGACGGGCAGACCGCCCGGACCGGCTTCGGCCTGCCCGGCGCGGGCGGGCTCGTCGTCCAGATCCTCGAGGAGAACTTCGAGGCCACCCTCCGCGCCTACGAGCAGGAGGGCAAGCTCGAAGTCCTCTCCCGCCCCTACATCCTCGCGTCGGACAACCAGCTCGCCTCCATCACCGTGGGGCAGGAGGTCCCGTTCATCACCAACACCCGCGTCACCGAGACCGGCCAGACCATCAACACGATCGAGTACGACGAGATCGGCATCCTGCTCGACGTCATCCCCCACATCAACAAGCAGGGCCTGGTCATCCTCGACGTGGCGCCGGAGATCTCGGCGCTCACCGGCGTGACGGTGCCGATCTCCGAGACCGTCGACGCGCCGGTGTTCGCGAAGCGGTCGGCGGTCTCGCGGGTGGCGGTGCCGTCGGGCAACACGATCGTCATCGGCGGGCTGATGGAGGATCGGCGGACGCAGACGATCAGCAAGGTGCCGTTCATCGGCGACCTGCCGATCATCGGCGAGGCGTTCAAGCGGCGGGACGTGACGACGGCGAAGACCGAGCTGCTCATCTTCCTCACGCCGCACGTCGCGGCGACGCCCGACGTCCTGCGGCCGATGAGCGAGGAGGAGCTCGAGGGCACGCAGCTCGTTCCGGGCGCGGTCCGGCCGGGGGCGTTCGACGAGCACCTGGAAGGGCTGCGGCGGGGCGAGCACTTCAACCCGCCCCCGCCTCGGTCCCCGTGGGTCTCGCCCGAGCCGCTGCCGGTGCGGATCGAAGACGAGCGTGACGACCGCCCTCTGCGTGAGCGCGAGGATGGGGACGACACCGCAGCCCCGCCGTCGGAGGTCCCCCAGCCGTGAAGAATCGATCGCCCCGGGGATGGGTCGCGTTGCTGATCGCGGCGGTGCTGTCGGGCGTGGCGGGTTGCGCAGCGGCGCCGGAGCCCGCGCCCGCGTCGCCGCCGCGGGAGGGCGTGGCGGCGCAGGCGTGCGCGGAGCGGCTGCACCGGCTCTGCGAGGAGCTGCTGCTCTACAACGCCGCCTACCGGCTGCTGCCGCGCGACCTGACGGAGCTGGCGACGACGACGTCGAGCGCGGCGTGCCCGGCGTCGCGGGAGCCGTACCTCTACCACGCGGCGGGCTGGCCGGTCGGGCGGACGGGGGAGCACGTGATCGTCGCCGACGCCCGGCCGATCCACATGGGTCACCGGCTGGGGATCCTGATCCAGCCGTCGGAGCCGGGGCAGCCGCTGGTCCTGAAGGTCGCGTCGCTGCCGGCGGACTTCGACCCGCGGTGAGTCGCGGGCGGCGGCCAATCAATGTACGGATTGAGTTAGGGTTCGGTCGGGGGTAGAATCCCGCTCCCCATGGCCAAGCAGCGCATCGTTTCCGCCGAAGCCGTCACGCCCCAGGAAGAGGCGTTCAACCTGTCGCTGCGCCCGGGCCGGCTGGAGGAGTACATCGGGCAGCCGAAGCTGGTGCAGAAGCTGCGGATCACGCTCACGGCGGTGAAGCAGCGGGGCGAGCCGATGGAGCACGTGCTGCTGCACGGCCCGCCGGGGCTGGGCAAGACGACGCTGTCGCACATCATCGCGAAGGAGATGGGGACACACCTCGTGGTGACGTCGGGGCCGGCCCTGACGAAGCCGACGGACCTCGTCGGCGCGCTCACGAAGCTGCAGCCCTGCGACGTGCTGTTCATCGACGAGATCCACCGGCTGAGCCCGGTGG
>CAZKRE010000365.1:0-2024 GCA_964555075.1 uncultured Phycisphaeraceae bacterium
CGTCGCGCTTATGCCGGGGGTGGGGACGTCGGCGGGAGAGACCTCCGCGGCGCGGCCACTCCCCGGGGGGGATGTGGCCGCGCCCTTCTGCGGTCACTTCAAGGCAGCGCAGAGGTCTCGGTGCACGTCGTCGTTCAGCGACTCCTGGCCGCCGACCATCGTCGCCCTCGAGGCGTAGCTGTCCAGGAACTGCCGGGCCACCCCGGGGAGCCCGTCGGTCCGCGAGAGCACGAGGAGCTGACCGGTGGCTCCCACCGTGATCGCGTCGGTGGTCATGTCCCCCCGCGCGACGAACACGCGGTTCGTGCTCACGCCGCGGAGGCGGGCGGCGTTCGCCACCTCGACGGCGGTCGAGTAGCGGTTGCTGCCCGAGAGGCGGGTCGGGTTCGGCAGCGCCTGCTCGACCGCCTCCGACACGGAGAGCACGCCGCCTGCGAGATAGGTCCGGGTGATGCCGAGCTGCGTGAGAGCGCTTGCCACCTGCGACGGGACATCGCCGCTCCTCACGAGGAGCAAGGGCGCCTTGAGCGACGCGGCGGCAGCGGAGGCTGCGAGCGCGTCCGAAAGGCTGTCGGCCTCACCGGAGGCGACGAAGGCGAAGCCGGCCGTGCCTCCGATCCGAAGGGCCACGAGCGCGGAGGTGTCGTAGCGGTTGGAGCCGGAGATGCGCGTGACGCTGAGCCCGAGGCCCTGGAGTTCCGAGACGACGGCGTTCGACACGGAGCCGGTGCCGCCGACGACGACGGCGCGCGTCGGCCGGAGCCTCACGATCTCGGAGCGCGTCGGCGACGGCAGCGAGTCCGCCCGCGTCAGCAGCAGCGGGCCGCGCTCGTGCCGCGCGAGTGGTCCGGCGACGATGGCGTCCGGGTTCCCGTCGTCCGCCGAGACGATGACGACGGCGGGGGCGCTGCTCGGGAACGTCTGCTTCGACACGTTCACCGCCGTCGCGTAGCGCGATGAACCCGCGACCCGGTTCACCTCGAGGCACGACGGGGGCGGCGGCGGAGGAGGCGGAGGGGGCGGCGGCGTCGAAGCGCAGGTGTTCGACGGGATCTGGGGGTAGGCGTTCTGGCCCACCCAGAAGCTGACGGAGTTGCCGCACGAGCCCTTGAACGGATCTTCCGGATCGCCGTTCGAGTAGTGCACTTCGAAGTGCAGGTGCGGTCCGAAGGAGTTGCCCGACGATCCGACCTGCCCGAGCTTCTGACCGCAGCTCACCCTCTGGCCCATGGAGACGGCGACCGAGTTCTTCTTCATGTGGGCGTAGTAGGTCTTCTTCCCGTCTGCGTGCTGGAGCCCCACGAAGTTCCCGAACCACCTGCTCGCCGGGCAGCTACAGCCACCGGCCGAGCAGCGGTCGAAGCAGCCGTCCACCACGGCGATGACGACACCGTCCGCCGCCGCGACGATGTCCTGTCCTGCGTCCATGCCGTTCCAGCCGCCGACGCTGATGTCGGTCCCCAGGTGTCGCTGGTACGTCCTCGTGGAGCAGGCGTAGTCCCTGAGGACGCCGTTGCTGCCGTGGTCGTAGTGGTTGGTGATGGAACGCGGCCAGCTCCCATTCGGCTTGATGGGAAACCGGTACTTCTGCGCGTGGGCGGCGGTGGAGACGAGCAGCGCGAGCGCGAGCGTCACCGCGTACAGGACGTGGAGATGCAGCGTCTTCATGGCGCCACCTCCGCGTGACCGGTGACGACGTCGACGGACCAGACCGCGTCTCCGGCGTCGTAGAAGACGCGGCGCCCCTGCTGCCAGGGCTCACCCAGGGCGGGGGGCGGGACGAAGCGCGCGCTCAGGCGGCCCGGCTGCTCGCCCTGGTTCGTCAACTGCGCGGTCTCACCCGTGGCCGGGTCGAGGACGAAGATCGAAGCGACGCCGGTCCGGCTCGAGAGGAACATCACGCGGCCGTCGTCGAGCACGAAGGGATGGCCGTTGCCGCCTGCGCCCGCGGTGAGGGCGCGCGGCGCCTCGCCGTCGACGCCCACGAGCCACAGATCGCTCTCGCCCGGATCCCCCGCGCGAGA
>CAZKRE010000366.1:0-1985 GCA_964555075.1 uncultured Phycisphaeraceae bacterium
CCCCCCCCCCCCCCCCCCCCCCCCCCCCCCCCCCCCCCCCCCCCCCCGCCCCCCCCCCCCCCCCCCCGCCGCCGCCGCGGAGGCGGCTCCACTGGAACGCGGGGCCGGGGTCGACCTTGGTCGCCGTGACGTGGTGGTGGCCGAGGACGCCCTGGTAGGCGGCGAGCTCGGCGTCGGTGAGCGGGCGGTCGGTGCGGAGGCCGCCGGTCTCGTCGCGCGGGAAGTCGTGGCGGAGGTTGGGGAAGATCTTCCGCAGCGACGCGGTGAGCTTCTCGAGCGCTTCGTACTGCTCGGGGGTCAGGTCGTACTGGACGAGCGATCGGCCGTTGATCGAGCCGGTGATCCGCTCGTTGCGTGCGGGGCGGAGCGAGGCGGCGGGGTTGCGGAGGTGCTGGAGTTCGCCGGCGGGGAGGTTGAGGCGGGGCTGGCCGCGGTCGTCGTCTTCGTACCAGGTGTCGAGGGGTGCGGCCTTGTCGGGTGGGTAGGCGCCGATGTTGGCGATTTCGATCCCGATGGAGCGGTCGTTGGCGGCGCCGGCGTGCCAGGCGCGCTCCTTGAGGTCGAGGGTCTGGTAGAGGGTGCCATCGACGTCGAGGAGGAAGTGGACGCTGAGGCCGCGGTGGTCGTGGAGCGTGCGGAAGCAGCGTCGGGCGGTTCCGCTGACGTCGTAGTGGATGACGAAGAGGTCGACGACGTCGCGGAGGCGGTCGAGGGTCCAGCCGCCGCCGCGGATCTCTTCGAGGACGTCGTCGGGCCAGTCGCCGCGCTTGCGGAGGCCGTAGCGGTTGGGGGTGTTGAGTTGTTCCTCGGTCCTGGACCAGCCGGCGTGCTCGAAGGGGACGAAGCGGCGTTCGACGCGGTAGGCGTCGTACCCGCCGGGGTCGGTCCAGAGGACGACGGGGGTGCCGGTGCGGAAGTAGTGGCCGGCGGCGACGATCTCATCGCCGCGGCGCTCGTAGGCGAGGTCGCCGGGCTGGGCGCCGCAGGCGGCGAGAAGCAGGACCAGAAGGAGCAGCGGGGCGGGTGTTCGCATGGCGGCGGCATTGGAGCGGCTCGCCGGCCGTATCGCAAGGTGGGGCCGATCCGCGGGCGGCGGGGGGTTCGGGGTTCATCGGCGGCTGCCGATGGAGGCGGTCGTGACGCCGACGAGGACGCCCCACGCGACGTGCGCCGCGATGAGGTTGGCGTTCCGCCGCGTGCTGCGACGCCAGGGTGGCGGCAGGATGCCCGCCGCGGGCAGCCAGCCGCTGTAGCTCGCCGCCCAGACCGCCAGGCCCCACGCCGCCCCCGCGACGGCCCCGGCCGCGGGGCCGCGCGGCGTCACCAGCCCGAACGGCGCCGCGGCGCCGGCTCCATAGGCGAAGTGGGAGACCCCCGTAAAGACCCGCCGCTCCAGCGGCGTCATCGGCTGCACGACACCCGCCGTCGCCCCGATCCGCAGCCCCACGCGGTGGGGGGGCACGGGCGACTCCGGCCGCTTGAGCGCCTCCATCACCAGCAGCATCGGCCCGGCGGCAACCAGCCCCGCCACCGCCGCGACCGCGACAGCCGTCGCCGCCGGCATGGCCTCGTCTGATCCGCGGCGACACGTCGAGGTGGTACTCACCGATGGATCCTCGCCCGGAGCGTGTGCGGACAGGCCGCGCCTGCCCCGATGGAAGGATAGGCACACCCGTGATGGGCGAGGGCTGAAAAGTGGGCGGCCGGGAGGCCGCGAAGTGGGAAACAATGGAGCAGACCGGGATCGAACCGGCAACCCCCGCCTTGCAAAGGCGGTGCTCTCCCAATTGAGCTACTGCCCCGGGACCGCGGCATCATAACCCGGGTGGCGTTGCGGATCACGCCGGGCCGACGCCGCGGGCGGTTACTCGCGGACGCCTTCGAAGCTGATGATGAGACGGATGTCGTTGCCGACCATGCCCTGCCAGGCGGTCAGGCCCCATTCCCGCCGATCGATCGTGGTTTCGCCGGTGAACCCGACGCGG
>CAZKRE010000367.1:0-1972 GCA_964555075.1 uncultured Phycisphaeraceae bacterium
CTGAGCGTCTGCCTGATGTTGACCGCTGGCTCGCTTGTGCCTGTCCCGTGCCAGCCCCTCCGCGTCTTGGCTGTAACCCGAGAGCGGCGCGATCGCAAGCGATGCAAGCAGCGAAAAGGCGGGCGCAAGCAAAGCCACATTGCGCGCGTAGCCGCGGCGGGTGGACGTGCTGCCACCGCTGCTCGCAGTCGCAGGAGCGTCGCCGGGTTGGGGTAACGGATCGTCCAGCGGTCTCAGTCCATCACATCCAGCAGGCTGCTGTCGATCTCCACACTCACCGCCCGGCCGAGCATGTCGACCTGGAGCACGAGGCGGTTCATCCGGCTGGGGCTCTCGACGATCCCCTGCAACCCGCGCATCGGACCCGAACGCACCTCGACCCGCACGCCCACCTTCAGGTAGGGGTACGGGTCCAGCGGGACGTCCGCATCGAGCGCGCGGCGGACGTTACCCAGTTCCCAGTTGATCCGGTCCTGGTTCGTGACGGCGAGGATCTGCACGATCCGGCCGTTGCGGTCGGCGCTGAACGCGTCGTCCCGCGCCCCCCAGAGGAAGACGTAGCCCGGGAAGAGCGGCACCCGGGCCGTCAGCTTCCGCTTGCCCACGTATCGCACCTGGTTCACGAGCGGCAGGAAGTGCTCCACCCCGCGGGCGTCCAGGTGCTCGGCGACCGCCTTCTCCTGGCGGCTCCGCGTGTGCAAGACGAACCACTGCGTCACGTCCGGGGCGGGCGCGCCGAGGCGGGGTTCACAGATGTTCGACAAGGTAGCGGTCATGGAATGGTCCCCTCACGGCCCACGGGCATCTGCGACAAAAATCAGAAACAGCGGCGCGGCTGAACACCCCGGCGGCTCACCCGTCCAGTGAACTGATGCCTTCCCTCAGCGCGTAACGGGTCAAGTCGGCAAGGCCGCGGAACTTGAGCTTCCGCATGAGTTGGTAGCGGTGCGTGTCGATCGTCTTCGTGCTGATGCTCAGCTTGTCGGCGATCTCCCGGCAGGCGTACCCTTCGGCGAGCATCTGCAGCACCTCCCGTTCGCGGGGCGTGAGCGCCTCGTAGGCGGAGTCGCTGGTGTCCCGCTCGCCGCGGACGAAGTAGGAGACGATCACCCCCGCGATCGGCGTGCTGAGGTAGGTGCCGCCCCGCGCGACGGTGTCGATCGCCTGCGTCAGCTCCTCGACCGTTGAGTCCTTCAGCACGTACCCCGCGGCGCCGGCCCGGAGCATCTGTCCGACCATCTGCCGGTCCGCGTGGAGCGACAGGCCCAGGACGGGAAGCGACGGCTTGAACTCCTTGATCTGCCGCGTCGCCTCGATCCCGTTCAGGAGCGGCATCGCGACGTCCATCAGCACCACGTCTGCCGCGGTCGATCGGGCGACGCCGACCGCCTCGTGCCCGTCGCGGGCCTCGCCCACGACGCGCATGTCCGCTCGTGTCTCGAGCAGGCAGCGGACCGCCTCCCGAAAGATGTCATGGTCGTCAGCGAGAAGAAGTCGAAGCTTCATGAACGGCTCTGTCGATACACGGCGGGCACGCGCCACCGCTGGCGGAAGCGACACGGGCGGGCTCCGCCCATGTCGTGTGCGACCGGAGGGGCGCACACGGATAGCCACGCTCTTTGGTAGAGGTCCGCCCCCAGGTCGAGGTCACGTAACCCCCGCTCATCGCGGAGCGGCCTGTCGCCGCTCCACCACCCATTCCAGCACCCTGAGGCGGCGTGCCGTCACGGCTCCGCCCCGTCAGGGGCGGCTCCGGCGATTACTTAGTCAACTAAGGGTTTCCCCGCTCCTCAAGTACCGGAATCATCTGGTCTGACGTCTAAGAAGAACCCGGACGTCTGTTTCATTATGCACCCCGAACGGTCTACCCTGCAATGGGCGATCACCTAAGTTCCCTCAGAAAATGGAGCATCCCCGCCCGGTGCTTCGGCGCCCGGGCGGTCGCGCGTCACGCCGTCGAGGCGGACCAGGC
>CAZKRE010000368.1:0-1967 GCA_964555075.1 uncultured Phycisphaeraceae bacterium
GGTCGACGCATTTGCGCCGCGGCTGGCGTTCTTCTTCGCGGCCCACACCGACCTGCTGGAGGAGGTCGCCAAGTTCCGCGCCGCCCGGCGGCTGTACGCGAGGATCATGAAGGAGCGGTTCGCGGCAAAGGACGCCAAGAGCCAGATGCTCCGCTTCCACACGCAGACCGGCGGCGTGACGCTGACCGCGCAGCAGGTGGACAACAACATCGTCCGTGTCGCGATCCAGACGCTGGCCGCGGTGCTCGGCGGGACGCAGAGCCTGCACACCAACTCGAAGGACGAGGCGCTCGCGCTGCCGACGGAGGACAGCGTCCGCGTGGCGCTCCGCACGCAGCAGATCGTGGCGGAGGAGTCGGGCGTGGCGAACACGATCGACCCGCTGGCGGGCAGCTACTACGTCGAGAAGCTCACCGACGAGATCGAGGCCGAGGCCGCCGCGATCATCGAGAAGATCGACGGCATGGGCGGCATGGTCGCCGCGATCGAGCAAGGCTACGTGCAGAAGGAGATCGAGAACTCCGCGTACGAGTACGGCCAGTCGATCGAGAGGGGCGAACGGGTCATCGTCGGGGTCAACAAGTACCAGGTCGAGGAAAACCAGGACCTGGAGCTGCTCAAGGTCGGCGAGGAAGTGGCGACGCGGCAGGTATCGAAGCTCGGCGACGTCAAGGCGTCGCGCGACGCGGCTCAGGTCCAGCGGTGCCTCGACAACATCGTCGCGGCCTGCAAGAGCGACGTGAACCTGATGCCGCCGATCCTCGACGCGGTGCGCGCCTATGCCAGCATCGGCGAGATCTGCCGGGCGATGGAGAGCGTGTTCGGGCAGTACACGGAAGCCTTCAACTGAGGCGAAGCCCACGGAGTGGATCCGCGGGCTTCGGCTGGAGAGAACGAATGTCAGCACAAGCCAAGGCCGTCAACCACATCGGGATCGCGGTGAAGTCCATCGACGATCACCGCGCGTTCTACGAGGAATCGCTCGGCGCCGAGTTCGAGGGCGTCGAGACGGTGGCCGATCAGAAGGTGAAGGTCGCCTTCTTCAAGGTCGGCGAGGTGCGGCTCGAGCTCCTCGAGCCGACGGACCCGACGAGCACGGTGGCGCAGTTCATCGAGAAGCGTGGCGAGGGGTTGCACCACGTCGCGTACACGGTGGACGGCCTGCAAGCGCGGCTGGACGCGCTCAAGGCGACCGGCGTGCGGCTGATCGATGAGAAGCCCCGTGCCGGCGCCCACCACACCCAGATCGCGTTTCTGCACCCCAAGAGCAGCAAAGGCGTGCTCACCGAGCTCTGCGAGCCGCAGAAGCACTAACATCCGCTTAGTCGAACGCCCGCGACCCCGCCCGCGGCATGCCGTGGGCCAGCCAGGACGAACACGATGGCCGAATCCCAATCCCGACGAAGCATGACCATGGCCGACCGCATCGCGGAACTCCGCGAGCGGCGGAAGACGCTCCACGCGATGGGCGGCGCGAGCCGCGTCGCCAAGCAGCACGACGACGGCAAGCTCACCGCCCGCGAGCGGATCGACAAGCTCGTCGACGCGGACTCCTTCCAGGAGCAGAACGGGTTCGCCAAGCACCGCTGCACCTTTTTCGGGATGGGCGGCAAGGAGATGCCGGCGGACGGCGTCATCACCGGCAACGGCCGCGTGAGCGGCCGGCTGATCCACCTCGCGTCGCAGGACTTCACCGTCGCGGGCGGCGCCGCGGGCGAGACGCACTGCGACAAGATCGTCGCGATGATGCAGGCGTCGCTGAAGACCGGTTCGCCCTTCGTCTTCATCAACGACTCGGGCGGCGCCCGCGTGCAGGAGGGCATCGACGCCCTCGCCGGCTACGGCCGGATCTTCTACCACAACACGCTGCTGTCGGGCGTGGTCCCGCAGATCTCCCTGATCTGCGGCCCCTGTGCCGGCGGCGCCGCCTACTCCCCCGCGCTCACCGAGTTCATCATCCAGACCCG
>CAZKRE010000369.1:0-1961 GCA_964555075.1 uncultured Phycisphaeraceae bacterium
CCCGCCTCGCCTGTGGGGGGGGTGGCGTGGCTGTGGCGGAAGCCGGCGACGCCGCCGCGGGGGGGGGGGGGGGGGTGTGGGGGGGGGGGCGGGGGGGGCCCGCCGCGCCTCGCGGTGGCGCAGGCGGAGAGGGGGAGGGCGAGGAGCAGCAGCCAACCCAGGCGCGTGTTCATCGTCCGGCCTCCGCGCCCTGCTGCCTGCGCACGCGCCAGAGGACGCCCGAGGCGGGCATCGGCGAGGGCCCCTGCTCGCTGACGGCCATCACCCCGAAGTCGACGATGTAGAGCGCATCGCCCGAAGGGTTGAAGCGCGCGGCCACCGGACGCTCGAGCCCGCCACCGCCATGACGACTCGCCGGCCCCGCGCCCTGGCGGTTGATGGCGAAGGGCTCGCTCACCCCGGTCTGCACGTCCACCCGCACCACCCGGAAGCCCACCGGCTCCATCGTCTTGCCCACCTTCGGCACCATGTCGCCGAACTGCGCCACGAAGGCCTCGCCCACGTGACCGAACGCTTCGCTGCGCGAGAAGTCGAAGCCGTTGGAGGAGGAGTGCACCGCCAGCGCCGCCGCAGGCGAGGGCGGGTTGCCGAGGCCGCTTTCGCTTTCGCTTTCGATGAGCCGGGGCGGGCGGTCCCTGCCCGGCGGCGTGTGGTAGGCCGAGTCCACCGGCCGGCTCCCGTTGTGGTCGGGCCAGCCGTACCAGCGGCCGGGCTCGACCCGCCAGAGCACGTCCGCCGCGCCGAAGACCGGCCGGGTCCCGCGCTGGTCGTAGCCGTTGTCGGTGACGAAGAGCGTGCCGTCCGGATGGAAGGCGAGCCCCCACGGATTGCGGAAGCCCCACGCCACCAGCTCCATCTGCCCGCCCTGCGCCGGCACCTTGATCACCGCGCCGTGACAGGGCAGCTCGCCGCGCACGATCTGGCCGGGCCCTCCCGAGGTGCCGAAGGGCTGGTACGCGCCGGTGACCACCTCGTCGTCGGGCTCGGGGGTGAGCGGGTTGGGGGAGACGAAGGTGCGGCCGGTGAGCGTGATGTCCCGGCAGGGGATGTCGTGCCGCTGCGGGTGCCGGGCGAGCCAGCCGTACTCGTGGTTGTCCGGCCCGACGACCCCCGAGTTCGTCATCGTCCCCACGCCGAAGTAGACCGCGCCGTCCGGGCCCACCGCGGGGCCGTTGGTGTGGTGATCGCCGAAGGTGGGGATGCCCTCGGCGATGGCGGTGAGCTCGCCGCCGGGGCCCACGCGGAGGATGCGCCCGTCGCGGGTGACGCCGCCCTCGGCCACGTAGAAGTGCCCGTCTTCCGGGTGGAAGACCGCGCCGGTCCACAGCCCCTCCTTCGCCTCGGCGAGGACCTCGCGCGAGCCGTCCGCGCCGAGCCGCACCAGCCTCGGCACACGGAAGAGCTCGCCGTAGCTGTAGCCCGCCTCCACCACCACCGCCCGCCCCTCCGCGTCGAAGGTCACCCCGACCGGGAGGTCCAGCCCCGCGGCCACCAGCTCCACCACATAGCCCTCCGGCACCGCCACGTCGGAGGGGAGGGGCGCCCGCTGCACCATCTCCGAGGTCTTGCCGCCCCCCTTCGATGGCACCAGCCGGTAGCAGGCACCGAGGGACACGCAGAGCAACGCGAGGAACACGAGGGCGGATCGACTTCGCATCGGGGCTCCGGGGAAGGGGGCGAGTGTCCAGACCAAGCACCGGCAGGGGCGGAACGCTCTCCTCCCGGGGAGCGAACGTCCGGTTTCGGGCGGGGATGGGGCGGCGGTTCAGCGCGCAAAGCCGGACGAGAGGCGGAGCGCGCGCCGCGACCCGGGCTTCGGCGTGAGTTCCGCGGGCGCCGGGTGTGTGCGGAAGCCAGTCGCCGCCACACAGAAGCCGGTCGGCGGCATGCAGAAGCCGGTCGACGGCGTGCGGAAGCGGAACGTCGGGGTGCGGAAGCCGATCGCCGCCACGCAGAAGCCG
>CAZKRE010000370.1:0-1961 GCA_964555075.1 uncultured Phycisphaeraceae bacterium
GTACCGCGAGATACCCCGTGGGAGGCAGGTGGTACGTCTCGCCCTCGTGTTCGACGAGCCAGTCTTCACCGTGCCGGTTGAGATTGACGTAGACCTCCAGCCCGTTGTCGTAGGCCACGTGAACCAGGCCGCGCTCCAGCGCGCCGCTTTGGATGGCGGCCGAGGTGTCATGAATCGTCTCGCCGTCTCCGTAGCCGATCCGAACCGCCTGGTGGGGGATGTACCGCTGCTGCACCGCTCGCATGGCGAAGTGGGATTTGAGCGCCGCGTCCAGGCCCCACTCGGGCGGCAGGAACTGCCAGCCGGCGTGGCCGTACGCGATCGAGGCGGCCAGCATCTGGTCCAGCCGCGGATCAAACCGCCCGGTGCTCTGCTCGAGCCCGCCCGAGGGCAGGTCCACGCCCCCGTCGCCCCCGGTCCCGTACCCCTTGTAGTACATCGGCGGCGCGCCCATCGCGATCTGGATCATCCGCGGATGGATCTTCAGCAGGCTGAAGTCGACGAGGTCCGGCTGCGTGTTCCACGTCCCGTAGCCGAGGTAGCCGTAGGTCGCGTCGACGAAGCCTGCATACATCCACTGCATGCCCCCTTCGCCGAAGACGGGCCCGTCATGGATCGCCCGATCCTGCCGCATGATCTGGGCGTTGGCGAGAAAGTCCAGCCGATACTGCCCCGCCATGGGCGCGCTCGCATCCATGTCCGTCTGACGCCACGGCTCCCGGCACGAATGCACATCGAGGTACGACAGCGTCGGGCTGAACCGCTCCACGATCTGCGGCGCCAGTCGCGCGTGCAGCGCCAGAAAGTCCAGCGGCTTGAGCCGCAGCAGGCGGTGCCACTGCCCGTTGGACTGCAGCTTGAGGATCGCCGGGTCGAACGCCGGGTTGATCGCCTCGATGTCGATGTAGCACGAGTACAGGCCGAAGCCGTACCCCAGCGACTGGATGTGCGCGCTGCACTCGCGCAGCCGGTTGCGTCCGAGGGAGATCGCGGCGTCGGTGCGCAGGGCGTAGCTTTCGCCCGCCTGCTGGTCGCGCATCACGTTCGCGTGAAGGCGAAGCTGGAAGTCCTTCACGCCGTAGCGGTGCAGCTCATCGACCCATTTCAGCGATGCGATCGGGCCGCCCCAATGCCGCCAGGTCGCGCCGGCATATTCCTCCAGATAGGGCGATGCCGGGTTCGGCGGCGTCGGCAGCACCTCCTCGAACACATGCGAGGCATTGAAGAACAGCCGCTCACGCACCTGGTTGCGCGTCCCGTCAGTGAGCCGGTCGTAGCGGATCACGCCGTTGTAATGGACGCCCTGGCCGTCCCCGGTCGGCTCCGCGCGGAAATCCACGTAACTGCCGTGCGCGTGCCACCAGTCCGACAGCCCCAGCAGGAACAGGTCGCCGAAGCTGACCGCCTGCGGCCCGCCGTTGTAGTTGTATCGCAGGTAGGGGACCGGAACGAGCTTCGCCTTCGGCGTCTCCGCCGTATGCCCGAACGTCACCGCCGCCGCCTTCCCGTCACCCCCCGCGACATCCACCACCAGCGACTTGCCGATCAGGCGATACGTCAGCGCGTACTCGGCCGCGTCCCCCTCGTGCTCGATGCGCCAGCGTGTCTCATATCGCCCGTCGCGCAAAGTGTCATCGACCAGCGTGGTCGGGGCCTCGGCCGCGTCAGGCTCGATCATCTCGCCGCCCAGCTCGAACCGCAGGCCGCCGCCGACCGCCGGCCGAAACACCGTGTCGCCGCCGGTCAGCTCGACGTCCGTCAGCGTGCCGGTGCGCGGCGTGATCCGCCACCGGATCGGCATCACCCCGTCATCCGCGATCAGCACCACCGCGTCCTCCTCGCGCGCCACCCGGTGCGTCACCGGCCGGCGAAGCTCGGGCGCGATCGTGTCAGGCGTCGTCGGCTCCGGAAGTGCATCCACTGAATAGGGTACCGGACGCGGCGTCGGCTCCGGTTCCGAC
>CAZKRE010000371.1:0-1942 GCA_964555075.1 uncultured Phycisphaeraceae bacterium
TCGCGGCCTCGTCCTCAACACGCGGTTGCTCAGGTCGTGCTGACGCATCCACTGCCACACCCTTTCCATCGGCATGAGTTCCGGCGAGTACGGCGGCAGGAACAGCAGCGTCATCGACACGGGCACCTTGAGCCCCCGGCCTTGTGCCAGCCGCAGATCTGAGGCTTGCCACGATCCGGGCGCGGCGCCGTTCGTGCGACCGTGTGCCACGGGATGCCACTCCGGGATCGCGATCGTGTGAGGCTGGCAGTGCTCGCCGTCGGCGCCGGTTGCCGCAGAGGTTCCTCCCGCCGCGTTGCAGCCAAGACAAGCAGCCGCGGGCAGCGATCGAGGTGATCGCTCAGCGTCTGGGCGCCGTGTCGGCCTGTACCTCAGCCCTCGAAGCAGAATCGCACCAGTTCGTTCAGTGGCGCCATCGCGACGCATTCGACGGTGTCGGCGGCCCCGTAATAGATCTTCACGGTCCCGTCGTCTTCCAGGATCATCCCGCCTGGGAAGATCACGTGGTTGCGGAAGCCGTCCGCCTCGTGGGCCGCGCCCTCGCCCGTCTCGTACGGCGTTGCGGGCGTGAGCAGTGGCTGCTTCGCCACCGCGACCCTCTTGGAAGGGTCTTCCAGGTCGAGCAGCATCAGCCCCGCGTGGTACCGCTTCTTCCAGGCGTGTTCCCAGCCGTTCTTGCCGCGGGACGGGTCGATATCCACGGCGTGGAAGGTGGTGAGCCAGCCGCGGTTCGTCTTGATGGGCGGGGCGGCGGGGCCGATTTTGTCGTTGGCGTAGGGCACGTCCTCCACGGCAAGGACGAGGCGGGAGCGGCCCCAGTTGAGGAGATCGGGCGAGCTGCTGAGCCAGATGTCGAAGCGGTCGCGCCCGCCGCGGCCGTAGACGGGGAACGGCCGCTCGAGCCGGACGTACCGCCCGCCGATCCTCTCGGGGAAGAGGACGATGTTGCGGTTGTCGGGGACGGTGAGGGAGAGGACCTCGAAACGGTCGAGGCCGTGGAACACGCCGATGCCTCCGACGACGCCGTGTTCGAGATCAACGGCGAAGCACATGTATAAGCGGCCGTCGATGACCGTGAGCCGCGGGTCGTAGAAGCGGCGGACCTCCTTCTGGACGTCGCGGTGCGGCATGTGCGGCTGGGCGAGCGTGCGGGCGGCGTCGAGGTCGATCGCCGGCTTGGGTGCGACCGTCCATCGGATGCCGTCGTCGCTGGTGGCGAGGCCGAGGTTGGTGCCATCGAAAGTGGTGTCACCCCATCGGCCGTAGTCGTTGCGGAAGATCATGACGTACCGGCCTTCGAACTTGCACACGCCGGCGTTGAAGAGCAGCGTCGCGTGATAGGGGACGTCCTTCGCGGTGAGGATCGGGTTGCCGGCGTGGCGGACGAGGGGGGAGGGCATCATGGGTTGCCTATCGGAGCCGCGGAATCTGCGAGAAAAAAGCACGCCACGGTCACGAGACCGTGGCGCACGATGGCGTCGAGTGACGAGGCTCCGTCCGCCGCACGGGGTCGCGGCGGGGCGTCATCCTCTGGTCACGCCGCGACGCGTCAGCATCGCGACTCCCCCGAGGCAGAGCAGCGACAGCGACGCGGGCTCGGGGATCACGTGCAGGTGGATGCGGTCGATCCGCTGGCTCCCGTCGTTGCGTGCGATCTCGACCCGGTCAAACTGACCGAGCGAGCCATCGGTGACGTTCAGCACCGCTGTTGCGGAGGCGACGCTCGGTGTCCAGGTGGCGAGGTCCAAACCCGCCGCGAAGTCGTCCTCATCGAGGACCCACAGGTAGATGTCGCCATTCCCAGCGTCGGCGTAGTCGATCCGCGCGATGGTCCAGACGCCTCGCTTCATGCCCGAGACGTTGCCGGTGGTGGAGGTGCTGGTTGTCGTTCTCAGCGTGACGCTCGAACCATGGGACGCGGGAAGGGCGATGGAAACGGCCC
>CAZKRE010000372.1:0-1938 GCA_964555075.1 uncultured Phycisphaeraceae bacterium
GCTGGCCCGGCTTGCGGTCGGCGTAGGGGAGCATCTGCACCGCGCGGAGCGACTCGTCGACCCGGCGAGCCTTGTCGGCGGCGCTCACCCGGCGGACGTCGAGCCCGAAGGCGACGTTCTGCCGCACGGTCAGGTGCGGCCACAGGGCGTAGCTCTGGAAGACCATCCCGGCCTCGCGCTGGTTGGGCGGCCGGTGCGTGACGTCGTCGTCCCCGAAGCGGATCGTGCCCGCGGTGGGATCGATGAACCCGGCGATCATGCGGAGGATGGTGGTCTTGCCGCAGCCCGAGGGCCCGAGGAGGAAGAACAGGTCTCCCGCGCCCATGTCGAGGTCGACGGAGTCGACGGCGACGGTCGGGCCGTACTCTTTTCGCAGGCCGCGGAGTCGGATCGGGGTCATGGCCGGGGGCAGGATAGCAGGCCCCAAGAAACAAGCCTCCGCTCGGGGGAGCGGAGGCTTGTGTGGCGGTGTCCCGGGACGACGAGACGGGTCGCCAAAGTGCCCCCTACGGGAGTCGAACCCGTGTTTTCAGGATGAGAACCTGACGTCCTAGGCCACTAGACGAAGGGGACAGTCAGGGAGCAGGCATAAGGATACGCGAGTCGGCGGGGACGTCAAATAGGGCGCGGCCGACCCGCCCTGCGGGTCCGGGGCAGCGCCGGCGGGGCGGCTACGTGTGGCGGTCGGGGCGAACGGGGACCTTCTTGCCCTTGAGCGTGCTCTTCCGCAGCGCGGTGACGATGTGGGACGCCGCCTCCTGCGGGACCTCGACAATGGAGAACGTGTCGGCGATGTCGATGGCGCCGACGGCCCGGCCGGGTACGCCCGCCTCCCCGGCGATGGCGCCGACGATGTCCTGCGGCCGGATGCCGAAGTTGCGCCCGGCGCCGATGAAGAGCCGGACCATGCCGGGGTTGCCGCCGGGGCGGCCCTTGGGGCCCGGCCCGGGGGCGCCCGCGCGGGGGCGGGGGCCGGTGGCGGAGCGGGGGTTGCGATCGGCGTACCCGCCCGGGCCGGCGAAACCGCCCCGGGGGCCGGCGTCACGCGGGGGGCGGGACCGGGCGGCGGGGCCGGTGGGGATCTCCTCGACCTCGTCGTCGTCGGCGCCGAGCTGCTGGTGGATGAGCTTCGCCGCCGCGAGCGCGACGTTCATCAGGTCGTGCTCCTGCGCGAGCGACTCGACGACGACGCGGAAGTGGTCCAGGTCGTCGGCCAGCAGCGCCTCCTCGAGTGCCGCGCGGGTGAGCTGCAGCCGCTTGGCCCGCAGGTCGGCGACGGTGGGCACCTGCGCGAGCTCGATCTTGTGCTTCGCCGCCTGCTCGAAGATCCGCAGCAGCCGCGACTCCCGCGGGTCGGCGAGGGTGATCGCCACACCCTCGCGCCCGGCCCGGCCGACGCGGCCGATACGGTGGACGTAGGACTCCGCGTTCGACGGCACGTCGTAGTTGACGACGTGCGTGAGCTGGTCGATGTCGAGCCCGCGGGCGGCGACGTCGGTCGCGATGACCAGGTCGCTCTCCCCGGCCTTGATCTGCTTGATCACGCGGCTGCGATGCTCCTGCGAGATCCCGCCGTGCAGCGGCTGCGCCCGGTAGCCGCGGGCGGAGAGCTTCTCGGTGAGCTCATCCACCTGCACGCGGGTGCGGCAGAAGACCAGCGCGGCGGTGGGGTTCTCCACGTCGAGGATCCGCCCCAGCGCCACGAGCTTGTACGCCCGCGGCACGATGTACGCCGTCTGCCGGACCTTGGGCGTCGCGCCGGCCTTGGTCTTCTCCTTCGCGATCTGGATCTTGACCGGGTCCCGCAGGTGCCGCTTGGCGATCCCCGCGATCCGCGGCGGGAGCGTCGCGGAGAAGAGCACGGTCTGCCGGCCCCCGGGCACCTCTTTGAGGATCGCCTCGAGGTCGTCCGCGAAGCCCATGTCGAGCATCTCGTCC
>CAZKRE010000373.1:0-1912 GCA_964555075.1 uncultured Phycisphaeraceae bacterium
CGTCGGTGCCGTCGTCGTTTGCGACTGTCACCAGGTCTGCGTTCACCTCAGTGACCACACCGGGCTTGGTAGCTACGACCACGTCACCGGCATCGATGGCCGTGCGGCGTTCCATGCCAGTCCCGACGAGCGGCATCTCCGAGCGGACCAACGGCACTGCCTGGCGCTGCATGTTCGCACCCATGAGGGCGCGGTTCGCGTCGTCGTGCTCAAGGAACGGGATCAGCGCCGTCGCGACCGAGATGACCTGCTTCGGCGACACGTCCATGTAGTTGACCTGTGCGGCCGGGACGGTCGGGAAGCGGTGGCCACCCGTCACGAGCCGAACGACGACCTCGTCGTCGGCAATTCGGTCTCGCTCGTCGAGCAGGGTGTTCGCCTGGGCGATCATCACACCCTCCTCCTTGTCGGCGGAGAGGTAATCGATGATCCCGGAGGCGACCGGCTTGATACGGGCGATCTTGACCCCGGCATCCTTCATCTTCTGGATGTCGGCACCGGTCAGCTCTGTTCCTGCGGCGAGTACGACCTCGCCACCCTCGCTCACGGCGTCGTCCCGGAGGATCTCGCCCTCGAGCGGGATCTGCGGGTTCGCCAGGTCGACCGATGAGATCACGCGGCGGTACGGCGTCTCGATGAAGCCGTACGGGTTGATCTTGCCGTACGACGCGAGGTAGCCGATGAGGCCGATGTTCGGCCCTTCCGGCGTCTCGATCGGGCAGATGCGGCCATAGTGCGTCGGGTGCACGTCGCGCACTTCGAAGCCAGCCCGTTCGCGGGTGAGGCCGCCCGGCCCGAGCGCCGAGACGCGGCGCTTGTGCGTCACTTCCGACAGCGGGTTCGTCTGGTCCATGAACTGCGAGAGCTGCGACGAGCCGAAGAACTCCTTGATCACCGCCGTCACCGGCTTGGCGTTGATCAGGTCGTGCGGCATCAGCGTCTCGATCTCCTGGAGGCTCATGCGCTCCTTGATCGCGCGCTCCATGCGGACGAGACCGATGCGGTACTGGTTCTCCAGCAGCTCGCCCACCGCGCGGACGCGGCGGTTGCCGAGGTGATCGATGTCGTCGATCGTCCCCTTCCCGTTCTTCAGATCGATCAGGTAGCGGATGACCTCCAGGATGTCCCGCTTGGAGAGCACCTGGTTGTCCAGCGGCTCCTCGATGCTGAACTTGAAGTTCAGCTTCAGCCGGCCCACCTTGGAGAGGTCGTACCGCTCCGGGTTGAAGAACAGGTTCTGGAACAGGTTGACCGCGGTCTCCGGCGTCGGGGGATCGCCCGGGCGCAGGCGCCGGTAGATCTCCATGATCGCCTGCTCCTGCGACTCCATCTTGTCCATCATCAGCGTCTCACGCAGGTACGGCCCCACGTTGAGGTTGTCGATGAAGAGGACCTTGAACTCCTTGATGTCCCGCTTGAGCAGCTCGGCCACCTTCTCCGCCGAGACCTCCTCGTTCACCTCGAGCACCACCTCGCCGGTGTTCTCGTCCACCACGTCGTAGGCCGACACCTTGGTGAACAGCTCGTCCGAGTCGATCGGCAGGGTCCGGATCTTCGCCTGCTCCAGCTTCTTGATCGCCGCGCGGGTAAACTTGCGGTTCTTCTTGACGATGATCTCGCCGGTCTTCGTCTTCACGTCGCGCGTGGCGCGCACGCCCGGGAGCAGCTCCAGCTCCACCGACTTCTCGTACTCGCTCTCCGAGTGGAGGAAGATGGTCTCCGTGGCGTAGTAGTAGTTGAGGATCTCCTCGGTGGTGCCGGTGAACTCCAGCGGGTTCTTCTTCGCCGTGTCCTGCACCATGCCCAGCGCGCGGATCAGCACCGTGGCCGGCAGCTTCCGGCGCCGGTCGATCCGCACGTACAGCAGGTCCTTGTGGTCGAACTCGAAGTCCATCCACGACCCGCGGTACGG
>CAZKRE010000374.1:0-1902 GCA_964555075.1 uncultured Phycisphaeraceae bacterium
CCCGCGGGATGGCGCGGGATGAGGTTGTGGTGCGAGAGCGCTGGCACTCGATCATTTTCGAGCCCGAAGCGTGTGACCGTGTGATGCGTGCGATGCTCGAAGAGACGGGCAACTGCACCATTCGGACCGGGGTCGCGTTCACCGGGGTGTCCCGGGACGGGCGTCGCATTGACGCGGTAATGCTGGACGACGGCTCGAGGTTCCGCGCCCCGACGTTCATTGACAGCACTGCCGACGCCAAACTTGTTCAAGCGACCGGGCACCCGATGATGTTCGGCGAAGACGGTCGGTCGGCGTTCGGCGAGCCGGATGCGCCTCCGGAACCGACGCCAAAGCTCAATGCGACCACGCTCATCTACCGCATTTCGCCGCGGGATACGCCGGCGGTGGACCCGCTGCCAACGGGCGTGCCCGCGGCGTGCTGGTGGGGCCCGCGGTTTCCCGTCGCGTCGTTCACGCAGTACCCCTGCGGCGATTTCAACGTGAACATGCTGCCCACGATCGCCGGCCAGGAGACGCGGAGCCTCGGGTACGAAGCCGCCTACACCGAGTGCCGCCGCCGTGTGCTTGCCCACTGGCACGACCTGCAGGTGAAGCACGACGAGTTCCGTGGTTACCGGTTGACGTGGGTGGCGCCGGCCTTGGGCGTCCGCGAAGGGCCGCGGGTGGTGGGCCGGTACATCCTCACCGAACACGACCTCCTCGCCGGCCTCGCGGGGCAGGAGCACGACGACATCATCACCCTCGCCGACCACGCGATGGACGTCCACGGCGCGGGCTCCGAGAGTTCCCGCTGCCCGGAGCTTCCCGCGCCCTACGGTGTGCCACTGCGCTGCCTCGTGCCTCGTGACCTAGACAACGTCCTGGTTGCCTGCCGAGGGGCGAGTTTCAGCGCTATCGGGGCGTCGAGCTGCCGCTTGTCCCGCACGATGATGCAACTGGGGCAGGCCGCGGGGACCGCGGTGGCGGTGGCGCTGCAATCGGCGGTCGCACCGGCCGACGCCGACCCTTCCACCGTGCGGGAGTCTCTGCGCCGGCAAAGCGTTCAGTTGGATCATCCCATGCCCGCCGGGCTTCGGGAGTCGATCCGCAGTCGAGAAGATCGGGCGCTTGAGGCCGTGCGAGCCAACGCGACCAGCCCACAGTCGGCGGGCAGTGGCCGCGCCGGACAGTAGCGGAGGGCTCAGCATGAGAACCACCAACGATCTGGCAGGACGCATCGCTATCGTGACCGGTGGCTCGCGCGGCTACGGCCGCGGCATCGCCGCACGCCTCGCGGAGGCTGGCGCCACCGTCTATATGACCGGGCGAACGGAGAGCGACCTGGCGCAGGCGGCGGAGACGATCGGTGGCCGGCCCTTCGTGGCGGACGTAACCAAGCCGACAGACTGGGATCGGCTGATCTCTACCGTGCAGCGGGAGTGCGGTCGGCTGGACCTGCTCATCAACAACGCCGGGGCCGGCATCAAGGTGGCTCCCCTCGTCGAGCAGACGGACGAAGAGCTGGCCCGGTCGCTGAATGTCAACCTGCTGGGGGCGATGCTCGGCTGCCGGCGTGTCGCCCGGCTCATGATCGCGGCACGGTCGGGGCTGATCGTAAACATCTCCAGCGTCTGCGCCCGGTACGCCTACCCCGGCTGGTCGGCCTACTCGGCGGCGAAGGCCGGGCTCGATCAGTTCGGGCGTTGCCTGTACACCGAGTTGCGGCCGCACGGCGTGCGGGTCACCACGCTCACGCCCTCATGGGGAGCCACGGACTTCGTGGTGGGCGCGAAAGTTGAGGGTCACCCCGCCTAAGACCCCGCCGTGCGTGCGCAATTTACGCGGCCGTAGGACTTGGGCGACCTTATTGTCCACCTCGCGGCCCTGCCGTCGCACTTGGGCGTGCCCGACATGATGGTC
>CAZKRE010000375.1:0-1878 GCA_964555075.1 uncultured Phycisphaeraceae bacterium
CCCCCCCCCCCCCCCCCCCCCCCCCCCCCCCCCCCCCCCCCCCCCCCCGCCGCGCGGGCACGCTGCCGGGGCTCGAGGCGCGCGGGATGCGGGCGGCGGGCCGGCGGGTGGCGTGCGTGGGGCTGTACGGCCAGTACGACGAGGAACTCGTCGCGGCGTGCGACCTGTTCCGCCCGGTGGGGGTGATCCAGCTCGGCCGCTGGATCCGCACGCTCCGCAAGTGGGGCGTGGAGGAAGCGGTGATGGTCGGGCTGGTGCGGAAGACGCGGATGTACGATCCGCTGCGGCTGTTCCGCCAGTTGCCCGATGCGCGGGCGGCGATGTTGTGGTACCGCGTGCTGCGGCACGACAAGCGGAGCCAGGTGCTGCTCGGGGCGCTGGCGGACGCGCTGGGACAGAACGGGGTCACGCTGATCGACACGACGCGCTACATCCCGGAGCACCTCGCGAGCGAGGGCCTGATGACCCAGCGGCAGCCGACGCCGCCGCAGGAGGCGGACATCGCGTTCGGCTGGCCGATCCTCATGCGGATGAACGACCTGGACATCGGCCAGGCGATCGCGGTGAAGGAGCGGGACGTGATCGCGGTCGAGGCGATCGAGGGGACGGACGAGATGATCCATCGGGCGGGGCTGCTGTGCAAAGCGCGGGGATGGACCATGCTCAAGGGTCCGAAGCCGGAGAAGGACCTGCGGTTCGACGTGCCGACGGTGGGGGTGAGCACGATCGAGAACCTGGCCGCGGCGGGGGCGACGTGCCTGGCGGTGGCGGCGGGGAAGACGATCCTGGCGGACAAGCCGAAGGTGCTCGAAGCGGCGGACGCCGCGGGCATCGCGGTCGTGGGTGTGCGGATCTAGCGCGGGCGCGGCCCGGCGCACGGGTAGAGGTTCACTGACGCAAAGGGGGTTCACATGTCGGCGGAGATCCGGTTCAAGTTCAAGCCCGTGGACGACAACGGCAACGAGCAGGGGCTCTTCAGCAAGAAGGGGTCGTTCGACGGCGACCGGCTCGTCCTCGCGGGGGACGCGGTCCCGATCGACGCGATCTACCGCGCGGTCACGCAGTTCAAGCGGCTGGTGCTCGTCGTCGCCGGCGAGGGCGGGCAGCCGGTGACCGCCGTCCTCGCCATCACCAAGGGGCCGATCCGCAAGCTCCACTCGGCGATCAACCAGCTCGCCTCCGAGCGGCAGGCCCGGCGGCACCAGGGGGAGCTGGACGCGAAGGGCCTCGCCGGCGAGTTCCGCATCGAGGTCTGCCCCCACTGCCAATCGGTCATCGATGTCTCGGGCATGCCCGGGTCGCCGCAGGTCTACTGCCACTTCTGCGACACCATCGCGACGCTCGATGAGGCGAGCCGGCCGAGCGACGAGGGCAAGTTCCATCACTGCGGCCCGTGCGGGCTCTTCGCCCAGCCGAAGGGCTTTACCGTCTTCTACTTCTACTTCCTCGGCGTGGTCTACGGCTGGCGGTACCGCCAGACCCACCTCTGCAACACCTGCATGCGGCGCGAGGCGTGGCGGATGCTGGGCGGGAACCTGATCTTCATCCTCGGCGTGCCGGTTGCGGTGACGCAGCTCGTCCGCGCCTACGCCGGCGGCTCGACGCTCAGCAAGGCGTTCGCCGGCCTCGACAAGGCCAACGCGCAGCTCAAGGCGAAGCGTTACGACCGGGCGATCAAGGGTTATGCCGCGATCGAAGAGCGGCTCGGCCACGCCGCGGGCGTCCGGTACAACCACGGCCTCGCCCTCGCCGCCGCCGACCGCGTGGAAGAGGCGGCGCTGCGGCTGGAGGTGGCGCTCGCCGATTGCTCGAACTACGCCCCCGCCGCGCAAGCGCTGGCGCGCTGCTACCAGCAGCTCGGGCGGACCGAGGACCTCG
>CAZKRE010000376.1:0-1836 GCA_964555075.1 uncultured Phycisphaeraceae bacterium
TCGTCTCGCGAGGATCGCGCGGACGCTTGCGGCGTCCTCAGATCCGCTCACGCACACTCTGGCGAGGCGCCGCTACGCCTCCAACTCAGCCCCCGCATCACGGCGGGCAGGTCAGGTTGACGTGGTTCGGAGGTACAATGAGCGAACCGTAGCTTTCTGCTCAAGGAAGCGGTCATGACCTGTCGCGGTCTTGAGTTGCCGAAGGAAAAGATTGCCGATTTCTGTCGGCGCCACGGCATCCGAAAGCTCGCACTATTCAGATCCGCACTGCGGGACGATTTTCGGCCGGACAGCGACATCGACGTGCTCGTGGAGTTTGTGCCGGGGGCCGAAGTTGGGCTGATCAAGCTGGCGGGCATGGAGATGGAACTGGCGGAAGTTCTGGGCACGCAGCATCGCATCGACCTGCGCACGCCGGAGGATTTGAGCCGACGCTTCCGTGACAGCGTCGTCAGCGAAGCCGAGATCCAGTATGCCGCCTGAAGATCGCAGCCGACTGGAGCACATGCTCGAAGCGGCAGCAAAGATCCACTTGTCGCGAATCGGCAGCGCGTGCGGTCCGGCTTCCGCCCAGTCGGGGCGTGGCGGCCACGCCTCTTTGCTGGGATCGCCTAGCCGCCGCTGTTGACCCGCGCCCGGACCGTTCGGCGGTCCAGGCCCAGGCGCTGCGCGGCGGCGACGTAACTCCCGGCGTCGTCGTACACCAGGCGGGTGTACTGGGTGAGCAGCGCGTCGGCCGTCAGGCGGCCTTCGCGTACCGCGGCCAGCAACCGGTCAACCGCATCGCCCCCGCCCCGATCCAGGGTCGGCGGCTTGTATTGCCCGCGGATGATGATGTTCCGCACGCACTGCTCGAGCTCCCGGAAGTTGCCGGGCCAGTCGTAGTCCGGCCCGAGCTGCTGCTCGATGCCGCGGAGTACGTCCCGCGTGAGCGCTTCGGCATCGGCATCGTCCTCGATGAGTCGCAGCGCCACGAAGTGCACGAGCCGCCGCAGCTCGTCGGGTTCACTGGCGAGCTGCTCGCGCAGCGACGGCGTGCGAACCAGATCCGAGCACAGGCGGTAGTAGAAGTCGGGGCGGAATCGGCCGCCGCGCATCTCGCCCGCGAGGTCGCGGTTGGTCGCTGCGATGATCTTGCCGTGGAACCGCCGCTCCCGTGTCTCGCCCAGGCGGGTGAACACGCGGCTCTGCACGACGCGCAGAAGCTTGACCTGGATCCCCGCGTCGAGTTCGCCGATTTCGTCGAGGAAGACCGTGCCCAGCGGCGGGCACGCCTCGAGGAACCCCGTGCGGTCCACGACCGCGCCGGTGAACGAGCCCTTCCTGTGGCCAAACAGCTCCGACTCGATCAGCGTCGGGCTGAGCGCGGAGAGGTTCACGGGATAGAACCCGGTCTCGAAGTCCTCGGCGAACCGCTGCCGGGCCGCGTCGAATGGGATGTAGCGCGACCGGCCGACGGCGCGGGCGACGAGTTCCTTCCCGGTGCCCGACTCCCCGGTGATGAGCGTAGTGTAGTCCGCCATCCGGCTGTAGAGCCCGCGGTAGTACCGGCGGAAGTCGTGGGTGAAGATCGATTGCCACACGGCCGCGCGTAGCTCCGCGGCGGGCATCGATGCCCCGACGAGGTAGTGGTAGATGTGGCTGAAGGCCCGGCGGATCTGGAAGAAGCAGGCAAACACGTGATCGGCGCGAGGCCCGCTGGGCAGACGCACGCCGGGGGGCTTCAGGTAGCGGTCGAATCCGGCGCGGAAGCGGCGCCACGCCTCGAGCAGCGAGCGCGTCGCCGGCTCCTCCCCCGCGACGCTCCGCTGGGCCGCGTGGTGCAGTTGCTCCCGG
>CAZKRE010000377.1:0-1825 GCA_964555075.1 uncultured Phycisphaeraceae bacterium
GCATGATTCACTCCTGCGTCGCGGCGGCGAGCGATTTGATGCGGTTGATCATCGCCTCCACGCCGCTGCGGCGCTGGACGCTGATGAGGTTCTGGAAGTTCAGCCGCCGCAGCAGCTTTTCGATGTCGAACGCCAGGATGTCGCCGGCCCGCTGCCCGCTGAACACGTGCTGGAGGATGGCGATCAGCCCCTTGACGATCTCCGCGTCGCTGTCGGCCAGAAAATCGAGGGCGTCGGCCGTCCCGGGGCGTTTGCGGGCGGTGAGCCACACCTGGCTCATGCACCCCTTGACGTGCGTCACCTCGTTCTTCTGGCTCTCGGGCATGGGGGGGAGCTTGCGGGAGAGCTCCAGGACGAAGTCGCGTGGGTCCTCACCCGCCTCCTTCAGGAAGGTGAAGGTGTCGACCAGTTCCTGCGCGGCTTCATCCGGCGTCGCCCCCTTCGGCTCGGGCCACTGAAGCTCCCCATCAGAATTCGACGCCGCAGCGGAAGCTGCGGGCTTGGACGCCCTCCCCCGCGCCTCCTCAATGATTGCCTCCAGCGCATCCACGAACTGATCCACCTCCCCCACCGTGTTGTAGAACGCGAAGCTCGCCCGTGCCGTCCCCGGAATGCCGATACGATCCATGAGCGGCTGGGCACAGTGATGCCCCGTCCGCACGGCGATCCCCTCGGCGTCGAGCTTCATCCCGATGTCGAGGGAGCTGACCGGCGGGTCTTCGACGATGAAGCTGACCACCCCCGCCTTGTTCCGGGCCGTCCCGATGATGCGCAGCCCGCGGATCTCGCTCAACCGCTTCGTCGCATGATCGAGCAATCGCTGCTCATGGGCGTGGATCGCCTCCCACCCCCCCGGCACCGAATATAGGTACGCGATGGCCGCCCCGAGGCCGATCACTCCCGCGATGTCCGGCGTCCCCGCCTCGAACTTCGCGGGAATCGGCGCATACGTCGTCCTCTCCCACGTCACCTGCTCGATCATGTCCCCCCCGCCCAGGAACGGGGGCATCCGCTCCAGCAGTTCCCGCCGGCCCCACAGCACGCCCACACCCGTCGGCCCGAAAAGCTTGTGCCCGCTGAAGGTGTAGAAGTCGCAGTCCAGTCGCCGCACGTCCGTCTTCCAGTGCCCCACGTGCTGGGCGCCATCAATCAGCACCAGCGCTCCCACCTTCTTCGCCGCCGCAATGATGCGGTCGACGTCGTGCACCGTCCCCAGGGCATTGCTGACGTGCTGCATCGCCACGAGCCTCGTCCTGGCTGTCACGAACTCGTCGAGCCGGTCGTATTCCAGTTCCCCCGCATCGTTCATCGGCAGCGTGCGGACCTTCGCCCCTGTCGCCTCCGCAGCCAACTGCCACGGGACGATGTTGCTGTGGTGCTCCAGGGCCGTCAGGAGAATCTCATCCCCCGGCTTCAAATTCGTTCGCCCCCAGCTGAGGGCGACGAGGTTGATCGCCTCCGTCACCCCGCGCACGAAGATGCACTCGGCCGCCTCGGGAGCGTTGAGGAAGCGGGCGACCGCCAGGCGGGCCTCGTCAAACCTCGCCGTCGCCCGCTGCGAGAGCGCATACACGCCGCGGTGAATGTTGGCGTTGTCGTGCGCGTAGTAGTGCGAAATGGCGTCGATGACGGCCCGAGGCTTCTGGTTCGTGGCCCCGTTGTCGAGGTAGACCAGCGGCCGGCCGTTCATTTCCGTGGAGAGAATCGGAAAATCGCGGCGGACGGCTTCCACATCCAGCCCCCCCACCGTCTCGGCCGTCGCTGCATTCCGGGCCCGGTCGTGCATGGTTCATTATAGCGGTCGCCGGGGGCGGCTCATTCGCCC
>CAZKRE010000378.1:0-1813 GCA_964555075.1 uncultured Phycisphaeraceae bacterium
CTCAGGCAGGCGAGTTGAGCCGTGCCTCCAGTTGCGCGGCTAGGTCGGGCCAGTCCGCCTTGTCGTCGCCGCGGTACCAGCCAGCGAACCGCTGCTGCGCCGCTTCATCCCGAACAGTCAGCATCCGCTTGAGCAGGGCCACGGCCGCCGCAACGTCGTCCTGGGTGAGCGCCGCCACGGCCCGGTAGATGCACGCCATGGCGACCGCCGGCACGACGAAGTGGGATCGTGCATAGGTGCGATACCGTTCGGGCCACGACGCGGTCGCCGCGTCACGCGCGACAGCCTCCATCGCGTCGGCAGCGGCGAGCAGCGCCTCCCGGGTCGCCCGCTTGAACCTGGGGTTCGGATCGATGCCCCGCCCCGCGAGCCAGTTCATCACGGCGGCGGTGCCGTCGCCGTCCTGAAACACGCGTTCGTCGTCACACACCACGAGGGCCGCAAAGTACCGCTCCCCCAAGGCCTCGAGCCCGCCGGGCACGTGCCGGGACCAGAAGCCGGCGATCCCCGTCGCCGGCCCGCCCCACATCCCGCGCATCCAGGCGTCGACTGGGAAGACGTGCTCCCGCACGTTGCTGGTGTTCACGATCGCGTAGTGCGTGTCGCCGCGGGCCATGATCTCCCGCAAGACCGCCGCTGCGGCCGCGGGCGATTGCCCCGCCGCCAGGTGCGGCCCGCAGATCCAGAAGGCGGCGTGCGCGTACGCCCCATAGGCACGGCTCGGCTCGCGCGGCGTCTCGTAGAAGTCGTCCTGCATCCGCTGACTGCTCCCCTCGTCGCAGAAGATGATCGCAACCCCGTCGGGGACCTCGATCTGCCCCTTCAGGAACAGCGATGAGCACTCCGCCCACACCGTCGTTGTCGCGCTTGGCGCTGGCCGAGGATCGACCTCCCGCACGATTGCCCACTGGTCTGCGATCGCCTCCGAGATGAAACGCCCCGCCGCATCCTCGCCGATCGACGGATCGGCCGTCCAGATCGCGTGGTCACCCCGGCCGCGCAGGCCGAGTTGCCAGATCACCCGCTCGCCCGCGAGCTCCCACCACCGCTGGGCATAGGCCCGCCACGTCTCCCGCACGCGATCCGGCTCATCCCGGTACCGCAGCGTTGCCGTGACGCCACGCGCCCGCCAGTAGGTCTCATAGCCGAAATGGCTGACGCCCAGCGGCTCGATGTGGTGCTGCGTCACGTACAGCCCCCGCGCCACCGCCGCCTCCACCAGCCGCGCCTCCGCCGGGTTCATCACGTCCACGAACGAGCTGGGGATGATCAGATTCCCACCCGTCCGCAGCAGTGTTTCGCACACCGCATCAAGCACCCCCGGCGCCATGACCTGTTCGTAGAACGGGTAATCCAAGTCCCGCCGACCGCCGCCATCCTTCCACTTCGACAGCAGGTCCTCATCGTTGAGGAACCACCCGCGGTACCGCATGCCGAGTGGCCGGCCGACGATCGGGTTCTCCGGCCAGACGATCCCGGCCGCACCCACTGGCTCGGGCTCCAGGTCCTTCCAGAACCAGAATGGGTCGACGCCCAGCACCCGGTGCGAAACGGCGTACACGCCGTAGATGACGCCCAGTTCGTCCGATCCGGCGATGCGCAGCGTGCGCCCGTGCCGCTCCACCCGGTAGCCCTCGGGTCCGGGGATGGCCGGATCGACCGTCACGACCACGTCCGCCGCAGTCGCATCGGTCGCTGCCTCGACTGGCACGCCGACCCGCGTGAAGTCGCGCCGCAGGTCCGCCACCGCTCGACCGATCGACCCACCCGCATCACCGCACCACACGCGGTAGGGGGCGCGGGCCACTGACGA
>CAZKRE010000379.1:0-1804 GCA_964555075.1 uncultured Phycisphaeraceae bacterium
TTCTTCCCTAAGTTGCGGTTGCGGATGCGTTTGTCGCTCATGCTGCCTCTCCTTCCCTTTCGGGGTTGACTGGGTTCTGACTGGTTTCGGCCCCCGACGCGTCGGCGTCGGGAACCCCGTTGCACTGGGTCGCGCCGCTCGCCGCGGCGCTGCCCTGGCCCTTCGGCCCCCCGCCGCTTCCGGCGGCCGGGGCCGGTTTTTCGCGGGCCGGGCTTCCGGGGGCAGGGCTTCCGGGGGCGGGGGCGGGGGTGGGGGTGAGGCGGGTGTAGTCGACGCGGCCGAGGGAGTGGGCGACGTCGTCCGCGGTGGGGTGCAGGTAGAGCTGCGTGGTCGCCAGGTCGCGGTGGCCAAGAAAGTCCCGCAGCAGCGTGATGGGCATCCGGCCGTCGTTCGCCAGGTACGTGGCGCCGGTGTGGCGGAGCACGTGCAAACCCCGCGTGCGAAGACCGCACGCCTTCAGCCGCGCGTGGAGGAGCCGCCGCAGCGGGTTGTAGCTCCAGCGGCCGACCCGCGGGTCGCGGGCGACCGGGGACGTAAAGGCCCAGGGCGATCGCCCGGTCGTCATCGCCCGGTTCAGGATCTCGCCGGCTTCCGGGGGGAGCGGCACCACGCGCTCGCGTCGGTGCTTGGGGTGCCAGACACGGCTGGATACAGGGCACGCCTTCGCGCGGATGTGGATCGCGGTCGGCAACCCGGCGGCGTTGGAAACGACGTCTTCCCTCAGAAGCCAGATAAGCTCGTGGGCTCGAAGGCAAGTGAGCACAAAGAAACGCCACACGTCGGCCATGCCCGGCTCGGGGTCCGCGAAGAGCGCGGCGAGCTCTGCGGGGCTCAGCGTGACGATCTTCCGCGTCGGGCCCGGTGGCAGCCGATATCCCCGGGCCGGGTCCTCGGTCAAGGCGCCGCCCGTCACCGCGTCTCGGAGGAGCCCGCGGACGACCTTCATGTGGTCACGGACCGACTTCGCAGAGAGCGGCTTCAGTTGGTACTTAATCTGTCGGCGGCCCTCGCGTGGCAGCCCGCGGATGCCCTCGGTGCGGAGCTTGCGCTCGAAGTTTTCCAGGGTGGCTTTCGAGAGCTTGGCGAGCGGCGTGGCGCCTCCTTTGGGGAGATAGGCGCCGAGCTGATCGAGGACCCGCTCGTAGCGGGCGACGGTCTTCTCGTTGCGATCCAGTTCGCGGAGCCGCCTGCAGTAGGCCTCGGCTGCCCCGGTGAGGGTGACGCGGGCCCGCTTGCCCGCGGGCGTGAGTTCGCCGGAGAAGAGGCGGGTGGCGACGCCGCTCGCCTGCTGACTCGCTTCCTTTTTGGAGCGGGTCTTGAGGGAGACGCGGCGCTGGACGCCGTCCATGTTGAGCTGCAGATACCAGGAGGGCGAACCGGCGCGCTTGATCGCTTTGACGCGCTGCTCCTGGTCGACCCAGAAGGATTCGATGATCGGGTTTTTGCTTGACGTACCCATTTTGGTTTCGCTTTCTGCGCGCAGCCGAACCCCGAGGGTCACTGCAGCGTTAGTCTGGAGTGAGCCGCCAGCGGATGTAGGCGTCGCGCTCAAAGAGCAGGCGGCGCCCGCGGCGGATTTTGAAGCCGTTGAGCAGGCCGCGCGACGACCAGTCCCAAACCGTCGAGACGGGGTCCTGGCCGATGGCGGCTGCCTGCTCTGTGGTGATCAGCGGCGGCAACGTTGCCGCCAGCTGCGCGAGTACGTGTTCGATCCTGTCCTTGTCCATGGGCTGCTCCGCTCGGGTGGCGGACGTCGTTGATGACGCCGCCTCTGTTTCGGGGCGGGGCGACCGTGCCCAACGCC
>CAZKRE010000380.1:0-1801 GCA_964555075.1 uncultured Phycisphaeraceae bacterium
GGATCTCGCCGACGATCTCCTCGAGGATGTCCTCGATGGTGACCAGCCCCGCGGTCCCGCCGTATTCGTCGAGCACGATCGCGAGGTGGACCTTCCGCTGCTTGAACTCGGCGAGCAGTTCCCGCACGCTCTTGCTCTCGGGCACGTGGTACCCCGGGCGGAGGATCCGGCGGAGGTCGAAGGTCTCGCCGTCGCCGACGAAGGGGATCAGGTCCTTGGCGTAGAGGATCCCGACGATCTGGTCGAGGCTCCCGTCGTACACCGGCAGGCGGCTGTGCCCGAGGCGGACGATCGCCTCCTTGACCTGCAGCAGCGTGGAGGAGGCTTCGATGGCGTCCATCTCGGTGCGGGGGGTCATGACTTCCCCCGCGGAGGTGGTCGCCAGTTCGAAGATCCCCTCGAGCATCTCCTTCTGCTGTTCGTCCACCTCGCCGCCCCGCTCGTGGTCCTCGACCACGTTGAGCACCTCCTCGGTGAGCTGATCGTTGGCGGCCTCCTCGTCGGTCTCCTCCTGGTCCGTCCGCGACATCCGCCGGACCACCGGGTCGAAGAGGTGGAGCAGGGAGGCGATCGGCGTGAGCAGCCAGAGGGTGCGGAACACCGGCATGGACGCCGCGACAAGCCCGTCGTCGAAGTAGCGCGCCCAGGCGGCGGGGATGGCGATGACGAAGATGCTGACGCAGCAGACCGTGATCACGAACGCCGCGGCGTACTCCACGAGCGTCTCCCCCGCGTTGACCCGGGCGCCGGCGGCGATCGCCGACGTCGGCACGAGCCCGCTCACCTCGACCGCGTAAAGCGTCGCCAGGAGCACCAACAGGTTCAGACCGGTGCGGACCATGCCCACCAGGATCTGGTACTTGGGCAGCCGCTCCATGAACGTCTCGAGCTGTTCGACCCCGCCCCGTTCCTCGAGCAGGTCCTCGAGACGGCTGCGCGAGAACGTCCTCAGCGCAGCGCTGAGCGCACCGAAGTAGGCCCCCGCCAGCAGGGCGAACAACACAATCCCGATCGCGACTTGCAAACGAACCCTCGCGCCCCGGTCGTGCGTTGTGCGGCCGCAGCCGACACCCACTCGCCGCCGCGCCGGGGCGCGGCGGGAGCACCGTCCCTACCTATTCCTCTTCCCGATTCCCCCGGCGGTCGTTGCCGCTGAAGACGTTGCCCAGGCCGACCGCGCTCAGCAGCCGGTCCTCCCGGGCGTGCATCCGGTCGAAGTCTTCCTCATCCTCGTCGTCCTCGCCCAGGAGGTGCATCAGGCCGTGGACCGCGTAGAGCAGCGCCTCGACCCGGGCCTCGTGCCCACGCCGCAGCCCCTGCCGCTCCGCCTCGTCCCGGCAAATCACGATGTCCCCTTCGAGCGCCGCGTCCGGCTCGTCCCGCAGGTCGAAAGTCAGGACGTCGGTGGTTTCGGGATCGCCCATGTACCGCGCGTGAAGCTCCGACATGCGGGCGTCGTCGACGAGCACGATCCCAAGCTCCCCCCCCGCCACGCCCGCCTCCGCGGCGATGCGCACCAGCATCGGCTGGAGCCAGCCGTCCAGGGGCGGCTGCGTGTCCCGCGTCTCCAGGCGCAGCTCAAGGCTCAGCCGAGGGTCGGGCTCCTCGTCGGCGGGGACCGACGCGTCCGCCTCGGCGGTCGTGTGGGACACGCCGGCGGACGTTGGATGGGGACGATCTTCGGTCACGATTCCCTCAAAGGCGGACGGCGAGGCCAACGGATCATTTTAGGGTGATCCACCGCCTCACGCAAGGGTTCGCGCTCGCAAAATCGCCCGCCCACCGACGTCGCGGCCGCAAT
>CAZKRE010000381.1:0-1796 GCA_964555075.1 uncultured Phycisphaeraceae bacterium
GGCGTGGATCCAGCAGTGCTTCGTGTGAGTGTTTTGACATAATGTACATTATCGGTGAAGCGGGAAGGGTGCTCGAGAGCGCCGGCGTGGAACCTTCGGGCGCCCTCAGAGGGCCGCTGCGAGGACCCTGGCCCGCGCGGCGATGGCGTCGAGGTCGGCTGGCTTGCCCGGCTCGAACGGCAGCTCCAAACGATCCTTGCTCTTGTCCCGGTAGCGCGGGATCACGTGCAGGTGGAAATGGAAGACGGTCTGCCAGGCTGCGGTGCCGCTGCAGTTGAGCAGGTTGACGCCGTCCGCGCCGAGCTCGGCAAGAACCGCCTTGGCGATGCGCTGGGCCGCCAGGGTCGTGGCGGCCAGGTCCTCGCCGGCGATCTCGACGAGGTCGGCGCTGTGCCGCTTCGGGATCACGAGCAGGTGCCCGTCCGAGCCCGGGTCGATGTCCATGAAGGCGAACGTCGTCTCGTCCTCGGCGACCTTCGCGCTCGGGACCGTCCCGGCGACGATGCCGCAGAACACGCACTCGTCGCTCGACCCGGCCGCATCATCCACGGCGGCGATGCTAGCGATGCCCGGCCGGTAGCCGCCTGTCCGCCCCCCCTGCCCACCTCCCCTGTCGAACACTTGTTCGCCTGATCTGGCGACGTACGGTCGGGATCGAATCTGCGATCAGTCCTCGGCGAAGCCCGGCATCGCTGTGACGTACGCCGCTGGCTCACGCATGAAGACCGTCCTGCCGTGCCGGATTGAGCACAGCACGTCGGCCTTGTGCTGGACGGCCTCGGTGTCGCTGCGGGCGTCCAGGACGATGGCGTGCGCCGGCTTGCCCACCTCGATGCCGTAGCGGTCGGTGATGCCCAGGTTCCGCGCCCCGTGGTGGGTGATGAAGTCGAGCGCGTGACCGAGGTGGTCGCCGGTGAGCATGTGGCCCACGTGCAGCCCGGAGTCGAGGATGCGCAGCATGTCGCCCGCCCCGAGCGGGTAGAACGGGTCGGCGATCGAGTCCTGCCCGAAGGCCACGTTCAGCCCGGCCCCGGCCAGGTGCTTGATCGGCGCGACACCACGTGGCACCGGCGCCATGCCCCAGCCCTGGAGCTGCAGGTTCTCGTTGGGGCACACGGCGAAGTTCAGCCCTGCCGCGACGAGCTTCGGGGTGAGCTTCGCCAGGTAGGAGCTGCCGTAGTACGCCATGGCGACGCAGTGGCTCGCGGTGACCGGGGCATCGAGCCGGTACCGCGTCGCCAGCGCGGCCATCTCCTCCACGAACCGCGACTGCTCGTCATCGATCTCGTCGCAGTGCACGTCCACGGGCACCCCGTACTTCTCGGCGAGGTCGAAGATGATCCTGAGCGAGGCGATGCCGTCCTCACGGGTCGCCTCGTTGTGCGGGATGCCGCCGACGGCGTCGGCGCCCATCTCGAGGGCTCGCTCGAGCAGTCGGGGGCCGTCGGGGAACGACAGGACGGTGTTCTGCGGGAACGCGACCACCTGGATCTCGATCCAGTCCCGCACCTCCTCGCGCAGCCTCAGCAGCGCGCGCAACGCGGTCAGCTCGGCGTCGGTCACGTCGACCTGGCAGCGGATGAAGCCCGTGCCGTGGGAGGCCTCCCACCGTGCGGCTGCCAAGGCGTTGCGGTGGATCTCCTCGACGGTGTTGAGGCCTTCGCGCTTGCGGTCCGCCCAGATCTCGATCGCCTCGAACAGCGTGCCCGAGCGGTTCGCCCGCGGCTCCCCCGCGGTGTTCGCGTAGTCCAGGTGCACGTGGGCGTCGACGAACGGCTCCACGAGCAGCCGGCCCT
>CAZKRE010000382.1:0-1776 GCA_964555075.1 uncultured Phycisphaeraceae bacterium
TGCGGACGAGTGCGATACCGAACAAAAGGTGAGCGAGGGGATTCGAACCCCCGACCCCCGCGACCACAACGCGGTGCTCTAACCAACTGAGCTACGCTCACCAACGCGGCCGTCTCGCCCCCTCCGTCGGGGGGACGAGTGGACCGGGAACGATACGTGCGCCGGCCGCTCGCGTCAATCCGGACGGTCGGCGGCCGCGAGCCCCGGCTTGCGGCAGAAGAAGAAGACCTGCGGCGAGTCGAGGCCCATCCGCTCGGTGTCGTCGCCGGCGAAGTCCTCCCGGCGGTAGACCGAGACGTCGAAGCCCGCCTCCGCCAGCCGGTCCTTGCAGTCCAGGCCGTAGTACCGGACGTGGTCGTATTGGCCAAACGCCCGCTCGCGGTCCTCGGGGGCGGTGATCGTGTCGTCCTCGTAGGTCGTCTGTCCCTTCACGGGCACGAGGATGAGGGCCCACCCGCCCGGCTTGAGGACGCGGCACATCTCGCGCATCGCCTCGCGGTCCGCTGGGACGTGCTCGAGGACGTGGCTGCAGTAGAGGGCGTCGAAGGAGCCGTCGGGGTACTGAATATCGGTGATGTCCATCTTGACCATCGCCGACGGGTCCATGAGATCGCCGCTGAGGTAGTCGACGCCGGGGATGCTGCGCAGGCGCGGGGCGAGGCTCGGCTCTGGGGCGATGTGCAGCAGGCGCTTGGACTTGCCGTCGAAGAGGTTGGTCATTTTCCGGAAGAACAGGAGCACCAGCCGCTGCCGCTGCATCGACCGGCAGACGGGGCAGAACTGCTGGGTCTTGCGGTGAAGGACGAGGAAGCGGCGGACGTTGGACTCGCACACCGGGCAGAGGTGGTCGCCCGCCATGAGCCGCTGCCGCACCGGGGTGGGCATGCGGTACCAGGTCTGGGCGAACGCGTAGTCGCGCGCCCGCTGGAACGCGTCAGGCGAGTGCCAAGCGTTGCGAGCCTTGACGACCATCTCCGCGAGCAGCGCACGTCGCCTACCTGAGTCCACCCCTCGGCCATGCGCCGGGGCGGACGTTGCCGCACGGGTCGCCATCTCATCACCTCCTCATCGAAACACGACGCGCCACACCGACGTTGCGCCCTGGAACGCTGTTCATAACCGATCGCGGGCAGCCTCGCCACTGGGACTTGCCCCACTCTGAGGCGGGGGAGACTCCGGTTCAGATGGAGATGTCGAACGCCCGTCGCCAACCCGGCGGGCCAGAACCCAGATCCAGAGCAGGATCCCGAAGGCCCAAAACAGTTCGGCAAACTCGCTGGTGTCCTCGTGCCACCGTGCCGGCCACCCCCAATGCTGGCTGTCCTTGAGCGGGCGCCCCAGCGCCGCGATCAGCAGCGTGGGCACCATTTCCAGCCGGGGCAGGGTGTACCAGGACCAGTCGCCCCGCCGCCAACCGATCCCCGCGATCTTCAGCCCCAACGGGAGCACGATGCAGAGGAGGGGCAGGGTGATCTCGAGGAGCCGCCGCATGATCCGTGAAGGCAGGTCGTCCCAGAGGTTATGCAGGTTGGCCTCGCCTTGCTTGTTGAGCGCCGCCAGAGCATCGGGCGTCTCGAAACCGAGCAGGTGCTGACCCCAGCTCAGCTCTTCGCCGGTGACGAGCAGCGCCAGGAGCCCGAAGGCGAGGTAGCCCATCCGCACCCATCTCGGTGCGAACCTGGCCCTGACCGCCAGGACGCACGCCACCCCCCCCGCCGCCGCGAAGCACGCCGCCTGGCCCCACTCGACCGGCCCGTGTTCGGATCGCAGCCACCT
>CAZKRE010000383.1:0-1767 GCA_964555075.1 uncultured Phycisphaeraceae bacterium
CATCGGCGGGCTGAGCGCGTCGCCGAGCAGATCGCCAACGCGGCCAGCCGGCTAGGAAGCGTCGTCGACGTGCGCGCTGCCGCCGGGCCGGCTGATGCCAACGGCGAGCTGATCTGGCCGACCCCGGTCCGCTTCGCGGCGGCGAACACCGGCGAGGCCCGTCGCAGCACTGCGGACAAGCTGTCGCGCTACCTCGATCCGGACTACGAGCGAGCCCTCTGCTCGCTAGCCGACGCCCACGCCCGCGCTCGCGCCCGGCGTGACGCCGACCGCGAGCGTCGCCGCGCCATCGGATGCGCCAACGCGTTCCAGGCCCTCGGAGCGTCCAACCGATGGTGCGAGTGCATCTACTGCCGCCCCACAGGACACCACGAGATGGCCCTTTCCCCGGAGTGCGGGGAACGCTGGTGCTTGTGTGGGCGGGTCGTCACTGCCGCCGACGGCCGGTGCCAGGAGCACCGGGACGTGCAACTCGTCGTCCTCGACGGTGACCCCACCGAACTCAGCCACCTGACCTCGGGACGCCGCCCAGGCGGCGGCTCGGGTCCACGCTGAGCAGTTCGGGACGGAGACGTCGCCCATCGCCTGCGCCGCTTCCGACAACCATGACTTAGCGCGCCACCGCAGCCACGGCGGTTCGGGTGGCCGGTCCGCGAGTAGCCACAGCGCTCACCCAAACAAGCGCCCATTAGGGGCGCTAGGGCCGGTTCAGACGTCCTGTCGCGGTCGGGCACTAGTCTGCCTGTATGTCGAGATTCTCCGAACGCCACGGATACAAGCCGGCGCGCGAAGCGCTTGAGCTTGAGTCAATGGGTGAATCTTTGCGTATCGCAATCTGGAACGTTCTTGGACTGTTTGTATGGTCTCCGGCGAGTGACGTCACGTTGGAAGTCGTGCACTCGAGGATGAAGAGTTACGTCACCTGGCTCCATCTTGAGTTCTTCAATTGGCCAATCGATGACGTACCCCAGTACCTGTCCGATGCTCGCGACAATATCAAATCAGCCCTTAGGAAGCGCGAGTGGTATTGGACGTACGACTACATTGAGTTCACCTTGGAGCACTATGAAGAATTCGTCGGTGCGGATAGGGATGAGTTCGTCTTTCACATGAACCGCATACTGGAGCGTGAAGGGTCGGGCTACCGCATTGTTGAGGGTCGCGTTGCCCCGATCACCAACGTTTCAGAAATCGATGCGGTAGAGGCTGCTCTAGGAGCGGAGGCCGCAGGGCTCGCCCCGGTACGCGCGCACTTGCGGACGGCCCTTGCGATGCTCGCGGATCGCGCGGAGCCGGATTACCGCAATTCAGTCAAGGAATCGATAAGCGCCGTGGAGGCCTTGGTGAACCTGCTGATGGGTGGCAAGCGCGCCACGCTCGGTAAGGCACTGAAGAAGGTCGATCCCACCGGCGGCATACACCCTGCGCTGATCGAGGCTTTCAGCAGCATCTATGGTTACACGAGCAACGCTGACGGCATTCGGCATGCGATGCTGGAGGAGGACCACGTTAGGCACGAGGATGCGCTGTATATGCTGGTCAGTTGCTCGGCCTTCGTGAACTACGTGGTGGCGAAAGCAGCGAAGTCGGGCGTCGAATTCGGTGGGAACGCCTGACGTCCCATAAGCGGGACTGTGCACTTTTCGACGTCGGGGGTCGTCCCGTAGCGTGCGCCACGGACACCTCAAGTTCTCGGACTTGCACGCTTCAGCTCGAACGGGATCCTGTTCGTGATCGATGGCGGCAAGGCGCTGTCGAAGACGATCC
>CAZKRE010000384.1:0-1766 GCA_964555075.1 uncultured Phycisphaeraceae bacterium
CCACTGGTTCGCCTCCGCGAGCAGCATCCGGCCCGGCCACTTCTCATCCACGTGCTTCCGCAGCTTCTTCAGGTACGCGTGCGTCTCCGGCAGGTTCTCGCAGCTCGTCCCCTCGCGCTCGTAGAGGTACGGCACCGCGTCCAGCCGCACCCCGTCCACCCCCGCCGCCATCCAGAAGTCGCACACCTCGAACACCGCCTCGTGCACCTCGGGGTTGTCGAAGTTCAGGTCCGGCTGGTGGCTGAAGAAGCGGTGCCAGTAGTACTGACCCGCCTGGTGGTCGAACGACCAGTTGCTCGGCTCGAAGTCGTTGAAGATCACCCGCACGCCGGCGTACTTGTCCGGCGTGTCGCTCCACACGTAGAAGTCCCGCTCGGGGCTCCCCTTCGGCGCCCGCCGGGCCCGCTGGAACCAGGCGTGCTGATCCGACGTGTGGTTGATGACCAGTTCCGTGATCACCCGCATCTGCCGCCGGTGCGCCTCGGCGATGAACCGCCGCACGTCGTCGATCGTCCCGTACATCGGGTTGACGCCGGTGTAGTCGGCGATGTCGTACCCGTCATCCTTCAGCGGCGACGGGTAGAACGGCAGCAACCAGATCGTCGTGACCCCGAGCTCCTCCAGGTAGTCCAGCCGGGAGATCGCGCCGATGAAGTCCCCCACGCCGTCGCCGTTGCTGTCGGCGAACGAGCGGACGTGCATCTGGTAGATCACCGCGGTGCGGTACCACTGCGGCTCGACGGGCATGACGCTCGACGCCGCGCCGACCTCTGCCGTGCCCCCACGCGTTGCTGTTGCCGCCGCCTTCGTCAAGCCGTGTCTCCAAGGTCTGCCGCTAGAGGAAATAGTCGAAGTCCGCTTCGGTCCGCGCGTGGCGCCGAACCTCGAACACGTGCACGGGGTTCGCCCCCGGGTCCAGCCCCACCACCGCATGGCGCCCCTGCCACCGGTAGCGCTCGCCCGTCAGCAGGTCGTGCACCTGGAACGGCGCCTCGGGCGTCACGCCCAGCGCCGCGAGGTCCAGATCCAGATTGCCCCACTGCGTGTGGTGCGGGTCGGTATTCACCGCGCAGAGGATCACGTTGTCCCCCTGCGACTTGCTGTAGCACACGATCGCGCCGTTATCCACCCGGTGGAACCGCAGCCCCCGGTCGTGCTGCAGCGCGGGGTTGGCCTTGCGGATCCGGTTGAGGCGGCCCAGCAAGTCGCTCAGCGAATGCGGCTGGTCGAGGTCCCACTGGCGGATCTGGTACTTCTCGCTGTCGAGGTACTCCTCGCTGCCGTGCCGCACCGGCCGCCCTTCCATCAGCTCGAACGCCGGGCCGTACACCCCGTAGTTCGCGCACAGCGTCGCGGCGAGCACGGCCCGCACGATGTACGCGGCACGCGCATCGGTCTGCAGGTACTCATTGAGGATGTCGGGCGTGTTCGGCCACGCGTTCGGGCGGAACACGTCCACCGCCGGCCTCGTCGTCAGCTCCGTGAAGTACTCCCGGATGCTCCACGGGTCCGTCCGCCACGCGAAGTAGGTGTACGACTGCGTGAACCCGAGCTTCGCCAGCCGGTACATCACCTTCGGCCGCGTGAACGCCTCCGCGAGGAAGATGACCCCCGCGTCCTTCTCCCGCACCCGCGCGATCAGCCACTCCCAGAACGGGAACGGCTTGGTGTGCGGGTTGTCCACCCGGAACACCCGCACCCCCCGCGCGTGCCAGAACAGCGTGACCCGCAGCAGTTCCTCCCACAGCCCCCGCCAGTCCTCGCAC
>CAZKRE010000385.1:0-1760 GCA_964555075.1 uncultured Phycisphaeraceae bacterium
CGAGCGCGAGTCGACCGGTGGAACCGGCACGCCACCGACGGAACTCAGCAACGGTTCGGACGATCTCCATGGGCGTCAAGCGTATGCGGTCGAGGGTGGAGCGTCGAGAGCACGCGGGCAGCGGCTTGGGGCTTGAGGCGCGGGGCTTGAGGCGTTGTCAGCACTTGTGGGGCCTTCCACGTCCGATGACCGCCCTTCTGCGGGTGGGATCGCAGTAGGATGGGTCCACCGCCCCGAAAGCAGATGCGGAGGTGTCGCCATGCTGGAGGTTGGTTTGGGCGAGTCGAGACGCGACCACATTCCCGCGCTCGACGGGCTCCGCGGGGTCGCCTGCCTGCTGGTCGTCGCCGGACATCTCGGATTCGTGACGACGCTTCCGGTCGCGCACCTGGATGGCGTCGAGGTGTTCTTCGTGCTGTCCGGCTTCCTGATAACCCGAATCCTGCTGCACAACGCGGATCGGGGAATCCCGCTGCGGCACTTCCTCATTCGCCGCGCGTTCCGCATCTTCCCGATCTACTACCTCGTGGTCGGTGTCGCCGCGATAGTGGGAACGGGTGCGATCTGGACCGCCGCCACCTACGTCTACAACTTCACGCCGGAACGGACGCTGCACTGGTCGCTCGGGCACACATGGAGCCTTTGCGTCGAAGAACACTTCTATCTCGTCTGGCCGTTCGCGGTGATGATGCTCGGCGCCGTTCGTTCGCGGGCGTGGGCGGTGCGAGCCCTCGTGTGGAGCATGGTCGCCTCGCTCGCACTGGAACTGGCCGGGCCGCAACTCGGGCTCGGGAACCGCACAAGCGAACTGCTCTATCGCGCGACGCCGTTCCGAGCCGTGGCACTCGTCGCCGGGTGCCTGCTCGCGTTCGGCGAAGCCCGATGGCGGGGGCATCACGGGTTCGGCTTGGCGGGCTTGGCGTGCGTCGTCGCGTCATCCCTTGCAATTACCTATATGCCCTTGTTCGCCTTGCACCTGACGGCCGAGCGGGGCCTGTCCACGCTGATGGCGTCCGGCCTGCTGGTCGCAGCAACGGGGGTTCTCGCGGCCGTGTTCGCGCTCGCCCCCCTCCGCTGGCTGGGCCGGATCAGCTACGGCATCTACCTCTACCACATGCCGATGATCGCGCTGTTCGGCGGGTATGGATGGCACATCGTCGCGCTGACCACGCTGGCCGTCTCCGCCGTCTCGTACCTGGTCTATGAGCGGCCGATGATGCGGCTGGGGGCGCGGCTTTCTACTCAGTCGGCTGACCACAGCACCCCCCTTGTCTCGCTCGACGCGGAGCATGCTCGGGGGCAAAGTCTGCCGGGCTTGGCAACGGCGGCCACAACGGAAGCGGCCCGGTGATCGGGTGCAGGCGGTCCGGTTCGGCGACCGACTCGTCGGTGATTCCACCCGCCCCGCCGACCACGACGACGCCAGACGCCGCGCGTCCGCGAGGTAACCCCCGTGACGCGGCCGGGGAGTCGCGCGAGCTTCACGATCTCCTGCACGCGGATCGTCACACGCGGAGGCTCCGGCCGCGTGCCCGTTGCCGTAGGCGGCAAGCTCATACACACCTTGTCTACGTCGACGGCTACGACGAACAGTGGTTCATCGACAACTGCGCGTGGGGCTTGACCCAGTCGATGTTGCCCGCCCCGGAAAGCGTCCCAGACTGGAACATCGTGACGCGAAGTGGGGCTTAGCGGGATCAGGCGGCGGGGAAGGCGAGCGTCGCCCCGGTGACCCGGCGGTAGAGGTCCAGGACCTTGCC
>CAZKRE010000386.1:0-1750 GCA_964555075.1 uncultured Phycisphaeraceae bacterium
CTCCCGACGCCGGCAGCACGGCGAACCCGGTCAGGCCGAGCATCAGGGCGAATGTCGTCCCGAGCCCGGCCGCCAGCCGCGGGAACCGGCCGGTCGGGGTGGTCTGGGGTGCTGGTCTGGTCCTTCTCATGCTCCTGCTTCCTTGCCGACGAAGTGACGCGGCGCGTGCACTGCTACGAGGCACGCGATCGTCGTCACTGTCGGCCGCCGGCCGGTCGGCGCGCGAGCCTTCCCGCGAAGCCCGAACGACTCCGAACAGCCGGGGCGAACGGGCCGGTCGCCACGGGGAGAAGCCGGCCCCCGTCGGCCCCAACTAGGATCGGGCTGCTGGGTCGGACAAATCTTCGAGGACGTGGATGCGGGACCATCATCGGGTCGGGGACGTGCCCCGGAGCGTGGCCGACGTCCCACGGTTGCTGCGCGAGCTGCGGGCGCACGCGGGCGACCCCTCGTTCGCCGACATCGCGCGTCGGATCTCAACGGCGCGGCAACGTCGCGGGGCCGATGTGCACAGATCACGCATAGGCCGCACCACGGTCTATGACGCCTTCCGCTCGGACCGCAAACGCCTCGACACCGCGCTCGTCCTGGAGATCGCCGCCGCCCTCGGCGCCCGCCCGGCCCTGCTGAAGCAGTGGAAGACGGCACTGGCATCGATGCGTAACGAGGAGTCGGCGGCGGCGGTCGTGGCGGTGACCGACCAGCTCCCGACGACGGTGCCCGGCTTCGTCGGCCGGACCGCACAGCTCGAGGAGATCGCCAGCCGGCAGGGGCCGGTATGGATCTCGGGGATGCCTGGCGCGGGGAAGTCGCAGCTCGCCTTCCGGGCCGCCGGGGAGCTCGTGGACTCCGGCACGATCAGTCGGGTGCTCGTCGCGGACCTGCGTGGGTTCAGCCCGCACGGCCCGCCGGCCGATCCGCACGCCGTCCTGGGCGGGCTGCTTCGGCTGATGGGGCTCCCGCACGCCGACCAGCCCACGGACACCGCGCTGCGCGCCCGGTCGCTGGCGCAGGTCCTGCGGCGCAGCCGCACCGGCGTGCTGCTCGACGACGCCGCGGACCTCGAGCACGTCGCCCGCGTCTTCCCCGACCCCGAGGGCATGGTCGTGCTGGTGACGAGCCGGGCAGCACCCGGCAGCGCGTCGGGGTTCCGGCACCTTCCGCTGCCGTTGTTCACTCCGGAGGAGTCGGTGGCGCTGGTGCGCGCCGTCGTCGGCCACGAACGGGCCGACGCCGAACCCGCGATCACCACGGCGCTCGCGGACAGCGCAGCCCACCTGCCCCTGGCCGTCCGGCTCACGGCTTCGCGGGTCGCGGCGCGCCCGGAGTGGTCGCTCGCGGACCATCTGGGTGCAGTCGAGTCGCAGCACCGTTCGCTGCGGCTGGAGGGGGCGCTGACCGAGGCGTTCACCGCGTCCTACCGTTCCCTGCCTGGGGAAGCCCGCCGGATGCTGCGCCTGCTCGCCATCCCCCCGATCGCACTCCTGGACGGGCAGAGCGTCTTCGCGCTGGCGGGCGACGACGTGGCCGACCCGGCCGGCGCACTCGAGATCCTCGTGCGGCACGGGCTGCTCACCCGACCGCGGCAGGGCAGCTACGCACTCCACGAGCTCCTGCGGCTGCACGCCGCCGACCTCAGTCTCGAGGAGGATCCCCCGACGTGGCGGTCAGCGGCGCGCCGTCGCCTCGTCGACCACCTGCTCTCCCGGACCTGGTCGGCCTACACCGCCCGGGCCCAGGCCCGTGGCGA
>CAZKRE010000387.1:0-1744 GCA_964555075.1 uncultured Phycisphaeraceae bacterium
AACTCCCGACGATCAACATGTACGACGCCGACCGCGCCCTCGAATCCCCAACGCCCACCGGCGGGCGCCCTCGGGTCGTCCAGGACTGCACCGCCGACAGCAAGCGCCTCGGATCACCGCTCTTCGGCAGATAGCCGTCGGCTCCGCAGCGCCGGACCAGCGTCCTCAGCTCCTCCTCCGGCTTATCCGAATGCAGGACGATCCAGGTCGCGCGGGTGAGCGAGCTCGAACGGATGGCTTCGGAGATCTCGGTGCCGCTCATCAGCGGCATGGATACATCGAGCAGCGCGAGGATCGGTCGTTCGCGGAGGATCGCGGCGCCAGTGCCGATCGCGACCGAGCGGGTGATCACGTCGTAGCCCCCCCGCCTCAGGATCTCCCCGACCACGTCCAGCACCAGCGTGCTGTCGTCGACCACCATGATCTTGGGCTTGGTCATCGTCTCTGCGTGGTGCCGGCCGCTGGGCGGCGCGTGCAGGGTAGGGACAAATGGGTGGTGTCCATGTCAGGCGAGCCCCCACCTGGAGACGGTACCCATACTGTTCGCAGAGACAGTTACAAATCAAGGCTGAACAAACGTTCGTCCTCCCGTTTCGTACAGCCACGCGTAAGACTCTGGGCGTCGTAACGCGGCGTTGTGTGCTTCGGGCCGAGCAGCTAGCCTCGAGCGTTCCCGATTGGACGTCCCCATTCGAGGGCGCTCAGGCTGAAAGCACGTGACCACCATGGCCAAAGCAAAGCAAGTTGGCAGCGCCGTCACACGGCACCTCGAGGGGAGCATCGTCGAGACCGTGTATCATGGGCGAATCGTGTTCGATGGCTCACTCAACCGTGAGCTCACACGCCACCTACACGCGCTCCCCGCGATGGATTGGTTGATCGACGCGAGCCAAGTCACCGGCATCGATCCCAAGGAGCGTGACAAGGCGAACGACACCATCGAGATCTTCCGGAGCTTGGGCGGGCGGGCGATCGCCGCCGTCGTGCCCGCCGCGCCGGTCCGCATGGTTGCCTCTGCCCTGGCGTTCGGCTCCGATCTTCCGATGAAGATATTCTCGAGCCGGGAGCAAGGGCTCGAGTACTTGCGTCAGCTCTGAGCCGCGAGCGCTTTCCCACCGGACGTGGCTTCCGATGGGAAAGCGCTCGGAAGAGGTCTCAGCGCCCGTTGAGCCCGTCCAGGAAGACCTGCTCGAAGCGCGCCTGATCTGCGGAAAAGGCGACGTTCATGTGCACCCCGTTCGGCGACGAGATCGTGCGTCCCGCTTGCGGACCGCACTGAATCACCTCGATACGGTCACGCTCGAAGTCCACCGTGCACAGGTCGCCCACGGCCGCGACGGCCGCGAGCGGATCCCACCAGAAGAACGCGCCCAGGTCGATGCCCATCTGCGTGACCGGCTGGGTCACGATCCGGTGCACCATGTCGGCTTCCGCCGTCTGCAGGTCCGCCCCGAGGGTCGCGACGAAGTCCGCCGTGACGGGCACGTCGTTGGTCGCGTCGAGGGGGACGAGCTGGACGGCGCGGGGGCGGAGGGCCTCGAAGGCACGCTGGGCCGCGGCCGGATCAATCCAGATGTTCAGCTCCTGGCTGTTGTCGAAGTCCTCGGTGCCCGTGCCGAGCAAGTTGCCGGGCACGTTCACCGCGCCACCCATCACGTACATGGCCTGAATCTGCGTCCAGAGCGGCGGCCCGCGGCGATCGCGGGGGTGCGTCGCGTCATCCAGGTCGAACGCGGTCGCCACG
>CAZKRE010000388.1:0-1737 GCA_964555075.1 uncultured Phycisphaeraceae bacterium
GTCGCCCGATTTATTTCCATCATTCCGCTACGTTGTGCCTAAAAGATCCGGGGATGCGCCTGCGACTGCCTGAGCCACGTAACGCACTGCTACCCGAGACAACACACCTGCCAGGAAGGGACGGGCGTCACCTTGACCTGCAACTGAGACGAGGCCCCCGCACACGACGTCGATCAGGTTGATCGCCGCGTGGGGCACCCCGCGCTCTGAGGTGCGTGCGGCGGCCAGGACGCCGCGCCGTCGCGAGCCTAGCCCACGCCCGAACCCGTAGGTTCTGTGGGCGTGGGCGGTGGGCGGGGATGGGGTGTCAGCGATATGCCTTACGGAGCGACGCAGTTCGCCTGCATTGATTCGAAGATCGCTGTCGCCGTGGGGACGTTCCCGGGGCCTGCCACGTGGATGCCGTCGCTCGTGTACTCGGGGTGCCCGTCCCACGTCTCGCGCAGATCGACCCAGTGACACTCGGGTGCAGTGAGACCGTCACAGAGGGCCTTCATTTCCGGCCTAAGCAAGTTGAGGCAGGCGGTGAGGCTCGCGTACTGGCTGCCGATCGGATCCGGGTAGAAGAAGTAGACGATCTTTTCTACACCGTTCGCCGCCATGTCGTCGAACAGGTCCGCCGCTGCGGAGAGCGCTGCGGTGCGGTGCTGCTCCTGGCCTCCCTGCCAACAATCGTTGCCCCCGCCGTTCATGAGCACGAAGCGGATGCCGTCCGAGTTGTTGCGGTATTGGCTCGGGATCGAGTTGGCAGCGCCGTTGCCGATCCACGTTCCAGAGATGGACTCGTCCAAGTAGGAGTCGGTCGCGGCGAGAGAGCCCGCGGCTCGGGCCAACTTCGAGGTCTCCTCCGGGATGGAGCTCGCGGCGACGAACGACTCGCCGATGAAGAGGACCTCGTTCCCTTGGGTCGAGCCGGTCTCGCAGCTCCCGCTGTCCGTGCCGCCTGCCCCGTTATCCGTGCCGCCCGTGCCGCCGGCGCCGACGTCTGTGCCGCCCGCCCCGACGTCCGTGCCACCCGCCCCGATGTCCGTGCCGCCGGCTCCGGCGTCTGTGCCCCCGGTCTGTCCAGCGCCCCCAGAGCCAGTCGCGCCACCGGTCGCCGCGACGCCGCCCGTGCCAGGGTCCCCGCCAGGACCGCTCGCGCCGTCTTCTCCCGACTCGCCGCCGCAGGCAGCCAGCACGATTCCGAGACCGATGCACGCCGCGAAGCGGTGGCGGACAGTGCGGGCGAGTCGAGAATCTTTCGAGGATAGGGGCGATTGTTGTCGGGACATGCTGTGTTCTTCTTTCACACAGCAGACCCTAAGGAGCGCAAATGCACGCGCCAAGGGACAGGTTTGTCCCCCCGGCGCCCACGAAACTTTCCGCCGAGGTTATCATCGATGGTTCGGGTTCCTCGGGAAGAGACAACCACTGGTGAATTGCGCGGCCGGGGCTCGGGAGGGTGTCAGCGCCGCTGCTCGCGTCTTCGGCGATCGTCGCGTAGCGTGCCAGGATGAGCTGGGCGAAGGGGCCGAGGCGTGGATGGGAGCTCTTCCCTCTCCTGACGGTCCTCCTGCTGCTGAGCGCGTGCGGCTCCGATCTGCCGGAGGAGCGCCACTCCTCCGAGCACTTCACGGTCTACTACCGCTCGAAGACGGAGCCCTGCGCCGGGCTCCTCGAAGAGCTGGAGGCGCACCGACTCGCCTTGGTCGACTGGCTCGGCGTGCCGGAGCCCGCGCGGATTCACTACTACAT
>CAZKRE010000389.1:0-1727 GCA_964555075.1 uncultured Phycisphaeraceae bacterium
GCCTCTACCGCATCCACCAGTTCGACAAGGTCGAGCAGGTCGTGATCTGCAAGGCCGACGAAGCAGAAAGCCGGCAGTGGCACGCGAAGATGATCGGGTTCGTCGAGGCGCTCCTGCAGAAGCTCGAACTGCCCTACCGCCTGCTCCAGTGCTGCACCGCGGACCTGGGTCCCAAGAATGCCGACATGATCGACGTCGAAACGTGGATGCCGTCACGCGACAGCTACGGCGAGACGCATTCCGCGAGCCGGCTCTACGACTTCCAGTGCCGCCGGCTGAACCTCCGCTACCGCGATACTTCCGGGAACACGAAGAAGACCGTCTTCTGCCACTCGTTGAACAACACCGTCGCGGCGAGCCCCCGCATCCTGATCCCCATCCTCGAGCTCTACCAGAACGCCGATGGCACCGTCACCGTCCCCCCCGCGCTGCGCCCCTACATGGGTGGCATCGAGAAAATCACGTGACGGGCGGCGGAAACCACAGCCGATCACAGAGGCACGGAGGGCGCAGAAGACAGCAGCCGATCACGGAGGCGCGGAGGTCGCAGAGGGCCGCAGAGGGGGAAATCAGATCGTGTTGATGACGCGCTTGACGCCCGTGTAGAGCTTGCTGACGTTGAAGTTGATGATGAGTCCGAGCGGGAGTGAGGACGCCTTCAGGTACGCGATCACCTGGTCCTCGAAGACTTCGTTCCAGTTCTCGACCGCCTTGATCTCGACCACAAGCTGCTGTTCGACCAGCAGGTCCATGAATCCCTCTCCGACCTCGAAGCCTTTGTAGAACAGCTTGACGGGGCATTGCGGCCGGAAGGCGATCTCGCGTAGTCGCAACTCACACTCGAGCGCCTTCTGGTAGGTGAGTTCCCGGAAACCCGGGCCAAGATGCCGATGCACCTCGATCGCCGCCCCGATCACCGCCTGAGTCAGCGCATTCAGCGCCGGATCCAACACCATCGAAACCCCCTCTGCGGCCCTCTGCGCTCTCCGTGCCTCTGTGATCGGCTGCGGATGCCCCCGGTGTCAGACGTCACGCGAGGCTGGACGCCATCTTCCGCTTCACGCGGTACCACCACCGGGGTTTGCTGCCGGTGACGCGGACGTAGAGGCGGTGGCCGCGGGTCTCGGTCTGGCGGGTGATCCGGCGGACCCAGCGGTACTCGCCCGCGAGGATCGCGATCCCGAAGAACGCGATGAACCCGCCCGGCCCGGGCAGCCACCCGATCGCGAGCCCCCCGAGGATCAGCAGCACGCCCAGCATCGTCACCAGCGTCTTCCGCACCGGCTCGAGCCACGGGTACCGCTCCCGCGCGAGGCGGAACCGCTCCCCGAGCGGCGCGCAGGCGCGCCGGCAGCGCTGGGCAAGGGTCGGCGGCTTCGGGCGGGCGTCGGGCATCGGCGTCATTCTAAGCGGCTCCCGTTCTCACCATCGGTCGATCGGCGGAAAGCGTTTCGCACACCCGCACCCATGGGACGCCGCCAGCCCCCCGCGGGTTCGTTCCACCCCGACCGCATACAATCCCCGTTTCGACGCCCGCCCGCCACCGCGCCACCGCGAGGATAGCCCATGACCGCCGCCCACTCCCCCACCGACGCCGCCACCCCTGAGCCCGCGGGCGACAAGCCGTCCCATTTTATCCGCCAGCGGGTCGAGGAGGACCTCGCCGCCGGCCGCGTGCCGGGCGTCGTCACCCGGTTCCCCCCCGAACCCAACGGGTACCTCCACAT
>CAZKRE010000390.1:0-1719 GCA_964555075.1 uncultured Phycisphaeraceae bacterium
CGGTCCATCCGCACGTCGATGCTCGACGGCTGGACCATGCCGGGGTCGAAGGGGGCGAGGGCTACTCGACCCGCGTCGAGCTCGGCACGGATGTCGCGATCTGAAAGAAGCACGCCCGGAGGTTACTCGGCCGCAACCCGCCTACTGCTGCGGGTTGGACCAGGACGTGCCGTCCCAGTACCGCGGCTGACCGGACGGGTCACCGGGCATCGGGTACCAGCCGGGCGCGGCGGCCTGCGGGCTCTGCGGTGCCGCCTCGGGCTGCTGGGTCGGCAAGGCCTGCGTCGGCATCGCCTGGGTCTGGGCCGGCGGCTGCTGGGCCCACTGCTGGGTGTCCTGCTGACCGGCGACGGCGCCAGGAGCGGCACCGGCCGGGGCACCGGCGAAGGCGGGCTGGGCGGTGTCCTTCTTGCCGCGGCCACGCAGGACGAGGAAGCCGATGACCGCGAGCAGCAGCAGGATGATCACGACCGCGGCGATGATCAGCCCGAGGTTCGAGCCGCCGTCGTCGTCAGCGACCGCCGTCGTCTCGCCGTCGGTGGAGTCGTTGTCCGTCGAGCCGGTGTCGGTGTCGCTGTCCGTGCCGGTGCCGGTGTCCGTGTCGTTGCCGGTCCCCGTGTCGGCCCCGGTGTTGCCGCCCGGCGTGGGCACGGTGATGCCGCCGCCCGAGCCGCCGGAAGCTGCGCTGACGATCTTGACGTCGATGGCCTCCATCAGCGCGCCCTGGATACGCACGGTGTCACCGTCGACCTGCGTCGCCTTGGCCGCAGTCGTCCCGGTGATCGCCTGGACCTCGCCGGGGAAGTTGAACGTGACGTCGATCGAGCCGGCCATGTTGCCCATGCCCATCATCGCCATCATCGCGGCGTCTTCTTCGGTCATGTCGTTGGTGAAGTCGAGCTCGATGGTGTCACCGACGCGCTGGATGCCGAACATGTCGTTGCTCTCGCCCGGGTCCTGGTTCTCGAAGGCGCAGACCGCGGCGAACGCGGTGTCGGTCTCCTCGAAGGAGAACCCGCCCGGGCAGGAGTCGTCGGCGTCCTCGACCTCGAGGTCGCCGCCCAGGTCGCCGCCCAGCATTCCGCCCATGTCGTCCTCGAGCATCAGCTTGAACATGTCGAGGCTGGTGATGCCCATCGCGGCACCGGACTCCTTGGGGAACTCGACGCGCTGGTTGCCGCTGATGCGGCCGTCCGAGTCGATCGTGAGCTCGCCCTTCATGTCGAAGCAGCCCGACAGGACGAGCATCAGCACCACGGCGATCGCAGCCGTGGCGGTCCGACGCGCGGAGGGGGCGCGCATTCTCATGATCTGTCCTTCGTTCGGGTCTACTTCACCGAGCACTTCGCCCGGGAGATGACGCACACCCTAGGGGTTCGGAGATCTTTCGGCACGGACCCTGACGCACGCATGAGGGTGATTTCACGGTTTCGGGCGGATCGCGCAGACTGCCGGCTGCACTGCACCGACCTGACCCGGAGCCATCGCCTTGAACGAGCGAACGCTGTCCCGCACCCGTCCCATCGCCCGCACCCTGTGGATCGCTGTGCTCGCCGGCGCCCTCGCCTTCACCGGCACCACTGTTTCCGGGACCGTGCACGCCCCGCCGGCTCAGGCTGCAGCGAGCAGCAAGGGCGTCGTGCTGGCCAAGCCCGCGGCGACGAAGACCTTCCAGTTCACGAACCAGAAGCGGAAGGCCCACAAGCTGGGCAAGCTGAA
>CAZKRE010000391.1:0-1714 GCA_964555075.1 uncultured Phycisphaeraceae bacterium
GCTGCTGCCCGTGGCGGGGCGACTGCAGCAGGTGCTCGACAACTGGGCTCGCGAGTGGTGGGACGTGGTCAAGATCGGGCGGACCCACCTCATGGACGCCACACCGATCCGCGTGGGGCAGGTGTTCTCCGGCTATGCGGCGCAGGCGCAGACGGCGGTGAATCGCTCTAAGCACGCGCTCGACGCGCTGATCCAAAACCTGCCCATCGGCGGTACGGCCGTCGGCACGGGCATCAACACCCACGTCGAGTTCGGCAGGCGGGTCGGCGAGGAACTCGCCAGGTCGGTCGATCTCCCGTTCCGTGAGGCCGACAACCACGTCGAGGCCCAGGCGGCGAAGGACTCCTTCGTCGAGGCCCACGGCCACCTCAAGACCATCGCGGTCTCGCTCTCCAAGATCGCCAACGATATCCGCCTCCTCGGCTCCGGGCCGCGGTGCGGCGTCGGCGAACTCAATCTGCCCGCGACGCAACCGGGGTCGTCGATCATGCCCGGCAAGGTCAACCCCGTGATGTGCGAGTCGGTGATCCAGGTCGCTTGCCGGGTCATCGGCAACGACGCAACCATCACGACTGCAAACCTCGGCGGCGTGGGATCGATCTTCGAGCTCAACGTCGCGATGCCCGTGATGATCGACGCCTTCCTCGAATCGGTGACGCTGCTGACGAACGTGACCAACGTCTTCACGGACAAGTGCATCACGGGGCTCGGGGTCGATCGCGAGCGGTGTGAGGAACTCGTGGAGCAGTCGCTGATGATGGTGACGCCGCTCGCGCCGGTGATCGGGTACGACGCCGCCGCCAAGCTCGCGAAGCGGGCGCACGCGGAGGGGAAGACGATCCGGGAGGTGGCCCTTGCGGAGAAGCTCGTGGACGCGGTGAAGCTGGACGCGTTGCTCGACGCCCGTAGGATGACCGAGCCGGGCGGCGAGGGGGCGGGCGGCGGGTGAGCGGCGAAGGCAGGCCGCGTCAGGCGCGGCCGGCGAGACTCGCGACCGTCGCGAGGAGTTCGGCCGGCTCGACGGGCTTACTCACGTGCATTTGGAACCCCGCCAGGACGGAGCGGACGCGGTCCTCCGAGCGGGCGTAGGCGGTCAGCGCCACGGCCGGCACCCCGCCGCCGGCATCAGGCCCCAAGGCTCGGATCCGCTTGAGCAGCGCGTAGCCATCCTCGCCCGGCATGCCGATGTCGCTGATGAGCACGTCCGGGCGCCTGTCGCGGGCGTGACTGAACGCCTCATCCGCGGAGCCGGCGGTGATGACGGTGGCTTCGCGATCCTCGAGCAGCCGCTGCACGAGCGCCCGGGCGTCGGGTTCGTCGTCGACCACAAGAACGGTCACACCCGCGAGACGAAGCGTGCGTGCGGCGCCGCTGGAGTCGTGCTGGCTGGACCGCGGGTGCTCGCGCAGGGGCTGGTCGGCGTTCGGTTCGTGCACCACGGTGAGCGGGAGGTCGACGACGAACGTGGCGCCTTGGCCGAGACCGCCGCTCTTCGCGCGGACCGATCCGCCGTGGAGTTCGACCAGTTGCTTGACGATCGAGAGCCCGAGGCCCAGCCCGCCGTGCTCACGGGTGGTGGACGCGTCCGCCTGACGGAAGCGGTCGAATACCTGCGGCAGGAACTCCTCCTTGATGCCTTGGCCTGTGTCGATGACGCTGACCTCGAGGTGGGAGTTGACCCGCTCGAGCAGGACCTGCACCCGCCCGCCGCGGG
>CAZKRE010000392.1:0-1714 GCA_964555075.1 uncultured Phycisphaeraceae bacterium
GGGTCCTCAACGGGGAGGCTGTCGACCTTGGCCTTCATCGCGTCGATCGCCCACGTGGCCTCGATCTTCGACAGCGCCTTGGACGTGTCGATGGTGCGTCCGGCGTAGTGGGAGAGGCCGGCGAGTTTCTGTTCGCGGGTGAGGCCGAGCTTGGAGGCGAGGGTGTTGATCGCCTTGAGCTGGGCGTCGGTGACAGGCTCGGGCTCGTCCTCGGCCGTCTCCGCGGGCTCAGGCCGCGGGGAAGCGCTCTCACCGCCGCCGGTGAAGTCGGCGGCGGTCACGCGCCGCTGTGCGGGCTGCTCCGGCCCGACCGTCTCGCTCACCTCGTCGGGGGTGTAGGCGACGCCGTACAGCGCCTCAGGGCACGCGAGGCGGGCCACGGCGGTGATGGCGCGCCACTGGAGCATCGTGGACGCCTGCTTCTTGTAGTTGTCGTTCGACGCGAGGCCCATGGACTTGGCCCAGTCCATGTCGCGGGTGACCTCGAAGGGGAAGTCGGGGTCGTCGGCGCGGATGATCTGTGCGGTCGCGGATGGTGGGTTCTCGGTGACGCGGACGCGGAGCTTGTGGCCGGCGCGGCGCACGTTCGCGGCGATGAGTTCGGCACCGGCGGACGGCTTGCCCTTGATGACGCTGATCCGGTAGAGGGATTCGGCGGGGGATAAGCCCATGGAGGCGCCGAGGCCCACGGCGATCAGGACGTTGGCGGGGTTGTCGCGGTACGTGTCGGGGAGGATGGACTGTGCGCGGCCACCGGAGGTGACCATGCGGGCGAACTCGGCCTGGTCAGCGAACGACAGTTCGGACGAGTGGCGGGCGTGGGGGACGATCTCGGTCACGGGGGTGTTCCTTTCAGGTGGCCGCGTACCAGCGCGGCATGTGCAGGGTGGTGATCTCGGCGGCGGGGTCGGGCCAGCCGTTGGTGGTGTAGTCCGCATACCGCTCGAGGGCGGTGCGGACCTTCTCCCGCCCGGCCCACATGTCGTCGTCGGAGAGCTGGACGACACGGGTCAGGTACGGGGGTTCGCGTTCGATGACGAGGAACAGGAACGGGAGCCGCTCGCCGGTGATGTGCTCGTAGCCGTCGCTGTAGTGGGCGGCCTGCATGGGCCAGTTCATCGAGGCGGCGGTCTTGGCGAGGGCGTCGTCGTCGGTGCCGCCGTAGAACGTGGTCTTGACGTCCACGAGGGCGTTGGGGCGGAGCCAGTCGAGACGGGCACGGCAGGCGACATCGGTGTCCGGGTCGGTCCAGTACAGGGACTGCTCGGGGCGGCCGGTGGCGAGGATGCCGGCGACGAGCGGGTCACGCAGGACCGCCTGCCGCATCCGTGCCGCTTCGCGGAGCTGCCCGCGGTGGATCGCGATCAACTTCTGTGCGCGGATCTCGTCGCGCTGCGCCCGGATCTTGGGGGACTTCCAGTCGTAGGCGTCCAGGACGCGGATGCGGCCGTCCTTGCCGTGCAGTAGCAGCTCGTGGCAGACGGAGCCGGTGTCCATCGCGTCAGTCGCCGGGCGGGGATTGGCTCGCTCGTACAGGAACCGGGCGGGCGACTTGAGCAGCGTCTTGAGGCCGGATACGGAGATGGTGTCGGGGTCCCGGTGGTACGTCTGTTCGTCGACCTCGAGGATGCCGACGTCTGGTGGGGCGACGGTGGTCATCGCTGGCTCCTGGCTGGTCGTGGCTGGCATTGGGGGTGGCCGCAGGTGGGCGGGT
>CAZKRE010000393.1:0-1711 GCA_964555075.1 uncultured Phycisphaeraceae bacterium
GGGTCAGCGCGTAGCGACTAGCCCGGGCGGTTCTGCCGTAGACCTGGCGTCCCTCTCCCGTTACTTCACCGACGCCCGCGATGGCGGCTTGAGCGGTTCGAGGTCCTCGTCGAAACCGGGTTCCCCGTTCTTGAGGTCGTCGAGCGTGTAGCGCTGCACGCGGCCCCGCCGCGCGACGAGCAGGTCGCCTTCCGCGGACCAGGTGGCCCACTCGACGCGGGTATCGAGCAGGCCGCCAAAGCCTTCGAGGTCGAACTCGAACGTGCGGCCGCGCTCCGGGTAGCCGCGGTACCGCATGCGGAGCGTCGGGTGCTTGCGCGACCCCTTCCATCGCCAGCCGTCGTCGCCCACGTTGGCGATGAAGTAGCGATGAGGCAGGCTCTCCAAGCGGGCTTCCGAGCCGAAGTTCGGGCCGGCACGCTTCCACCCGTCGCGTTCGAGCCGGCGATGGAGGACCGGCTCATCCTCGCCGCCGGAGTCGACCCGGCGGATGCGCAGCCCCGGCGCCTTCCTGCCGCCGGCCAGGCTCTCTTCCGCGTGCCAGCAGGTGTTGGCGTCCAGCCGATTACGCCGGACGAACACGCCGCCGCCGGCCCACGTGCCGACGTTCGGGCAGTCGAGGACGGTCTGGAGCCTCGGCGGCCGGCACAGGCCGTCCAGGTCTTCGACCCGTCGGCGGCCATCGCGAGGTAGACCATCCATTGGCCGTCCCACGAGACGTCGCACCGCATCGGGTAGAGCGTGCCACGGAACCACGAGCCTCGCGCGATCCGGCCGGTGCGGGTGTTCCACGACAGGACGTGGAACCACTTGCTCGGCTTGCGGCGGATGATGATGCAGACGGGCGACTCGTGCGCCGGCAGCAGGTGCAGCCGGGCGGTGCGCGACGGCGTGACCCAGCAGCGACTGAGCGTCACCCCGTCCACCGTGATCGGATCCGCAATCGCCACGAGCGCCCTTGTTCCTGCAGCGAGTAGCCGGGGCGATTCTACCGTTGGGCGGGATCCATCCCTCACGCGGCGCCCGGGATCAGGTGGCGGGCCAGCCACGCTTCGATCACGGGCCAGATCCGCTTGGACCAGGGGTGGTCCAGGTTGTAGACGTAGCCGTGGCCCGAGCCGGGGGTGGGGATGAGGTGGACCTCGCGGCCGTGGCTCGCCAGCCGCTCGACGAGGCGGACGCTCTCCTCGTAGGGCACGGTCGTGTCCGCCGGGTCGTGGGCGAGGAGCATCGGGGCGGAGCGGGCATCCGCGAACCGCAGCGGTGCGCCATCCTCCCAGCGGGCGCGGTCGGCGACCGGGTCGCCGAAGACCGCGCGGCGGTAGCTCTGGTCGCCCGCTTGGAGCGGGTCGCTCACGCCGTGCACGTTCGCCACGCAGGCGACGCGGGGCGGGTCTTCACCGACCCCCGCCCCCGGACCCGGCCCCGGACCGGGGCGGACGCCGAGGAACGCCGCGAGGTGGCCCCCCGCCGACGACCCCACCGCGCCGATCCGGGCCGGGTCCACGCCCAGCTCGCCGGCCGACGCGAGGAGCCACCGCAGGGCCGCGTGGCAGTCCTCGAGCTGCGCCGGCCAGCGGGCCTCACCCGAGAGGCGGTAGGAGACGCACCCGGCGACGTAGCCGAGCGTCGCGAGCCGGAGGGCGTGGGGCTCGAACTGCGCGGGCGAGCCCTTCGACCACCCGCCGCCGTGGATCAGCAGCACCGCGGG
>CAZKRE010000394.1:0-1697 GCA_964555075.1 uncultured Phycisphaeraceae bacterium
ATTACCCACATTTCTACAACGCTAGCTCGCACTTTTTACATCCCGCTTCTTGTTTTCTGCGGGGTTTTTGTTGTTTTTGCGTTTGGCACTCGGCGTGCATCGAGGCAGGTTCTCGACGCACGAGACAGGGATCCTCTCGGGTTAGCTCTGGCATGGGGAGTGGTTCGCGTCGAAGCGGGTGGTGCGGCGGGCTCAAGGCGGCCTGTCGGCGATGGAGCGTGCGGCGATGTTATTGGGACCGATGGAGTGGGCGATGACGGAATTCGGCGCGTGTGAACTAGGAGACGTGCGGCGGACGCGACGTTTGATTAAAGCGGCCGCCCAGGCACTGGCCCGGCCAGACGGCAGCACGCCGGAACAGACCGAAACGTGGGCCGACTGCAAGGCTTTGTATCGTCTGATGGACTGCGACGATGTCAGCTTTCAGGCGATTGTCGGGCCTCATTACCAGCGCATCAAGCAGAGCGGCGGCCCCGGTTCGGTACAGTTGATTCTCAACGACACCACCGAGATCAACTACGGCGGAAAACGCCGTGCTGCGGGCCTGGGCCTGGTCGGCAAGAACACGGGCCGCGGGTTCTTTCTGCATTCGGCCCTGATGCGAGATCCGATCACGAGACAGGTGATCGGCCTGGCCGGGCAAGAGATCCAGTATCGCACGAAGAAGAAAGCGAAAGGCGCCAGGAATTCGCGTCGTCGCGATCCGAAGCGTGAGCAGGCGATCTGGGGACGCTTGATCGATCAGGTCGGCTCGCCTCCGCCGGGCGCCACGTGGCTGCATGTCTGCGACCGAGGGGCCGACGACTACGAAGTGTTCTGCCGCGCGTTGCGGCAAAACTGCGGCTGGGTGATTCGCGCTTGTCGGCTGAATCGTCAGGTCGTCTCGAACGCAGGAGAGCGACTGACCCTAAAGAATCATCTGGCGGCGCAGCCGGTTCGAGGGCGGCAGACGCTGCAAGTCGCCGCCACGCTCAAACGGGCCGCGCGAACGGCCCAAATGGAGTTGCGATTCGCTCCGGTGTCTTTACCAGCACCCAAGGTGACCAACGCCTGGATTCGTCAGCACGCTCCGCCCGAGCCGCTGCCGATGTGGGTGGTCGAACTGGTGGAGGTCGATCCGCCGAGCAAGGCGGAGCAGGTGCGGTGGGTGCTGTTGACGTCGCAGCGTGTCGAGACCGTCGAGCAGGCGGAACAGGTGATCGACTATTACTCGCAGCGGTGGGCGATCGAAGAGTATCACAAGGCGCTCAAAACGGGCTGCCAGGTGGAATCCCGTTATTACAATACGGCCTCGCGTCTGGAACGCATCACCGGCCTGCTGGCGATCGTGGCGGTGCAGTTGTTGAGGCTGCGAAGCCTGGCGGAGGAAGAACCGGAACGGCCCGCGATCGAAGCGGTGCCGCAGGAATGGGCCGAGACGATGGTCGAGCTTCGACAACGCCCCGGCCCCCGTGCTCCGCGTCTCGACGCCACGACGATGACGATCGAGCAATTCATGAAGCACCTAGGCGGCCTGGGAGGCCACCTCGGCCGCAAATGCGACGGCCGCCCCGGCTGGCAAACCCTGTGGCGGGGCCTAGAAAAATTACTCCTAATCCTCCGCGGCCGCCGCTCCGAGAGGAAAAGATGTGGGTAATACTAAGGTCTCGACCCAGCCTACGGGACTACCCACCACCGAACCATCGCCGTACGTGTGT
>CAZKRE010000395.1:0-1686 GCA_964555075.1 uncultured Phycisphaeraceae bacterium
TGTACCAAGGCGGGTCCCGCGCACCCCGGCAATTACTTCGCGTGCTTCGCGAGGCGCTTCGCCACCTTGCCCAGGTCGCTGATGAAGGCTTCCTCCGCGGCTTCGCGCGCCGCCGCGTCGGGCATGCGGAGGAGGGCCGAGGGGTGGAGGGTGGCCATGGACCACTTGGCCCACTCGCTCGGGAACACCTCGCCGCGGCTCCGGGTGATGCGGAAGCCCTGGCCGAAGAGGGACTTCGCGGCCGTGGCGCCGAGGGCGACGAGCATCGGCGGCTGGATGAGCTCGATCTCCTTCTCCAGCCAGGGGCGGCAGCTCTTCACCTCGGTGACGTTGGGCGTCTGGTGCAGGCGGCGCTTGCCGCGCTGGGTGAACTTGAAGTGCTTGACCGCGTTGGTGACGTAGACGGTCGAGCGGTCGAGGCCGACCTCCTGCATGACGCGGTCGAGGAGTTGCCCGGCGGGGCCGACGAAGGGGCGGCCGGCGAGGTCTTCCTGGTCCCCGGGCTGCTCGCCGACCATGATTACCTTCGCGTCGGTGGACCCCTCGCCGAACACGGCCTGCGTCGCGCCGGCGCAGCAGAGGTCGCAGCCCTCGCACCGCTGGACGGCCTTCGCGAGCAGCGGCAGCGTGAGCCCCCCGGAAGCCTTGCCCTCTTCCGGGGGCGGGATGAAGTCGGCGGCGGTGACTTTCTTCGCCATGGCGCTGGTCCGAACCATCGCGTCGACGCGGGCGGGCGCTTCCGCGAGGAGTTGGGGGATCATTCGCGTCTCGGGCAGCGTTCGCCAGTGGCGGGCGGGGAGCTCGCGGGTCATGGCGCGGAGGTTGGTGCGGGCGGGGTTGTAGATCGCGCCGTAATAGGTGAGCCAGAGGGTCTCGAGGTCGTCGCCAGTCGGAATGTGCTCGGCGGACAGTCCGGGGGAGACACCGGGCGTAAAGGTCAGCGACTCGGTGGCCGGGTCCCACGCGGCGCACTCGTCGGGCGTGAGGATCGTCCACCGCATGACGCGGAAGCGGTCGCGGAAGAAGGTCGCGGCCTCGCGGGTGATGAAGTGGTCCGGGCGGTGGAAGGCGATGTAGTGTTCACCCGCATCGGCTGTTTCGATACAGCGGAAGCGGACGAAGGCGTGCATCTTGTGGATGTCCCGGCCGACGGCCTTGGCCATCGCCTGGGCGCGGCGGACGTCGCCGTCGAGCGGGTCGCCGAGGATGCCCGGCTCGCGCGACACCCGCCAAAGCAGGCGATAGAGCAGGTCGAACCGGTCGGGGTCGCGGTGACAGGCGACGCGGCGGGCGAGGGGGAGGAACCTGCGGGGGACCCGCGGCGGGGAGGCCGGCGTCGAGGGGCTGGGGAGCGGCGGCGGCGACGGTGGGTCGAAAGCGAGCAGGCCCGGCTGATCGGCTCGCGCATCGACGAACCGCACGGCCTCCGGCTCGACGCCGCGAAGCAGGAGGTCGCGGGCGCGGTCGCGCCAGTCGTCGAAGCGCGTGACGGTGAGCGTTCCGGGGGTGGGGCTTCCGGGGGCGGGCCTTCCGGGGGTGGAGCTTCCGGGGGCCGTCATACCTCGCCACTCCGCGCAGAGGTGGCGGCGGCGAAGAGCTCCAACTGCGGCTGCGGCACGACGACCCGCTCCCGGAGCCGCTGGCCGTCGAGCGTGAAGGCCGCGGGGTTGCGGTCGGCGGTGACGA
>CAZKRE010000396.1:0-1679 GCA_964555075.1 uncultured Phycisphaeraceae bacterium
CCGGCTACGCCATCGTCGCGTACCAGACGGCGTACCTGAAGACCTACTTCCCCGTCCACTACATGGCGGCGGTGCTCACCTACGAATCGGTGAGCACGGAGAAGGTCGTCGAGTACATCGACGAGTGCCGGCAGGTCATGCGGCCAAACGGGCAACGGGGCATCGAGGTCCGCCCGCCCGACATCAACCTCTCCGACATCGGGTTCACGGTGGTCTACGAACCCCACGAGCCGCGCGACCCCAGCCAGGGGCACATCCGCTTCGGGCTCAGCGCGGTCAAGGGCGTGGGCGACAAGGCGATCCGCAGCATTCTCGACGAGCGCGCCAAGGGCGGGCCGTTCACCAGCCTGTACGACTTCTGCGAGCGGGTGTCGCTGAAGACCGGCGGCGTGAACCGGGCGTGCATCGAGGCGCTGATCAAGTGCGGCGCGTTCGACAGCCTGCACGGCATGCCCCGCCGCGCGGCGATGGTCGATGCGCTCGACAGCGCGATCCAGTCCGGCCAGCGCGCCGCCGCCGACCGGGACTCGGGGCAGATGAACTTTTTCGGGGCATTTACCGAGGAAGCTTCCGCCCCGGATTCCACGGGCGGTTCCGCCAAGCCGCAAGCGGCGGAGATTGCGCTGCCCAGCATCGAGCCGTGGTCGAACAAGATCGCACTGGACTTCGAGAAGGAAGTGCTGGGCTTCTACGTCTCCAGCCATCCGCTGGACGACCACCGCGACATCCTCGCGCGGTTCACCAGTTGCACCCTCGCGGAGGCCAAGCAGCTTGGCGACAACACGCCGGTCACGGTGGCGGGGATTCTGACGCGCGTGCGTCCCACGTTCGTGAAGCGCGGCCGCAGCGCCGGCTCGAAGATGGCGATGCTCACGCTCGACGACGGCAAGACCTCGCTCGATGCCGTGTGCTTCGCCGACACCTACGCGACGTGCTACGGCAGCCTCGAAACCGACCGCGTGGTGTTCCTGGTGGGCAAGCTCGGCCGCCGTTCGCCGGAGGAGGACCCATCGGTGCGGGTGGATCGCGTGGTCCCCATCGAGCGGGCGGCCGAGGCGCTGACGCAGACGGTCCGGATCATCGTGCACGACCACACGAAGGACGAGCAGCGCAGCGCGTTCAACGGCGAGTTCGGCCGGCTCCGCGAGGTGCTGCGTCAGGCCAGCCACCGGGGCGACGGGTCCGGCGCGCCCCCTGCCGACGTCGTGCTCGAACTGCACCAGCATGGCAAGCAGGTCAGCCTGCGGCTGCCGGGCGTGCGCGTCAGCGTGGACGAAAACCTCGCGCCCAGCATCGTCGCCGTCCTGCGCCACGTCGAGCACGGCGATGCGCGGTGCGAACTGCTGGGCCCGCCAAAGATCAAGGCCCCCGTCGGCGGCCTGCCCGCGGAGATGCCCGGACCGGGCGGCGGACCCGCCGCCCCGCCTCGCCGCCTCACCTTCACGTCCCGCCTCGCCGAGGGCGAGGTCTGCGACAGCGTCGATCGATACTGACCGGCATCACGAGGCGCCGCGCCGTCACGAAGCGACGCGGCTCCGCCGCGGGCCGCCCCGGCCGTGCAACCGGTCCGCCTCCCACGCGTGCTGCGGAAACCGGTCCCGCAGCAGCCGGATCAGCGAGTTGCGGTAGCGCATCGACAGCAGGGCACCGCCGCCGGCTTCGCGGACCGCCTCGCGCGT
>CAZKRE010000397.1:0-1668 GCA_964555075.1 uncultured Phycisphaeraceae bacterium
CCTCGCCTTGGCCGCAAGACCTCATTGACTTGGACGCCTTGATCAGTCTGGGCGACGCCGCCAACCTCATCCGCCGCTGGACCGGGCAGAAAACCAATCCTGCGACCCTGTGGCGGTGGGCGCGGTCGGGACGCGCCGGCGTCCTGCTGCCCCACGCCCGCTTCGGGCGTCACGTGCGCACGACCGAGGCCGCCCTGCGCTGGTTCATCGCCGCGACGACCGCCGCCGAAATTGCTCTCGCCGATTCTCGGCATAGCGCCACCCGCACCGCGATGACCCCGGCCGATCTGGCCGAGCAGCTCGAAGCCGAGGGCTTGTAACCCACCGCCCCCCATCCCAGCGGGCCGGCGTTCGGCCTGCGCGTGCCACTGCACCCCGGACCTGTAAATCTGGGTGAGTGGCGGAAAGCAGCAGCGATGAAGTCCCCGTATCGCCCCATTGTACCTTCCCGTCCCTTTCCACCAAGCTTCGAGTTGTGCGAACTCCGCGGCGGCCCCTGGCATCGCCAGCACGTCTATATCCCCGCCGGGCAGGACACGTTGCGCATCCGCCAGCAGTCGACACCCCACGTCTACCACCGCCTCAGCCTGGCCCGCGTCTTGCATCACGAGGTCAAGGTGGCCGCCATGTTCAGGGGGAAACGATGAGCATGGCCACTTCACCCTCGCACGACTTGGAGGTGTTCCTGAACGTGCTCTTTGAGCCGGACGACCTGATCGAGCTGCGACCGTTGCGGCACGATGACGGACCCGCTGCCGGCCGGCAATACCTCAAACGCGACGCGCTGGCGGCGATGAACGGCAGACTGACCAAGCTTAACGCCCAGGCGTCGGTCTATTTCGGAGTAGCTCCGCGGAGGCGGCGCGGAGGCAAGCGTGAGGACGTGGCGCTTTGCCGCTGCCTGTTCGCCGATTTCGACGACGGCGCGGACGTGGCAAAGGCGTGTGGCAAGGTGGAGGCGACTGGGCTTCCCCGGCCGTCGGCGGTCGTGGAGAGCGGCGGCGGGGTGCATCTCTACTGGCGTCTCGCAGAAGCGCTCACGCCCGACGAATTCGAGCGGCATCAGGCCCCGCTCATCGCGCTGCTCGACTCGGACCCCAAGCCCAAAGACGCTCCGCGCATCATGCGGCTGCCCGGAACGGTCAACCGCAAGCCCGGGCGCCACGGCGCCCTGTGCCGCGTGGTGGAGATCAGCGGCATGGTCCACGACCTGCACGACATCGTGGCACGGTTCCCCGAGCCGACACCCCCCGCGTCCCCGCCACCCGCCCCGGCCATCAGCATCGTCACGCAACTGGACCGCCGACGCCGGGCCCTTGTCTGTGCCTATGCCTTGCCTCCGGCCGTGGCGGGGCAGCGCGGTCACGACGCGCTGATGTCGGCCGTGCGGCAGGTATACGACGGCTTCGATCTGGATCGCGCCACGGCTCGGCAGGTCATCGACACGGCCTTTAACCCTCGCTGCGTCCCCCCGTGGTCGGATCAGGAGATCGAGCACAAGCTCGACGAAGCCGAAAAGGTTCCCGGCCGACATCCCCGTGGCTGGAAGTTAGCCGAACGCGACAAGGGGATCCCAAGGGGCAAGCAGTCGACATCGCGCAAGCCAACCACTCTCGGGGCGACCGCCAACGACAAGCAGCAACCGCCACTCCCGTGGCAAGAGTTCCC
>CAZKRE010000398.1:0-1663 GCA_964555075.1 uncultured Phycisphaeraceae bacterium
CGATCCGGACGATCACGCCCGGCCGGTCGGTCGACACGGTGAGCCGCACGCGCTGCTCGTCCGCCTCGTGCGTCAGTTCCGCGTCGCCGTCGATCACTTCGACGCGACCCGCACCGCCCGGCGGCAGCGCGACCTCGACCTCGGCCCCGTCCAACCCGTCGGCGGCATCCCGTGCCAGCACGAAGAGCAGCACCGCGCCGTCATCGCCCACGAGCGTGCGGGCGTCCAAGCCGTCGCCCACCCGCAGCACACCCGCCGCCGGGTGGCTCCGCAGGACCCACTCGCCCAGCCGGTGGCAGAGCTCGTTGATCGCCGCCACCTCGCCGTGCAGGTCGGGATAGTCCACCAGTCCCTTGCCCTGGTTGAAGGTCCAGGAGAAGTAGTTGAGGCCCTTGGATCCCTCAGCCAGCGCCCAGTACACCTGCGACCGCAGCTCGCGGGCGTCGGGCATCCGGCCGCTCTCGAAGTGGTGCAGCCCGAGCGTCGTGTGCACCGGCCGGGGCTCCGCGGCGCGGCGGGCGATGTGGACGACGTCGCCGATCGCCTCCTCGAAGTTGTCCCCGTCGCGGATCGTCTGCGTCTTCACGAAGGGGTACGGGTCCACCGCCGTGATGTCCGCCATCGCGGCGTAGGTGTACCAGTTGGCTGGCTTGAAGGTGTGGTCGATGACCATGTAGGTCAGGTGGTCCGGCTGCAGTTGCCGGTACTCCTCCATCTGCTCCTCGACCGCCATGCCCGTCACGCCCACACGCCGCTTCAACGGGACGCCCTCGATCTTGTAGTCCTTCACGTCCGGCTCGTCGTAGCCGTAGAGCGCGTAGACGGCCGGGTGCTCGGTCACGAGGCGCTGCGCCTCCTCGCTCCGCTTGGACTGATTCATGAACCGGCCGATGATCATTACCCCGTTGTCGCGGTAGGTATCGAGGCTCTCCCGGGTGACGTTGGGGTTGTAATCCATCTTCACGTTGAACCCCAGCCCCGCCAGGTCCTCCGACCCGCCGAAGTACATGCCCACCGCGAACGGCCGATCGAGCACGCGGAAGTCGCCCGCGACCGCGACGGTGCGGCCGCCCTCGCCGGTGAGGCCGAGCTCGACGAACTGGAAGCTGCCGTGCGCGGGCGGGTCGGGCAACCGCAGCACGAGCCGCCCGGCGTCGCCGTACCAACGGATCGCGTCGCCCTCGCCGGCCGGGGACACCTCGACGCCGTTCACCCGCGCGTGAGCCAGCCCGGACACCGACTCGTCGTTCCGCGTCAGGTAGACCAGCAGCTCGCCCGGCTCGCCGCCCAGCGTGGCATACGCGAGGCTGACCACCGGCGGCCGGGCGGCGATGCGGTGGCTGAAGCGGTCGCCGTCGCCCGACGCGCCGACCGCGACGGTCGCGCCCCGCTCGACGAACGCAGCGTCGTGCAGCCGCGCCTCGAACTTCACGACACCCGTGCCGCGGAGCACAACCCGCCGATGCCACGGGACATCGTGCGCCTCCCGGAGTTCGGCGAGCGTCTTGCCATTCAGCCGCAGCGTCGACTCGTCCCAATCGACCGCGTCATCGAAGTAGGCCCGCACGAGGGCGCCGCCCGACGACGATCGCGCCGCCGCCTCCTCGGGCTTCTCCCAGCCCTCCTGCCAGACCCGCTGCGGGAGCAGCCGGTCCTGGAAGAT
>CAZKRE010000399.1:0-1641 GCA_964555075.1 uncultured Phycisphaeraceae bacterium
ATGTTCTGCGACCTCCACCTGCACTCCACCGCGTCCGACGGGATGGACGCGCCCGAAGACCTGCCCGCGCTGGCGAAGGCGGCCGGGCTCGCGGCGATCGCGCTGACGGACCACGACACGACGGCGGGGCTGCCCGCCTGTGCCGCCGCCGCGGAGCGGGAGGGCGTGGCGTTCATCCCCGGCATCGAACTCTCCGCGGATCCCGCGTCGGTCCCCGGCGTCCCGGGCCGGGCGGGACCCGGGCCGCTGGGCACGATGCACCTGCTGGGCTACTTCGTCCGCCACGACGAGCCGACGCTGCTGAAGGTGCAGGGCCGGCTCCGCAAGGCCCGGGAGCAGCGGAACCCGGAGATGGTCGAACGGCTCAACGAACTGGGCGTGAAGATCAGCTATGACGAGGTGCTGGCGGCCGCGGGCGACGGCCCGAGCCACGTCGTCGGCCGGCCGCACATCGCGCAGGTCATGCTCGACAAGGGGTACGTCAAGAGCATCCACGAGGCGTTCGCCCGCTACCTCGGCGAAACCAGCGGCCTCGCGTATGTCCGCAAGGACCGCCTCTCCGCGGAAGACGCCATCGCCGCGATCCACGCCGCCGGCGGCCTCGCGTTCCTCGCCCACCCGGTGCAGCTGCGCCTGCCGAACCTGCCCGGCGAGGACGACCTGGAACTCTGCCTCCGGCAGCTCAAGTCGCTGGGCCTGGACGGTGTGGAAACCCGCCACACCGACCACACCCCCGCGGACGTCGCCCGCTTCGAAGCCCTCGCCGAGAAGTACAGCCTGCTCACCACCGGCGGCAGCGACTACCACGGCGGCCGCAAGCCGATCGCGCTGGGCGCTTCAAAAGTCCCCCTCGCCGTCTACGAGGCGCTCGCCCGCGCCCATTCCGCCGTTTAGCGGACGCCGCGCAGCGGCCCGTCTCCGTGGATCGGCGAAGACCCTCGAGCCGCTGCGCGGCACCCGCTAAACGTATGGGGTCACGCACGACCAGCGCTGGGGACGCAACCCCGCCCTGGCCGGATTGTCATTCGCGTACCGCACGGCGCGGCGGATGTCATCCTCGCTGTCGAGGTACACCCACCACCCCTTCCGCGCCCACGGCGACGGGAAGCGCCCGTCCCGCCGGGGCTCCTCCCCAAACGGGTGCAAGCCCCGGCGGTTCAGCTCGGATGTCGCCGTCCCTTTCAGCTGCTCGCACACCCGCTCGATCGCGATGCGATGCCGCTTCACGACGAGGTGCGCATGGTCCGGCAGGATGGCGCACGCCCACAGCACGCACCCCGTGCGGTTGCAGTAGTCTGCGAACCCCAACGCCACCGCCCGCGCCTGCTCCCCCGTCCACCGCACCGGCTCGCGCACCAGCGCCGCCCGCAGCCGCGCCCGCCGCTGGGGATCGCGCCGCCGCCCGGCAACCGACCGCCGCGTCTCCACCTTCGTCGCGTCCCCACCCGCCCGCCACAGCTCATACGACCGCACGAACCGCGACCACGACCCCACCTCCTCGTTGGGCATCCAGAACCCATACGTGCTCAGAATGAGGTGATAAGCGAGCACCATGCCCGCCCAGTTTAGCGGGCGCTGCGCAGCGGCCCCGGCCCACCCGCCCGACCCGCGCCCCGCGCCCCGCGCCTACGATCCTCAGGC
>CAZKRE010000400.1:0-1633 GCA_964555075.1 uncultured Phycisphaeraceae bacterium
ACGAACGCGCCGTACTGGACCTTGTACTTCTCGAGCTCGCGGCCCTTGTCGTCGAGCACGGCGACCTCGCCGTTGCGCTTCAGGGTGACGAGCACGTCGTTGCCGTCCTCGTCCTTCGTCGCCACCTCGTTGGCGTCGCGGAGCTGGACCGTGCCGTTGTTGAGGGCGCGGTAGTCCACGTCCACCAGCGTCCGGTGGCCGACGCCGCCGGTGTGGAACGTCCGCATCGTGAGCTGGGTGCCCGGCTCGCCGATCGACTGGGCGCCGATGATGCCCACCGCCAGGCCGTGCTCCACGAGCCGGCCCGTCGCCAGGTCCTGCCCGTAGCACAGGGCGCAGCACCCGTGACCCGCCTCGCACACCAGCGGCGAGCGGACGGTGACGGCATCGATGCCCAGGGCCTCGATGCGGTCGGCCGCGGCGTCGTCGATGAGCCGGTTGGCCTCCACGACGAGCAGGTCGGTGATGGGGTTGCGGATCGTCTCGCGGGCGGTCCGGCCGATGATCGACTCCCGCAGCGGGACGTCGATCTCTTCGCCCTTGTAGATCGCGCGCTTCGTGACGCCGCGGGTCGTGCCGCAGTCGTCCATCGTGATGAACACGTTCTGCGCCACGTCCGCCAGCTTCCGGGTGAGGTACCCCGAGTCGGCGGTCTTGAGGGCCGTGTCCGCCAGGCCCTTGCGGGCGCCGTGCGTCGAGATGAAGTACTCGAGCACGTTCATGCCCTCGCGGGCGTTGGCCTTGATGGGCGTCTCGATGATCTCACCGGAGGGCTTGGACATCAGGCCGCGCATCCCCGCGAGCTGCGACACCTGACCGATCGAGCCGCGGGCGCCCGACTCAACCTCGAGCCACGCGGGGTTGAGGTACAGCTTGCCCTCGGTCGACTCCGGCGGGAGCGGGATGCCCAGCTCGTCGCGGCGGTCGCCCTTCATCTCCCGCACGACTTCCTTCGTCACCGCCTCGCGGCAGTGGGTCCAGAGGTCCAGGAGCTGGTTGTACCGCTCGCGGTCCGTGATGGCGCCCGCGGCGAACGCCTTCTCGACGCGGTCGACCTTCTTCTGCGTCGCGTCGATGATCTCCTGCTTCTTCACCGGGATCCGCAGGTCCGTGATGCCGAACGACAGGCCGGCGAGCGTCGCGCGGCGGAAGCCGGTCATCTTCAGGTTGTCCAGCAGGTCGATCGTCGCGGGGCGTCCCTTGTAGAGGTAGGCGTCGTCGACGACCCGGCTGCAGCCCTTCTTGCCCAGGGCGCAGTTGTAGAACGGCATCCCCTCTTCGAGGATGTCGTTGAGGATGATCCGCCCGATCGTCGTGATGACGCGGCGGTGCGGCGGCAGGGGCTTGACGTCGCCCGTCTGCTCCTCGACCACGCCGGCGTACCGATCCGCCGCCAGCTTCACGCTGATCGGCTGGTGGATCGAGATCTTCTTCAGGTCGTAGGCCATCATCGCCTCGACCGTGTCCTTGAAGCTCGGGACCTTCGCCGGGTCCGCGGGCGCCTCGGGCATGACCGTCACGTAGTACACGCCGAACACGATGTCCTGCGCCGGCGAGATGATCGGGTTCCCGTTCGCCGGCGAAAAGATGTTGTGCGGCGAGAGCATCAGCACGTGCGCTTCCGCCTGCGCCT
>CAZKRE010000401.1:0-1629 GCA_964555075.1 uncultured Phycisphaeraceae bacterium
CGGGCGCGCTGCGGAGGCTCACGCGGCCCCGCCGAAAGCCCACAACATGACGCCCGCGACGACCGTTCAGCCCGCTTCGGCGGGCTTTTTTGTGCCCGGAACTACCCAGAGAAGGAGGCCCTCGTGGCCGTGACCAAGCGCACCCGCTTCGAGGTGCTGCGACGCGACAACTTCACCTGCCGCTACTGCCGATCGACCGAAGGCGTCCTCACGATCGACCACGTGACGCCCGTCGCGCTCGGCGGCACGGACGACCCCGAGAACCTGGTGGCGGCGTGCCGTGACTGCAACGCGGGGAAGGGGAGCAGCAGCCTCGACGACCAAACCGTCGACGACGTAGCCGCGGACGCCGCCAGGTGGGCCGCAGCGATCAGGCAGGCCGCCGCCGAAGCTGCTGAGGCTCGCGAGGCGCGCGAGCGGCGGCTGGCCGGGATCAAGGAGGAGTACGGGCAGTTCCTGCCCCCCGATTGGGCCGCCGCTGTGGACGGCTGGCTCGACGCCGGGCTCGACATCGACGAGGCCCGCGAATGCATCCGCATCGCGCTGCGCAAGCCCTACCACGACTACCCCGACGTCTTCGCCTACGCCTGCGGCGTCGCCAAGAACAAGATCGCCGCCCTCCACGAGCGCGCGAAGCAACTCCTTAAGGAGGGATGACGTGGCACGCGACCATGCCCGGATCTACCTGAGCATCTGGGACGATCCGGCGTTCGTGAACCTCACCGCCGTCCAGCAACTCGTCTACTTGCAGCACGTCTCACACAAGGACCTGTCGTGGTGTGGGGTGCTGCCCTACCTGCCCGAGCGGCTGGTGGCGCTGACGAAAGACCTGACCCGGCCGAAGGTCGCGGCCGCGATCGACGCGCTCGAGAGAGCGAGGTTCCTCGTCGTCGACCGCAAGACGGCCGAGACGCTGGTCCGGACCTACGTCCGACACGACGGGATCCTCAAGCAGCCGAACGTCACGATCGCCATGACCAGGGCGCTCGGGAAGGTCCATTCCGCGAAGCTCGTGAACGCCGTGGAGCGCGAGATCGTGCGGCTCCTGCGCGATGACCCTGACGCGCGCGGGTGGCAAGGGTTCGGCAAAGACGACCCCGAACGGTTCGCCCGACTCTTCGCGAAGGCTTACCCGAACCCATAGCGGAAGGGTTCCAAGAAGGGTTCCCGAAGGGTTCCCCAACTCCCTTTCCCCTTTCCCCCTACCCCTTTCCAGGTCATCAATCGTCACCTAGGTGACGCGCGCGAGAGAGACGGATGATGAATCTGCTCAACCCCAACCAGGCCCGCGCACTCGCTTCGCTCGTCGCGGCACTACGCCCCGACTGGGGCGAGGCGGGGCTGCTCAAGGCTCTGCATGGAGCCCGCGAGCTCGGTACGCCGTGGCAGGTGGCACACGCCGCACTCAAGGCCGCCGAGGACGCCGGGAATCGCACACCCGCCGTCATCCCGCTCGCCGGCAAGCACTGGGAGGAAGCACGCGAGCTCGGGTCCGCACCCGTGCGCGCCAGGCCCTGCGAGATCCCCAACCACACCGGCGACGAGGCGTACTGCCACGACTGCGCCGAGGCCGCCCCCACCCCCGACGAGATCGCCCGGATACGGGCAGAAGCGAGGACGAGATGAGCA
>CAZKRE010000402.1:0-1620 GCA_964555075.1 uncultured Phycisphaeraceae bacterium
GGTAAGCCCATTGGGGAGGATGTCCGGATCCAGAACGCCTCCGCTGACGACGCCAATGGCCTGACCGTTGATTATCCGCACGGCGCTCGGCGTCGATGACGCCGTGGTGTCACAGGTCAGCACCGGATACGCAGCCGTATGGTGAGCCGAACCCGCCAGCGAGTTGTTACAGAGCGGATAGGGGAGGCGCGACGTCTCTCCAGCCGGGTCCGTCGTCTTGCGAGCCGGCGGCCAGAGCTCGGCCTCCCGCTTCGAGCCCGAATTGACACCATTGTTCGCGAGGCCGTTGAGTTGGCCCGGCCAGGTGTTCGTGATCCAGACGATGCCGTTGAATGGCTCGAGGACGAAGTGGCTGCCAAGCTCCCCGCCGCTCGTGTCTCCGAGCGCCTCGGCGAACGCCGCGATGTCGAAGTTCATGGGCAGGATCGCCGCCCGGGCCGTGGTCGTGCCGCCCTCCACGCGCCGGTCGCGGAAGCCTTGACGCACCCCGTCCAGGAGGTTGTCAATCGGGCGCAGCGACCCCGCCCCACCTTGGAGCCTCCCGTAGGAGATGACCGCGCGCGGATCACTGGGCACGAACGAGCCATTATTGAGGAGCAGCCCCGCGTCATTGGCGGCATAGTACGAGTACCGCCTGGGGCGAGGACCGGGCGCGATGTCCACCTGGCCGATGTCGGCCTGGAGGCCGACGAGGCCCAACTCTTGCGTGGCCGTGACCTCGAATGCGCCGGGGTGATCAGACCAAATGGGGGTGCCCGGCCAATCCGAGCAGATGGTGTCGCCCGACTGCCGCTTGTACCAGACGCCGTTGATAATTCGGATATCCGCCTTGCAGGCGAACTTCTGCGCGAGCACCTCCGGGGCGTCCTCGAGGGGAGTCGGGTGATCGCCCTGCACACTCGTAAACAGCGGCGGGTCGATCAGGAAGCGCTGACTGTCGACGTTGCTCTTGACGTTGTCGTCCATGTTCCGGCCGTCCTGGACCGGCGGCGACCCAGAGACGGGCAACCGCAGATTCGGCACCCCGTGGGCGCTGTCGAGGACGTTCCCGCCCCACCTCGACACGGCGTAGTTCGCCCAGCCGCCCGAGCAGGCCCCGCCCGTGCAGCCGTGGGTGTTGGCCGGCGCCATGGACCTCCAGGAGGCCGCGTCGGCGAGCGGCCCCACGCCGTCCCAGAAGTGAATGTTCTGTGAGCTCGCTGCGCGGCTGCGAGGACAATTGTTGCTGCCGCCATAGATCCCGCCGGATGCGGTCAGGCGCTTGACCCGCAGGTACGTGCTGCCGGAGATGGGGTGCCCGCAGAAGTCGCCGTTCACATGAACGCGCCCATCGATCACCATATTGGGCTGCGGGTAGACATCCACGAACTCTTCGGCGAACACAAAGAACTGGAAGAGCCCAATCTGCGCGAGGACCACCTCCTGCTTCGCCTCACACGCGTGCCCGGTAGTGTCCTTCTCGGCGCGCACGTAAAGACTCACGAGAGTCTGCCGAGAGTTCATGCCCTCAAAGGGTCCGCTCGGCAGCGGCCCGGTCGTCGGTGTCCCTTCCACCTTGGCTTCAAAATCCGTGACGGTGAAGCCCGGCGGAGTCAGCAGCGGTACCCCCAACGGATCGGT
>CAZKRE010000403.1:0-1620 GCA_964555075.1 uncultured Phycisphaeraceae bacterium
GATGTGCTGCCACGACGCGTTCCTCGACTGCCCGCATTACGAGCAGCTCATGTACGTCGGCGACGCCCGGGCGGACGGGCTCGCGACACTGACGCTCACCAAGGACGACCGCCTCCTGCGCCGCGCGATCGAGCTCTTCGACTGGTCGCGATCGGGCGATGGCCTCACGCGTGCGCGGTACCCCGGCCGGGCCGCGATGGTGATCCCGCCGTTCTCCCTCGCGTGGGTGGCGATGGTGCACGACTACACGCTCTGGCGGGGCGACCGCGCCTTCGTCGCCGAGCGGCTGCCGGGTGCCCGGGCGGTGCTGGAGGCGTTCCGCCGGTGCGACAACGGCCGCGAGCCCCTACGGGGGCCGGAAGGCTGGTACTTCGTGGACTGGGTGGCGGAGCCGGCGTGGCGGGAGGGCATCCCGCCGGGCGGGCAGCTGCAGGCGGCGGGGCCGGTGTACTGGCAGCTCCTGACCGCCGTACGGATGAAGGCGGAGCTGGAGCGGTGGGCGGGGGAGGCGGCTCTGGCCGAGCGCGATGAGGCGTGGCTGGCGTCCTTGCTCGAGCGGGCGGAGGCGTTTTGGGACGAGGGCCGCGGGCTCTACGCGGACGACCTGGGGCGCCGGCACGTTTCCGAGCACACGCAGTGCCTGGCACTCCTGAGCGGGCTGCTCGACAGGGGACGCGCGGTGCGGGTGGCGGAGAGTCTGTTCGACGCCCCGGCGTCCGGGCTGACGCGGACGACGCTATCGTTCTCCCACTCCTATCTGGAGGCCTGCCGCGTGGCGGGGCGGATGGACCGCTTCTTCGAACGGCTCGACGAGCAGTGGGGGGGGCTGCCGGCCCTGGGGCTTAAGACCGTGCCGGAGATGCCCGAGCCGACGCGGTCGGATTGCCACGGCTGGGGCGCGCACCCGCTCTACCACCGGTTCCGGTCGATCCTCGGCATCGAGCCGGTCGGCTTTGGCTTCGAACAGATCCGGATCCGCCCGCAGCTGGGCCGCCTGCGCTTCGCGCGGGCAACGGTGGCCCACCCCCGCGGCGAGATCCGCATCGACCTCCGGCGCGAGAATGACCAGCTTGTTGGTCGCGTCGCGCTCCCGGCCAACCTCACCGGCGTGCTCGAAGCTAACGGGGCGAGCTTCCCCATCGCAGCCGGAGGGTTCGAACTTCCGGAGGGAGCGAATGAGACGTGAGAAGTCGCTAAGACCGTGGCAACAGGTCGATCACCGCCCGTGCGGGCCTGGCAACGACGAGCGCTGCGATCAACTTATCGATGCCTAGTGGTCCCGCCACACGGTCTTCAACTTATTCGCGGCTTGCTGCGCCCGCTTGACCTTGGCGAGGATGTCGGCGGCCGAGGCGGTCCAGATGAACGGCTTGAGGTTCTGGTTGTACTCGTCGATTGCGCCCATCAGATCGCCGACGTTGTAGAAGCTTCCGCGCCGCAGCGCCTTGCACGTCAGGTCGCGGAAGAAGCGTTCCACGATGTTCAGCCACGACGCGCCCGTGGGCGTGAAGTGGAAGTCCAGCCGCGGGTGCTTCGCCGCCCACGCCGCACCTTCCGGTGCTTGTGCGTGGCGCAGTTGTCGCAGACCAGGACGTTATCCTGCCTGCCTCCCACCGGTGC
>CAZKRE010000404.1:0-1608 GCA_964555075.1 uncultured Phycisphaeraceae bacterium
CTCGCCGGGCTTGCCCTTCTTCGCCTCCGCGAGCTCGCCCTCGAGGGTGCGGACGCGGTTGCTAAGGGTCGTCACCTGGGCGTCGGCCTGCCCTGCGGTCGCGCCCTTGCCGGCCAGCTCGACGAGCTTGGCGGCGACGTCTTCGGGCTTGGCGTCTTCGCCGAGACCCGTGTGGGTCCGGGCGTTCTTGAGCAGGTCGCCGTCGAGGTTGATCGTGAGCATCGGGGGGTCTCCAGGGGCCGTGTCGGCATCGCCGGTAGCGTTAGGGTCTTTCGCCGAGAAGTGCAGCACGCGTCCGTCGGCGCATCGGGTGCGCGACGCCGCGAGACGCTGGAACGGCTGCTGCCGGGGCACGACCGGGTCCTGCACGATCGACACCGCCGTCAGCGCCTCGCCGTACACCCGCCCCTCGCCGTCGCGGGCCGCCTCGTCGATCTCGACGCTGACCTCGGGGCACCCCTGCACGAGGTCGTCGGCCTGCGGGTGGGTCGTCGTGGCGTCGACGAAGAGCACGTCGCCCTCGCGGAACATGCCGGTGATCTCGCCGCGTTTCGCCTCGGCCGACTTCGGGTCTCGGTGGTCGACGGTCAGGTTGCACTTGACCCCGTTGGCCGTCATCCGCCCGAAGTTGGCGACCCAGCGGTCGATCCGGTCGGGGGTGACGTCGAGCTGCACGAGCTGGCCCCGCTGGTCCCGGGCGAAGAACGTGCCGACGCGGATGGCGTCCTTCCGCCAGCGGGATCCGCCGAGGTGGATCGCCTTCGTGTCGCCGGTGTTCGCGTGCAGGGCGTGGATCGTGGTCACACCCCGGTTTAGCGGTCGAGCGTGCGAAGCGGTGCGTCGGCGTGTCGGGTGAGGCGGCGCGCAGCGCGCTGCTGCGCAAGCAAGCGCTAGCGCTCTGAAGGCAGCAGCAGCGCCGGGCGCGCCCGCGTAAAGGTCCGGATGGCGTCCGGATTCATTCCGGATCGAATCCGGATGGCGTCAGGATGCTGTCCGGATCGCATCCGTATATTCAGGCCCCGCCGCGGATCGTTCAATCGCCACCTGAACCCCTGTCAAACCGCCCGCAGCAGGTTCCCGAAGTTCACGTCGAACCCACTGTCCGGTTCAGGCTGGATGGTCATGCCGTCGATCTCGATCGGCTCGGGCTCGATGACCTGGCTCGGCGCCCGGAAGAGCTCGATCGCCGCGCACCGGCAGTTGTAGCCGCACGGCGGGAACGCCCGCTGCCAGAACGGGTGCTCCTTCGGCAGCGTGATCCCGTGCATCGCCGCGTGGTTCGGCCGCACGCGGTCGTCGCCGACCGTCGAGTAGCGAAAGCCCCACAGAATCTCTTGTATCTCCGGGGTTTGCAGCGACTGCCACCGCCCCGCACCGTACGCGATCTGCACCTGCGTCCGGAACACCGACTCCACCAGGTGTGGGCTCCCGGCCTCGATGCCGGCGGACTTGAACGCCTCACGCAGACGCTTTACCCCCTGCCGCACACCCTCACCCTTCGTCACCGACTCAAACACCGCCCGCTCGACCCGGCGGGTGATGAGCCGGTCCATTTCCTGCACCACCTTGAGCGCCGGGCCCTCGTAGACCGCGAAGAGCTGCCGCAGT
>CAZKRE010000405.1:0-1605 GCA_964555075.1 uncultured Phycisphaeraceae bacterium
CTCCTGCCTCAGGGCGGTTACCTCCAGATGGTCGACGCCGCGGGGCAGACTGGCGAAGCGGAGGCGTTCCCACCGTTCAACATGCCACAGTTCCGCATGTCGATGCTGGCGTCCCTGAGCAGGCTGGGCGAATCGATGTGGGGCATGCACGGCCGGTGCTTCGGGGCGGTGCTGCTGATTGACTGCGTCCAGCGGGAGTGGACGTTCCGTATCCCGACCCAGCGGTGCTCAACAGACTCGGCGTCGTGGACGGTCGATGCGGACGACCTGCCCAACCTCACGCCCGACCTGCGGCTGGCGGGGTCGTTCCAGACCCTCGTCACCCCCAAGACGGAGGACATGATCGATGTGGTACCGGGGCGGTCCGGGCTCCACCTGATCCAGCGGATCTGGGGCGACCACCGCGAGGTCGCTTCCTTCCTCCGCCTCGACAACGGCGCGGTGTCGGTCAGCATCTCGGAAGTCACCCGGGACGACTGGCAGGGCACGATCAAGCGGAACCGCCGCCGCTTCCACCTGTGCTAGCTAGGCAGAAGTTCCAGGACGCTGCGGCGTCGACGCATTCCTCGATCACGTGGCCAGGATGATCGCACGTCGGCACGCACACTCGGGTCCCCAGACACACCCCGGCATGTATCTCCGGGACTCTCTCCCGCTCCAGATGATGGAGCCGCTGCATTAGACGGTTGTCGGTAGCCCTTGCTGATTGATCGTTCGCCCTCGCCGTACGGCATTTTCGCAGTCGTGCGGAGCGTAATGACGGGAGCGTTCGGGCGGTGAGAACCCGAGTCGGGTCGGGCCGATAGGGGGTCGGGCTAGCAGCTTGCGCATCCCGCACGAGGGTGGAGACGCGGCCGCCTACTCGGAAAGTTAGGCGAACTTCCATCGGTCGACGTGGCGACTTTCCATCCGCTTGGCCGTTGCCCCCGCGGAACACTTGGTTTCGCAGGTGAGCGATCGGGCTCCGGGAGACCGGTCGATGAACTTCGACGCCGCACCGGTCGGGTAGCAGCATCCCACAGCACCTCTCCACATCAGGCTTGGAGCGGCTTCCCGCTGCGTCTGAACGAGCGTATCCGCGGAATACCCGTGTCCTATGTCCGGGGCCTGACTCCGGTTTCCAGAGGCACTTATTTCGCTTTTGCTCCGCCCCGCATGTGTCGGGGCGGTCGTGTTTTCACCACGACCGTCCCGGCCCGCAGCGGCCCAGGGACGGTCTCGCACAAGGAGCGTTCCATGGGTCAACTGCAACAGAATGTTCGTGCCGACGACGATTCGCTGTTCCTCGAGGTGCTGCCGCACCTGGTGCGTCACGCGCGGCGGAAGTTCGCGTGGTTACGGCCGGCGGATCGCGAGGAGGCCGTCGCGGAGACGGTGGCTCAGGCGTTTCTCAGCTACCGCTCGCTCGTTCGGCGGGGCCGGGCCGAGGTCGCCCGGTCACACGGGTTCATCCGCTTCAGCATCAAGGCCGCGGCCGGCGGCCGCCGTGTCGGGAACCCCACCGTGTGCACCGATGTCTACGCCCGCCGCCGCCCCCGCAAGGTGCGCAGCGAGCCTTCAGGCGGTGCGCGGCCTTCCGAGGAGCCGCGAGGACTCATTGTTGGA
>CAZKRE010000406.1:0-1584 GCA_964555075.1 uncultured Phycisphaeraceae bacterium
CGATGACGCTGATGGCAATGGTGACCGGGATCGACTCGAGCGCCGCCGCGCGATTCCACGACCGACGGGTCTACGGCACCGCCGAGATCAAGGCGGCGATGTTTCAGGAGTGCCGGCGGGCGGGCCTCTCGCCCTCCTATGCACACCCGACGCTGTTCCAGGTCTACCCGGACCTCTTCGCGGTCATGGTGAATCACGAGTACGGCCGCGACTCGCGCGACGCCCAGCACGTGACCGACGCGACCATGGCCGCACGCCGCGAGGTCCACGAGTTCGTCGACGGGCTCCGGAAACTCGGCGGACCTTGGCGCGAGATGCGGATCCTCGCGACGGCGGCACAGATCGGCATCCGCGAGAGCCGCCGCCCCGCGGGGCTGTACCGCATCACCCTCGACGACCTTGTCGCCGGTCGCCGGCACGACGACGCCGTGTGCGAGTGCCGCTTCGGTATCGACGTCCATGCGACGTCCGCCCGCGGGGACGGAGGCATCGAACCCAAGCCCGTGCCTCGTACGCTGCCCTACGACATCCCATACCGCGCGCTGGTGGCGCGGGACATCGACAACATGCTCATGGCGGGCCGGTGCATCAGCGGCGACTTCTACGCCCACGCCTCCTACCGCGTCACCGGGAACGCGGTCCCGATGGGCGAGGCCGCCGGTTGTGCAGCGGCCCTCGCCGCCCACCGCGGCTGCCGCCCGGCCGACCTCGACTACGCCCGCGACGTGCTGCCCCTGCAGCGCCAGGTGTTTGGGCAGTCGCGGCGTCCTGCACCTGGCCGCGCTGAGAGCCTGGAACATCTTCGGTACCAGTCGGCTGGCGCGATCGCGCCCGTGCCTTTGTCACCTTTCACACAGGAGTGAGGACATGTTTGGATCGACGACCTTTCGGAACCTCTTCGCCGCCACGTTCATGACCGGCATGGCGTCCGTCGCCGCGGCGGACCCGATCTTGCCGTACTCGCAAGACTTCACCGGTGACAATGGAACCCAGCCGACCGGCTGGTCGGTGCTCAACGGCACCGCGAGTATCCAGAACAGCGTCTACGAGGGAGCGCACGACACCAATCCCGTTGCCGCGTACCAAGGCGGGGATGCCTCGTCGTGGTCCGACTACACCGTGACGTCGGATTTCTTCCAAGGGCGATGGTCGAGTTCGACGGGGCAACTGACGGGCGTGGCGGCCCGGATCCAGGACCGCGGCAACTTCTACTCCGCCGAACTCCGCAACCAGACATTCCGCATCTGGCGGCAAGCCACCGCAGACAACGGCGGGAACGCCGTCGTCGCCAGCGCGGGTGGCATCACCTACCCGCAAGGACTCGACAACCCCGAAACCGCCTGGTGGCGGATCAGCCTCACCGTCAACGGCACGGCGCTGAGCGCGTCGATCTACGACAGTGACGGCGAACTCGTGCAGAGCATCAATGGCACCGACACCACGTTCGCTTCGGGGGCGCCGGGCGTGCGGGCGAGCGTGGGGAATCAACAGGGCTCCATCTCCCGCTGGGACAACTTTCAGGTGGTCGAGGTCCCGGAGCCGGCCGCGGCGACGGTGATGCTGGTCGCCCTCGCGGCCCTCCGC
>CAZKRE010000407.1:0-1583 GCA_964555075.1 uncultured Phycisphaeraceae bacterium
GCGGAGGTAGAGGGCGCCGGCGGCGAGGGCGGCGGCGAGGGGGAGGCAGGTGAGCATGGCGGCGGCCATGCTCCGGGCGCTCGGCCAGTCGCTCCGCCAGACGTCGGCGCCGGCGAGGACGAGGACCGCCCAGGTGGCGGGGACGAGCAGGAGGGCGGCCACGGTGAGGCAGACCGGGACGGCCGCGGCCTTGAGGCTGTCGTGCCCGTGCGCCGCGGGCCGGCGGGGCGCGGAGCGGGGTGCGACGGGTCTGGCCTCGCTCACGGGCGGGGCTTCGGCGGAGGCGGAGCGGGCGCGGGCTGCCGAGGGGCGCGCGGGCTCACCCTCAGCCATGCGGCGCAGCACGTCCGAAAGACCGCCAGCTCCGTCGCCCATGCGATCGTCTCCGTTCGGGGGGCCGGGCGGTGAAGCCCGGCGGTATGGGGGTGGAAGACCGGCTTATCTTAGCTCCGGAACCGGCTCGGGGGCCGCTGGGCGACTATGATTCAGGGACCTTCCGCCGGGAACGCAACCATGTCCGCGGTCCGACGCTCCATCGCCCAGGCCCGCCTGCGGCTGACGCTGCAGCGGTGGCTCTCTGCGCTGGGGTGGACGGCGACGGCAGGGTTCGCGGTGGCGGGGGGGATGCTGCTGGCGGGTCGGCTGCTGGCGTTGCCGGTGCCGGGGTGGGCGTACGCGGCGGTGGGGGTTGTCGCGGTGCTGGCGGCGGCGGGGGTGGCGCTGGCGAGGCGGCCGGCTGACGCGGCGGTGGCGGCGATGATCGACCATCGGCTGCGGCTGCAGGACCGGGTGGGGACGGCGCTCTACGTCGAGACGCTGCCCGATGAGCCGATGGCGGAGACGATCCGGCGGGACGCGGAGAAGAGCGTGGCGGGCCTGCCGATCGGGGGGGCGTTCCCGGTGCGGCTGCGGCGGCACTGGGCGTGGGTCCCGCTGGCGGCGGCGGTCGTGGCGCTCCTGGCGGTGTTCGTGCGGCCGGACGCGGACCCGCTCGGCCGGCGGGAGGATCAGCGGCAGGCGGCGGCGCAGCGCGAGCGGGCGGAAGAAGCGAACCGGCAGATCGTCGAGGCGAAGGCGCTGCTCGAGGAGGCGGCGGGGGACGCGACGCAGGAACTGACGGACGACCCGGCGGGGCTCAGCCGGGAGCTGGCGGCGCTGACGAACCGGGACCTGAGCGACCCGGCGACGCGGCAGGAGGCGGTGGCGCAGCTGTCGTCGGTGCAGGATCGGATCGCCGCGGCTCGGGAGGAGCGGGAGGCGCAGTTCCGCACGCTGCGGAATCAGCTCAGCCGGCTCGACGCGGGGCAACGGGGCCCGGCGGACCGGTTCGCGGCGGCGCTGCGGCGGGGCGACTTCGCGAGCGCGGCGGCGGAGCTCGAAGCGCTGCGCACGAAGATCGACCGGGGCGACTTCTCGCCGACCGACAGGCGGATGCTCCAGCAGCAACTCGAGACCCTGTCGCGGCAGCTCGCGCAGCAGGCGATGGAGCCACCGCCCGCGCCCGGGGCCGGGCAGGAGACGGGGGCTGCGGCGGGTTCACGCGCCGGGGCCGGCGAGAGTCCGGCGGCGGGGCAGGCGACGCC
>CAZKRE010000408.1:0-1569 GCA_964555075.1 uncultured Phycisphaeraceae bacterium
TCGACGCCACTGCCGAAGGTGCCGGCGCCGTGCAGTGAGGAACTCATGTAGAACACGTCACCCGCGGTCAGGCGGTTGCGCCCATTGCGCAGTTCCATGCGGAAGCTCGGGCCGGCGAAGTAGCGATAGAACGCCGGCGGCGTGGCCGCAGCGGGCGTGCGCCGGACGAGCAGGCTGGCCTCCGTGTCGCCACCGAGCGAGCCGGCCATTTCCAGGGCGAGCGAGACGGGGGTCTGCTCGAGCAACCTCGCGTCGCTCGCGCCGAGCGTCACGGTGGCCGGTAGACGAATCAACCCGCCCGGGTCCTGGAGCTGCTCGGCGACGAGCACCGCGACGTTCGCAGCCGCCTCGCCGCCCAGCCCCTCCGCCGAAACCCGTACGATCTGCACCTCGCCGTCCCGCGCATCGGATGGCATCCGGATGCGGATGCTGTCGGCGTGCACGCCCCCGGCGGCCACGACGAGGGGCCCCGGTGCATCGATCGCCCAGTTGCCGGGCTTCAGGAAGCGAAGGCGCACGGTGTCGGGCGCATTGCCGGTGTTGCGGATCTCGAATCCGAGGCGAGTACTGGCGCCACGCGGAACGAAGACGCTCGCGGTGTCCAGTCGCAGTTCGATGCCGCGGTGAACAGTGACGCCGGACTCCAGTTCGGCGGTCCACTCTGCGCCGTTGTCCCAGCGAACGACCATGTGCGCGACGAACATCCGGCCGGCGGGTGCGTCTCGTGGTACCGAAAAGGTGATCGGGACCAGGCCCTCACTGTCCCGGACGTGGATCGCGCCCTCCGGTGGAGCGAAGAGGCTCACCCCGTCCGTGCTTCGCACACGGTAGGAGCCCTTCGTGGCATCCGCGGGACGGGGTACGCGTACGACGCCGGACGTGATGGCGCCTGGCGTCGCCTCCCCGATGCGGACGACCAGGCTGGAGGGCGCAACGCTGTCGGGCACGGCCGGCTCCTGCGCGAACGCAGCCGGGCTGCCGGCGGTCACCAGCAGGAGTGAAATCCAGGCGGCCCGGCGGCGCATCAGCCGCCTATGGTGAAGCGGAGGAGCGTGCCGAACGAGCCGGGCGGATCTTCACCCCATGCCAGTCGCACCCGGAGACGCAGTTGCACGACGGAGTTGCCGTTGCCTGTAACGATCTGTTCTTCCGTGCGGGAGACGGGTCGCCAGCTGCCGTCCATCAGGTCGAACTGCAGGTCTGAAAGTGGTTTCGTGACGCCCTGTGACGAACCCAGATTCGGGGTTTCGGCGTTCAGGCAGAGCGACCAGGCCAGGGGAACCGTCCCCTGGCGGGCGCTCCTGACGTTGACGGTCACGACCGAGCCGTAGACGATCCACTCGTTATCGAACTCGACGATCGTCGGTGTCGTGAACGTGATCAGCTGTGGGCTGATGCTGTCGACGCCGCGCCAGTTGCCGGCGCCCCTGCACTGCGCGGCGGCATCGGCCGGCAGCGCCATCCCGAGGATCCCCAGGACGAGCAGCCAGCGTCGAAAATGGACGGAGCGGCCGCGCATGGTCAGCGCACCGTGAACAGTGCCTGGCCGCCCGCCAGCCACTCGGCACC
>CAZKRE010000409.1:0-1534 GCA_964555075.1 uncultured Phycisphaeraceae bacterium
CCGCACCGCGGCCCGAGCGCGTCCACGCGTAGGCTTGCGCTCACTCACGGCTCCGCCGACTCCACCGGCAGGTCGAACCGCTCCAGCGGCACGCCCTCGAAGACGATCTCCTCCCCCCAGATCTCCGTGACATCGGGCAGCTCCTCCGCGAGTTCCGTGCTCGGCCGGAGGATGAGGTCCACCGCGCTCACGGCCGGCGGGAGCGGGTCGATGTCCGTGTTCGAGGTCGACCGCTGGCGTCCGCCTGCGCGGGCGTAGCTGCCCAGCTTCGTCTCCTTCCCGTCGATCCGCCAGAAGAGATCGAACGCGACCGGCACGGCGTCGTTGCCGTGGTCGGGCCAGTCGAGGGCGAGTTGCGGCTTGCGGCGGCCGAGCGTCAGGACCAGACGCGGGGCGCGCAGGTGCCCGAGCTTCCGCGGGTCCATCGCGGGATCGGTCACGAGCGTGACCATCACCGCGTCCTTCGGCAGGACCGTCACCGTGTGCTCGACCGTCTCGGTCCACACGAGTCGCGGGTTCACCCACCGCGGCCGCTGCCCGGGTCGGCCGTCCGGCCCGGCCATCGGCGATGCGTCGGGCAGGACGCCCATGTCGACGGTGAAGGTCAGCACGTGCTCGCCGGGCGGTAGACCGTCGGGGACGATCGCCTCGATGTCCCACTTCCCGTCGCGGCTGAGGTACTCCGCGGCCGGTCGCTCCTGCCTCTGCACGTCGTCCCACAGTCGCAGCGTTTCCCCGCTCGCGGTGCGGGCCTCGCGTAGCGCCTTGATGAACCGCAGGCTCGGGAGGTCCCATGTTTGCCCCGCCGCCACCCGGAGCTCGAGCGGGCGGCCCGTGCGGACGCGGCTGTCGCCGGACACGGTCGGCCGGCCGTAGAAGGCGTCGCACAGCCGCTGGAGCTGCTCGTCTGGCACGTGCCCTTTCGCCAGCGCGAGGCCGAGGAAGTCGTCGGCCCAGTGCAGCGGGCCTGATCCGCCGCGCGCCCGGTCGGCGCGGACGACGGCGATGAGCTGCTCGACCGCCCGCTGGGTCTCGTCGGGCGTCAGCCGGCCGCGCGACAGCCGGTCCTGGAGCGGTCGCCACGCCCGGGGGCTGTCGGCCCGGGCGTCGGCGATGAGCCAGCCGGTGGGCTTGAGGTCCTGCCAGTTGATGCCGAGCAGGGCCTGCGCCACGCCGCCCGCCGTGACGAGCAGCATCGGCGCCGCGAGCACGGCCCCCGCGACGACCAGCCCCGGCCGCCGCGCCCGCCGGCCGAACGCGATGCCGCGGCGCGTCGCGAGGTCGTTGCCGCATTCCGGGCACGCCATCGGCGCGTCGCCCGCGCGGCCGAGGATGATCGTCCGCACGTCGTAGCCGCACTTCGCGCACACCGGCCCGGTGAACTCGGGCGCCCCCACGAGCCCGCGCCAGATCAGCGCCGCACCGACCGCCAGCAGCACCAGCATCAGCAGGAAGATCACACTCACGCCGACACCCTCCCCTCTGTGCCGGCCCGACCCCGGCGCATGGAACCGATCGCCTCAGCGCAGCTTCA
>CAZKRE010000410.1:0-1522 GCA_964555075.1 uncultured Phycisphaeraceae bacterium
AGCATGGGCCTGCTCGCCCTGGGCGGCCTGCTGATGCTCCGCCGCCGCGGCTGACTGGCCGGCGGCGAGGCAACCGCTCGATTCAGCGCAGGAACAGTTCGATGACCGGCACCGCCTCATCCGGCCGCCGCTGGGGCAGGTTCAGCGTCAGCGTCTGCTGCCCCGTCGGGACGTGCTGGGCGTGCCAGTCGTCGAGGCCCATCTTCAGCTCGCTCGCGTCGCTCAGCAGCTGCGCGTACGCCACGCGCTCGCGGAACGCCCCGTCCAGGTGCAGGTGCTTGTACGGCCAGGCGAAGACGTGCACGTAGAGCCGCTTCTTCTCCGGGTGGTAAGTCAGCCGGCAGTCCTGCGGCGTCTCGAACTCGGCGGGCGCCTGGGTGCAGCCGTAGATGCTCCGGCTGTGCCGCTTCATCCACGTGCCGATATCCGCGAGGCGGTCGAGCGCGCGGGCGTCGATCTCGCCGCGGCCGGTCGGCCCGACGTTCAACAGCAGGTTGCCGCCCTTGCTCACGCAGTCGATGAGCGTCTGGATCAGCTGCTCCGACGATCGCCAGTCCATCTCGTCCCGGGCGTAGCCCCACGACCCGGAGAAGGTCTGGCAAGCCTCCCACACGACCGGGACGTCGGATCCCTCGTGCCGGATCGTCACCCACTGCCGCGGCTGTGACTGCTCGGGCGTCTTCATGTCACCGCCCGACAGCGGCATGTCCAGGTCGAGCCGGTCGGTGAGGATCACGTGGGGCTGCAACTCGCGGATCATCCGGTAGAGCGCCGCACTCTCCCAGGCGTCGCGGCCCTTTCCTTTCGTGAAGTCGCGGGGGTGTTCCTTGTCGGGGAAGGAGAAGTCGAACCAGAGCGCGTCGACCCGGCCGAACCGCGTCAGCAGCTCGCGCACCTGGCCTCGGAGGTAAGCGGCGTACGCCGACTGGTCCCGCCCCTCGTTGGCGGCACGGATCGCGGCCTCACCGTCCTGCGCCCGCGGGTGGTTGCGGCTGTCGACGACGTAGTGCGGGTGGTGCCAGTCCAGGAGCGAGTGGTAGAAACCCGTGCGCAGCCCGCGGGCGCTGAACGCCTCCACCATCGGCTTGAGCAGGTCCTTCCCGCAGGGCGTTCGGGTGCTCTTGTATTCGGTGAGGTCCGAGTCCCAGAGGCAGAAGCCCTCGTGGTGCTTCGTGGTGATGACGAAGTACTTCATGCCCGCGCCGGCGGCGGCGTCGGCCCACTGCGTCGGGTCGTAGAGGTCCGGGTCGAAGTGGCGGAAGTACCGGTCGTACTCGGCGTCGGTGGTTCGCTCGCGGCACTTGACCCACTCGTGCCGCGCGGGCAGCGAATAGAGGCCCCAGTGGATGAACAGGCCGAACCGGTCATGCACGAACCACGAGGTGTCGCCGGGGGTGGAGAGCGTCTGCATGCGCGCGATGTTAGCGTCGTGGCCAGGCGGGTGCCGCGTGTTCGAGCCGGTGGTGCGGGGCGGTCAATCTTCGCGGCTGGCCGCGCCCGCGACGCTCATCCTGAGCGCGGC
>CAZKRE010000411.1:0-1520 GCA_964555075.1 uncultured Phycisphaeraceae bacterium
CGCGGCCTCGCGAACCTGACCCCGCCCGCGCCCCGCCCCCCGCCCCCGGAAGAGCCTCATGCCCCGCACCGCCACCCTCAGCCGCAAGACCCACGAAACCGACATCACGCTGTCGCTCGACCTCGACGGCGGCGCCTACACCAACAAGACCGGCGTCGGCTTCTTCGACCACATGCTCGACCACATCGGCAGGCACGGCCGGCTCGGCCTTGACGTCCGCGCCGCCGGCGACACCCACATCGACGACCACCACACCGTCGAGGACGTCGGCATCGTGCTCGGGCAGGCGCTCGAGAAGGCGCTGGGTGACAAGAAGGGCATCGAGCGCTACGGCTCGGCGGACGTCTGCATGGACGAGGCCCTCGCACGCGTCGCGCTCGACCTCTCCGGCCGACCGCACCTGGTGTTCCGCGTCCAGTTCCGCGACCCGGGCAAGATCGGCCAGTTCGACACGCAGCTCGTCCGCGAGTTCTTCCAGGCCGTCGCCAACGCCGCGAAGATGAACCTCCACATCGAGGTCCCCTGGGGCGAGAACAGCCACCACATGGCCGAGGCGATCTTCAAGGCGTTCGGCCGGGCGCTCCGCGACGCGGTCCGCATCACGGGCGACGCGATCCCGAGCACCAAGGGCTCCCTCTAAGTTAGCCGCGGCCCTTGGGCCGCGCGGGGCGCACAACGACCCCGGACGCCCGCGCCGCGCAAGCGCGGCGGCTAACGGGACGCGAGCGCGGGTTACTGCAGCGCACCGCGGATCGACTCCGCGAGTTTGGCGCCCTCGTCGCCGTCGAGCGTCCCCGCGGGCCATTCGATCGGCAATCCGCTGCCGTCGGCGTGCTTCGGGATGATGTGGAAGTGGACCCACGCCACCGCCTGGTGCGCCGCGGCGCCGTTGTTCTGCAGCAGGTTGAAGTCCTTCGCGCCGGTCGCCCGCAGCACCGCCCGCGCGATCCGCGGCAGCGCCCGGCCGATCGCGGCGGCATCTTCGTCCGGCAGCTCGTCCAGCCGGTCCGCCCGCCGCTTGGGGATGACGAGCGTGTGCCCGCGCGACAGCGGGCCGATGTCGAGAAACGCGTAGACCCGATCGTCCTCGTACACCTTGTGGCTGGGGATTTCGCCGCTGATGATCTTGCCGAAGATGGCGCCCGAATCGGACATGCAGAGTCTCCTTACGAGTTACAGCACGAACCGGGACAGGTCCCGATCCTTCACGAGCGGGCCGACCTGCTCGCGCACGAACGCCTCCGTCACCGCGAACTCCGTCTCGCCCCGCGCCACGCGCTCGGGCGCGTCGAAGTTCACCTGCTCGAAGACCTTCTCCACGATCGTCATCAGCCGCCGGGCGCCGATGTTTTCGAGCGACGCGTTCGCCTCGGCCGCGAGGTCCGCGATCGCGCCGACCGCGCCCTCCTCGAAGCGGACCGCCAGCCCCTCGACGCCCAGCAGGGCGACCTGCTGCTTCGTCAGCGCGCCGTCCGGCTCGGTGAGGATGCGGATGAAGTCGTCCCGCCCCAGCGGCGACA
>CAZKRE010000412.1:0-1519 GCA_964555075.1 uncultured Phycisphaeraceae bacterium
TACTTGTTGCTGCCGATGTTGAACACGGTCAATGTCTCGCCACGCCTGTTCATGACACCATCGGTGTGGGGCAGGTCCAGCCGCAGCTCCTGGAGGCTGTGCCACCGGGCGTGCAGAGCCAGCTTCTACCACTGTCGCAGCGGCGTCTCGGCGTCGGGACGCCGACACCAGAACACGCGCAGTCGTGTGAGGCTGATCACGCGCACCTCCACATTTGTCTAGCGGCCGGTGGGTGGTCAAGTCCGGGGCGCGGCAGAATGTATAGGCGGGTGGGCTTAAATGTTCCGCTGGGCCTTCGATGGCATTGACTAAGAAAGGATAGTATCTTAGTGTTGGAGGCTACGAAAGGCAGGTTTCTCAGGCATGGCCCGACAGACCGGCACTTACCGGATCGCCGCGGCCCACGGCGAAGAGGTCCGGGCCTTCGTCCCATCGCCGCTGCCGCCGGCGGGCCCTCCGCTGGTGGTCGAGGGCAGCCTGGCCGAGCGGCACACGGGAGCCCTGGCGGCCCTCGGGCGATTGCGGGTGGCCGGGGGCATGGTGCCTGATCCGGGCTGGTTTCTTTACGGCTTCGTGCGCAAAGAGGCCGTGGTGTCGTCGCAGATCGAGGGGACGCAGGCGACGCTCCGCGACGTGGCGGCGTTCGAGGCGACGAAGACCAGCGACCGACCCGAAGACGTCGAGGAGGTCTGCAGCTACGTCGATGCACTCGCGTATGCTCGCGGTCAGCTGTCGGACGCCAAGGGCCTGCCGCTCAGCGTCCGGCTGCTCTGCGAAACGCACCGCATCCTAATGCGCGGCGTCCGCGGCGAAGAGAAGCAGCCCGGCGCCATCCGCCGTTCGCAGAACTGGATCGGCGGCAGTCGCCCGGGCACCGCCCGCTTCGTGCCTCCGCCGCCGGATCAGCTCGCGGAAACGTTGGGCCAGCTCGAGCGGTGGCTCCACGCCGACGACCCGTTGCCACCCTTGGTGCGGGCCGGGCTTGCGCACGTGCAGTTCGAAACGATCCACCCGTTTCTCGATGGCAATGGCCGCATCGGGCGGCTGCTGATCTCGCTGCTGGTCGAGCACTGGGGGCTGCTCGATCAGCCGCTTCTCTACCTGAGCCTCGCGTTTCGGCGACGCCAGCAGCTGTACTACGACCGCCTGGCGGCCGTCCGCGTCGACGGCGACTGGGAGGGTTGGACCGACTACTTCCTGGACTGCGTCCGCGAAGCCGCCGACGACGGGGTCCGGGTCGCGCAGGCGCTGCACCGGCTCATCGGCCAGGACCGAAGACGGGTCGTGCACCACAAACGATCATCGGTGTCGGCGATCCAGCTTTTCGACCTGCTGCCCAGGCACCCGGTGGTCACGGCGCCGCTGGCCACCTCGCTGTTGAGCACGACGGCGCCAACCGCGCGGAAAGCGATCGACCTCCTCGCTGAACTCGGCGTCTTGCGCGAGACAACCGGCAAGCGGCGAGACCGGGCCTATGCCTATCACGAGTATCTGCAGGCGTTGACGAACGAACCAGCGG
>CAZKRE010000413.1:0-1508 GCA_964555075.1 uncultured Phycisphaeraceae bacterium
GGGGGAGCACGGGCGTGATGTACGACGTCTGGCGGCGGATCGAGCCGTCGGGCGAGTACGCGTACCTCGGCAGCACGGGGAAGAAGCGGTACCGCGACGCGACGATCCCCGCGGGGGCGGTGTCGCTGGTGTACAAGGTGCGGGCGAAGCGGTCGACGGCGGCGGGGCCGAGCGCGACGTTCAACGTCACGTTCGGCGCGGTGCATGGGAAGACGGCCGTCGCGATGCAGACGCGGGAGAGCCGGATGGGGGGCTCGCTCGCGGCGTGAGTCGCCGAACCGGGGGACCGGCTGCGGTGCTCGGGGCGCGTGGTAGCATGGCGGGTTGGGGGCCGGGGGCCGGGGGCCGGGGGGTCGGGGCCGGGGGCCGGGGGAGAGGCGAGGGGGAAAGGGGATGGGGGGAGACTTGGGAGCGGATGCGGTTGTGACTGAGAAGGCGAGACTCCGACGACCCGTGGCCGAGGTGGGTGACGCGGTGCGGGCGTGGCAGGCGCCGGGGCGGTATACGTGCGAGCCCCCGATGCTCGTGCGGTCCTCGCGGCCTGCGGCGCGGGCGGAGCGGCGGGGCGCGGGCGAGAGGGCGCACTGGTTCTTTGATTTCGGCAAGGCGATGTTCGGGACGGTGGAGTTCCGCGCCAGCCGCAAGGGGGCGGATGGGGGGGCGGACGGGATGGGGGCGGACGGGGGGGCGGATGAGAGGGGGGGCGGGGCGCTGCGTGTTCACCTGGGTGAGAAGCTCGACGCGTCGGGGGCGCTGGACCGGGACCCGCCGGGCACGGTGCGCTACCGCGTGGTGGCGGTTCCTTTGAAGGAGGGGACGCACGCGTACCGCGTCGCGATCCCGGCGGACGAGAGGAACACGGGGCGGGGGGCGATCCCGATGCCGGCGGCGGCGGGGGAGGTGCTGCCGTGGCGGTACTGCGAGATCGAGTGCGGCCCGCACGAGGTGGACCCGTCGAGCGTGCGGCAGGTGGCGGTGCATGTGCCGTTCGACGGTTCGGCCGCCGCGTTTACCTGTTCCGACGCGACGCTCAACGCGGTGTGGGACCTGTGCCATCACACGATCAAGGCGACGACGTTCTGCGGGATGTACGTGGATGGGGACCGCGAGCGGATCCCCTACGAGGGGGACGCGTACATCAACCAGTTGAGCCACTACGCCTGTGACGCCCACTACCAGACCGCCCGCTATACGCACGAGTACCTGATCCAGCACCCGACGTGGTTCGCGGACTGGAACCTGCATTCGGTGCTGATGGCGTGGGCGGACGTCCTCTACAGCGGGGAGATGGGGTCGCTTTCGGCGTTCTACGACGATCTGGTGGTGAAGACGCTGATTGAGCTGGGGCGGGGGGACGGGTTGATCAGCACCGCGTCGCCGCGGCGGTCGCCGGAGTTTGAGCGTCGCCTGCACCTGTTCCACGCGCGTTACATCGAGGAGCAGGGGTTGCACGACCTGGTGGATTGGCCGCCGGGCAGCTTCACGCGGGGCGGCATCGGCGAGCGGGA
>CAZKRE010000414.1:0-1500 GCA_964555075.1 uncultured Phycisphaeraceae bacterium
CAAACGAGGATTGACATGAGTACCAGCACCACCGAGGCCAAGCCGCTGCCGACGCGGGAGATCCTGAGTGCCGACGACCTCGCCGCGTGGCTGGGGATCAGCGAAGACCTCATCCAGAAGATGGTTGCGGACGGGATGCCGCGCATCCAACTGGGCGGGCGGCGCTTCGGCTATCACCCCCCGACCGTGGTAGACTGGCTGGTCCGCCATCGAACCATCGCGGAGGCCCCCCGGCATGAGCAGCCTGTATCGGCGCGGCAACGCATGGGCGATCCAGTTCCTCGACCGCAATCGGCGGCGTAAGACGCTGGCGCTGGGGACGGTGACGAAAAAGGCCGCAACCCAGGTACAGGCCCATATCGACAAGCTGCACGCCGCCCATATCACCATGACCACGCCCCCTGAGGAGTCGATGCGCTGGCTCATGGGCATAGACGTTCGGCTCCGCGAGCGGATCGCGGCCATTGGGATCGCGCCGGCGGCCGTGGTGACGACGCTCGGGCCGTTGTGGGACCGCTACCTCGACGCAAGGGAGGGCAACGTCTCACCCGCCAGCATGGTCCGCATGAGGCAGGCCGAGCGGCTGACGATCGAGCACTGGGGCCGGGACCGCCCGCTCTCCACAATCACCCCGGGCGACGCGGCCGGGTTCCGTCGCGCCCTGCTGGCGCGGGGCATGGCCGAGGCGACCGTCCGCAAGCGGTCAAGCGACGCCAAGATGGTCTTCGCGTGGGCGATCGACAACCACCTGATCGGCCTCAACCCGTGGGCGAACATCCCAACGTCGGCAGTCGGCAACCGCTCCCGCCAGCGGATGATCGGGGCTGATGACGCCCGCCGCGTGATGGCCGGGCTCCCGTCCGCCCAGTGGCGGCTCCTATTCGCGCTCGCGCGGTGGGGCGGCCTGCGGGTGCCGAGCGAGCCCGCGGCCCTGCGGTGGGAGGATATCCGGTGGGATGAGCGCCGGATCGTGGTCACGGACGCGAAGAACGCCCGCCACGCCGATCGAGCGACGCGGGTGATCCCATTGTTCCCCGAACTCGCGGAGCCGTTACAGGCCGTCTACGACGCCGCACGCGAGGGCGAGCCGATGGTACTGCCGATGCTCCGAGGGATGGCCGGGGCGACCCTGTTCCGCGCGATGCGGCAGAGCATCAAGGCGGCGGGGCTCCCGGTGTGGCCGCGCCTCTGGCACAACCTGCGGGCGACCCGGCAAACCGAGCTTGCGGACCTGTACCCGATCCAGGTGGTGACGGCGTGGATCGGCAACAGCCGCGGCGTGGCCGAGCGGCACTACCTCCAGACGACGGACGAGCACTTCGCCAAGGCCTCGACAACTGCAACGGCTGATGTTGCACGCGGCGCTGCACGACCTGTCGGCGTCTAAGGGGGATCGGGGCCGATCTACCCCGCCGGTTGTGGTCGGCGGTCGGGCTGCCTACCAGATCGGCGAAGATGGGCCGGATTCGGCGACCGGAATAGCCCTGTCGGGACCATTCG